>NZ_JAWOVC010000006.1:0-232805 GCF_033339735.1 Vibrio sp. 2033
GAAGAACAGGCTTTGGGGTAATCACTTTTGGCAAAGAGGCTATTTTGTCGATAGTGTTGGAATCAATGAAGAAATAATACGCCGATATGTAAGACATCAAGAGAAGCAAGAGCGAGTAGAGCAGCAGCAATTGGCGCTGGACTAAACAAAGGCCCCCTTTTAGGGGGCTCACACAAAGCCACCTTCTTTAGAAGGTGGTAATTTACTATTATGTACCGTATTAAAAAGCGAGTGGGAAGAGCGACGCTTACTCATCTATTTGAGGATGAGAGTATTGCTGATATTCAGGTAACTCTTTTCTTAAATTACTAAATGTCGCCCATGCACTTTCTTTTGAAAGTTTGTTGATCAGCCAGTTTGGCAATAGACCTCCGGGGTCAGCAAACGCCTTGTATTCCACGAGTGTTGTATCGTTTGTGAGTTTTTGTAATTCCCAAGTCGCATCAACCGAGCGAATTCGAACATAACCATTTTGTTCAGCAAGATATGAGTCAGGTGCGCTTTTGATTTCTATGGTGAATCCCAGCTCATCGACCCAGTACTTTGAGTAGGTGACCATATCCCGATTTTTGGCAGGCCATGGTGCTTTAAACTGGGTGTAAACGATGTTCTCGGTGGCCGATATTTGATTTAAAACCCGGCTATGACTGGTATTGTCAATCCAGTTCGGGATATTGTCACTGTCTTCTAGTAGCGTTAAAAATGCACCATAGCTGGTGGGTGTGAACATCCGGGCACGGATCTCAACTAAACCGTCACTATGTTCTCGGGAGTAAATTGTGATTCCATTCTTGTCACTCTCGAACTGCCAGTTCTCGTTGGCGCTCGCGTCAGTACCAGCGGATATCAATGTGGCGAGTGTTAAGGCGCCAATTCTTAAATGCAACATCATGTTAGTATCCGCCAACTTTTCCTAAATTTAAGTTTATACTATTTGTTGTAGCTATAAGGACAATAGTATGTTTTTTGTTATTGTTCTGAAGGTTGCTCTGCACTGAAGCCACGTTGAATGTTGGTGAAGGTAAGCGATGCAAATATTACGATAACGATCGCTAGATGCCATGCTTGACTCAATCCAAGCTGCACCAGAGTTAAGCTGACCAATGAGGAGACGACCATTTGTCCACCACCAGACATTGCCGCTGCGGCACCTGCTTGCTTTTTATAAGGTTGCATTACCATCGCTTGTGCACAAGGTAGGGCAATACCATTACCCAAGATCATTAATAGCTGTCCTAGCATCAGAAATAGAGGCTCAACAGGGCAGAAAAATAACCATATTGCGGCAGCGAGGTGAAGAAATGGGGTGCAAAGCAGCATTTTTTTATTGCCAATAATTGGCCTTACTCGGTTACAAATCGTGGTACCACATAACATACCCAAAGCGGGAATGAGCGCCCACATCGCGTATTGAGCGGAGGTCATGCCAATTTGATCTTGCATGATAAATGGCATCACAGAGACTGTCGTAATCATTAAGCTGAAGTTTAACCAACTGATACTGGCGAAACTCATAAAGTAACGAGATGTAATTAAGCTCTTGTATTGGAGCAACATTTTTCGGGGTGACGGAATGACAGAACGTTTTGTGATGGTTTCTGTGAACTTAAAGGCGATGATTACCCAGGCCAGCGAGACATAGCCCAATAGAGAAATAAACACCATACTCCAACCGAAGTGGAAGTTGATAAAGCCGCCAATCACAGGTGCAATAAGTGGCGTGATTGAAGCCGCCATGGCGATGTAAGACATTGCCACTGGGAGTTCATCCCCGCTAAATCTATCTCGAGTCGACGCTCTCGCGAGTACCGCGCAGCATCCTGTACCTAACCCTTGTAAAAAGCGCCCCATCACCATCCCTGTAAATGTGTCACTGAAGAAAATAATCATCAGCAGACCAGACATCGCGATGAGTAAACCGGTAAGTAATACTCTTTTTCGTCCTAAAGCATCTGACACTGGCCCGTAGATAAATTGAGAGGGGCCAAAGCCGAGCAAATAAATACTCACAAGTAGTTGAGCTTGGTCGAGGGAGATGGAAAAGTCTTTTGCTATCCATGGCAAAGAGGGCATGACTAGCCCCATGCTCAACTGGCCAACGCTAATAATAAGACAGGCGAGTAGTATAGTATGAAAGTTGATTGGGCGACTCATGACGGGTCTCCATTCAAACAACTTTTTTGGCGTCGTGATCTTAAGCCACCTTCGTCATCCACTTCATTTAGCTTTGCTTTGACCCGCTTCACAGTCGATAGACTGACTTCGCATTGCTCTGCTACGTTTTGCAATGTGTAGCCTTCTAGCAGTAACGTTGCGATCTGTTGGTGTTTGGTTTTGTTTGCGGGGCGGCCGCGAAACTTCTGTTTCCATAATTCTGGCTGCTCTTTAATGGCCTGTCGCCCTTGCTCTGCGGCAAACAGGCGATGTTCAGTCTGCACTTTCCCATATCCAGATAACACTGTGAGTAGTGTTTGAGTTTGAACAGAACCTGGCTCAAAAGTTATTGATTCACATACGGTTTTCAATGTTACCCCTTTATCGAGTAGCATTTTTATCGTGTTCAATGCTTGACTAAAGTCGCGACCAAATGCGGTCAGCCACCAGAGCACAATCGTATCCCCAGCTCTGACGGAATCGAGCAGTCGTAAGAATGCCTCTCTCTCGGTTGGAGGCATGCAACCACGAACCTTATCCTCAAAATGCTGAGCTTCGGGCGCAAAAGCTTTTAGAGTATTAAGGTGCTCTTGGTAAGCTCGATTTTTTGGCGAATAACGAGTGTAAAGATACGTGGTCATAAGGATTATGAGCCTTTTTTTGTTTGGTTCATATAGTGTAATAGCTCATAAATATACATGGGTTCATTAATGCTTACAACACTAAATGAGCCGTTTGGGAGTCACAGGCAAATAAAAAAGCCAACCGAATGGCTGGCTATAGCTATTTAAGCTTTTGTTGTCTGGCGCTCGATTAACTTCACTGGCACCATCATTTTTACTAGGCTGCCGTTTTTCGTATTAATTTGATCAACAATGATCTTCACGCACTCGCGAGCGAGGCGACGGAAATCCTGGCGGAACGTGGTTAATTGATAGCTTAACCATTCTGTCTGAGGAATATTATCAAAACCAATGACTTGTAAGTCCTGAGGAATCCTCAACCCGCATTCTATACGGGCGATATCCATGACCGCCATCGCAAGGTTATCGGTTGCACAGAACACTGCTTCAGGCCGATTTTTGTCTGCCAGTATGGCACGGACTTTATCAAGTGAGCTCGCGTAGTCATAGCTGGCTTCAATGATGCGTGGCGTCTTGCCGGTTAGGTCTTCAAATTCAGAGCAGAAGCCGCTTTGGCGTTCGTCATTCGTAAAGGTTGGCACTTCTCCCGTCAAATAAACCGCGTTCTTCACGCCACTTTTGTGCAGAAGTTGCGCGGCTTGTTGGCCTGCTTCGTAGTTGTCACTGATAACGTAGCTACTCCTAGTACCTTCAACAACTCGTGCGTATTGAACAATTGGGATATTAAACTCTTCACATTCTTCATAAAGGGACTTATTGAAGGTTGCGGAAGCAGCAATGACACCATCGACGCGATACTGGAAGATATTTGGGATTGAGTGGCCCTCTTCTTCATCCACTTGCCATGGAATCAATACGGCAGAATAACCTTTTTTCTGTAACTCACTGGAAATTAACTGCAGTGTTTTCATATGGATAGGGTAATCCGCATCAGGAAACACCAAACCTATCAATTTCGATTCGTTTGTGGTCAGGCTACGTGCAAAGGCGTTAGGGCGGTAGTTAAGGGCTTTAGCCGCTTCAAAGACTTTTTGCTTGGTCTTTTCGGATACTGAGCTACCCGGAACAAACACGCGCGATACAGTAGATTGAGAGACGCCTGCCATCTTTGCCACATCTTTTGATGTGACTACGTGTTTAATTGATTTCATGAATAAAACTTAGTTGCCAGTAATTGAGGTCATAAGACTAGCATAAATAGGTACGTATTCATAAATGTTCTGACGGGGTATCCTAAGTAGAATAATGGCTTTGGAGTGTTAAAAAGCAAAATGTGGGTTAACCCATTCGATTTGCTTTGAGCTAGCACTAGATCTAGAGCGTAGATACTGTCCGTTTGTTGGACGTACAGTATCTACGTAAAGAACATTAATTTGCTTGTTTGACTGCAACTTTACGTTTCGGGGAGAGGAGTGAATACCCCATGTATCCGATGCAAGCGGTAGCGACAAGAATAGAGCAGCCACGCATAAAGTTAATCAGCATAGGAGCGTTGTCGGTAAACGCGTTGATCCCCCAAAGCATCACGATCGAGAATACAAACATCACTAGTAAGCCATAACATGGAGCATCGATTTTGCCGGGAACGACATACCAACCATCTTCCTTGATTGGTTTATTTAGACGAGCATATTCCGCTTGCTGGCCTTTCACTGTGTAAAGATGCATTTCATCTTGTTTACCCGTCAGGAGAAGGCTAGCAATGTAAGCGACAACGGCATTCACAAGGACGCCAATCACGCAATACCAAGGCCACGCAATATCGGTCGCAACGGCTACATACCAGATCACCAAGAAGCTAGCAGCAACGCCAATTAACAAGCCTTTTTCCGTAATGTGTTTTGAGTAGAAACCAAGGACGAACATACAGAAGCTCGCACCGACAAAGTAAGAGCCTGCCTTACTCAGCACTTCCAGTACCGAGCCTGTGCTGGTGGCAAACATGATCGCTGGAATGATGACCAAAATCGCCCACGCCACCGTGAAGAAACGCGATACCTTTAAGTAATGCTCTTCCGACTCGTTTTGCTTGTAGAAGCGTTTGTAAAAGTCAGCCACAGAAACGGTCGCCATTGAGTTAAATGCGGAATCGAGACTCGACATACTTGCCGCCAGAATCGCAGCGGCAATGATGCCCATCAAGCCTGGCATTCCATATTCACTCGCATAATGAAGAATGATGGTGTTGCCGTTTTCAAACTCTTTACCGTCGTAATAAGCGTTGAACAGGACGCCAAGCAAGATAAAGACAAAGTAAATAAAGAAGGCCACGTAGCCCATCATCAACATTGCCTTTTTCGCATCGCCCATGTTTTTCGCGGCCATACAACGTTGTACCATCATCTGGTTACCGCCATACACGGTGGTGTGGAACATCGTCATTGCGATAACGCCGGCCCATACAGTCGTTACTTGGCTTAGGTCAAAACTTGTTTGTAGGGCATCGGTCATTCCTTTCGCTTTGAGCTCTGCCATGACCTCCGTCATTGGAGCAGGCATGCCATTCCAAACGGCTTCAATGATGATGAATGCGCCAATAAATAAGATTACTGCTTGAATCACATCGGTCCAAATGACAGCCGCGATACCGCCCATTACGGTGTAGATAAGGGCAATTGCAGTGACGATCATGATGCAGTACATCACGTCGATACCAGTAATGAACTCTAAAATCATTGCTGTCGCGTAGAGTACGGCTGCCGAGCTCAATGCTTGTTTGATAAGGAAGATAAACGACAAAGTCAGTCGTGAAGCCTTACCGAAGCGTCGTTCTTGATACTCGTAGATGGAGGTTAAACCGTTGTTGTAGAAAAACGGCATAAACACAGCCACGATGAAGAAGATCACCAGCGGATAATTGAGGTGAATCGCGATAACCGACAGGCCTTCTTTGTAAGACCAAGCTGGCCCACCAAGGAAAGACATGGCACTCACGTAAGTACAAACGACAGAAATACCGATCGCCCACCAAGGGATGCTCTTATCACCCAAAGCGAATTGGCTAGCTGAAGTGACTCGCTTACCAATCACCGCACCCAGTACTAGCGTTAGGGCGATGTATCCCCCAAGGATGCTCCAGTTAAGTGCGCCAAACTCATGCATAATTAGGTCCTTCTAACTGTTCTTTCATTTGTGCAAACACGTCATAGCCAAGTTGCAGCAGGATATGAACGATGTCGATCGCCACCCAGTTTTCCTTCAGTAAATCGCCTTCGCGTCGCCAAATGTCCATAACGCGAAGTTCGATGTGTTTTCCGGTTGGGGCAAGACCGAGCCAGCCACTGTGACCAGTGTGAGAACCATGCATATGTGGCCAACCACCTGTGGATACGTAGTCATTTTTGGCCAAAAAATTGACCTCAATATCGACACTTCGATCTGGGAACGCAAACACAAATGGCGCTTGATGGTGGTTACGGAAACCTTTGATACCGCGCGTAGTACCAATACCAGCAGGGCCGTACCACATGAAGTCATTGTGCCAGTAGTTTTCTAAATCCATCGAGAAAAGATCTTTGCCATCAAAACGACCCAAGCAAGACAGCATATCTTCAACCAGCTGGGCGCTCTTTTCACTTTCTTCCAAAGACACAACAGATTGTTGAATACCGTTAGAAGTTGCAGGAGAAGGAACCAAGCCATCGTGACCTAAGCTTTTACGAAGAGGGTTGCAGCCTGCTTGATTCATCGCGTCGATGAAGTCTGGGATCATGTAAGATTCGGTGATTTGGTCGTTCTCCACACACACCATTTCGGTGTAACGCAAGTAGAGTGTTTTCCCTGTTGCTGGGATGCCAAACAGTGGTTGTTCAAATGTACCGATAAAGTAGCCGGTAGAGTTGTACCAAGTGCGGCCTTCGTATTCGCCGTGCATAACAATTATTGGTCGGCGCTCGGCGTCAGGCAAAGCATTAACAAGTGGTGAGAGGAAAGATTCGTGGGTTGCATCTGGGCCATTAAGATCGTTCACAGGGTGCGCCACGCACCATTTTACGTCAGGGTTCAAAGTTTGCAGAGCGGCCTGTTTTTGCTCGATGTCTGCGGCTTTGAAGTAGTTCTGGTAGAACTGTTCGATGATGTTGAGTGACATGTTGCTTCCTTACTGTCTGTGATTTTAATAAATAGTGTTTAGTCAGCCGTTAGCCTTGCTGAAGCAGGATTTGCTTCCAGATTGCGGTCTCGTCAAACAAAGTGAATTCGCGACGAAGACCCCAAGGGCCAAACTCAGCGTGGCTGATCCCCATGATGTAAACCTCTTTTCCTGAAGGCTTACCAAACATCCCATATCCCTCATGCTTACCGTGCAAAGACCATCGAATTGCCGCGCGTGGTGACATCATGTCGTCATCTCGGCCAATACGATGGTGAACGGTAAATTGAGCATTTGGGAAAGACGCACGAAGTGCCATCCAAAAATGATCGACTTCCGAGTGTGATAGGGCAGTTTGACCGCCAGTGTATTCGCCGATGCAAGCGCGGTCGTACTCTTTCGGTACTATTGAGAACTCGGCATTCATAAGGCTTCTGAGAATTGCTTCGTATCGCTGACCATATTCGTTGTCGTTGCCTACGCCCAAATAAGGTCCAGGAATGTCGACTTCAGGTGTGAACGGAAATGGGCTTGATTCCACGCCACCTTCAAATTCGATTTGTTGGCGTGCAAACTCTTCTGACGTCATGCCCAGTTGCTTCGCGATATCGGCTTGATCGCGAACCAACCATTCGTCATTGATTTGGTTATTGATAGCGTGGCAATCTGCGATAATACGGAAACGAAGTTTGCGGTTCGAGGCTTGCCCGTAGAAGCCGTTGCCACTGTGTGTTGCAGTAGAGATGATTCGATGAGAAGAAAGCATGCCTTGTTCCGGGGTGCCTGACCAAATGACGTCTTCGCCATATAGCGTGCGATCGGGAAACTCGGCCAGTGTCGCCATTGTTGCACTGATCACCCCTTCGTTTCCTTGAACGATAGAGAGTGGAGTACGCACAACAATGTCGGGAGAGTAGTAGTGTTCTAAGGTGTTTAAACCTCGGTCTTCCCAAATCTCTTTTGTGATACCAAGAATGTAGTCGGGAAAATCACGCCACTTTTCATCGAAGCCAACCATGGCCATAAATCACCTCCGTAATTGAATAATTATGTTTGAATTATGTTTTGATTACGTATTCAAAATATATCATGTTGCCATTTTGTCAACGGATTGTTTTTCGATTGTTTAAATAGCGTGCTGATGATCAGGTTTTTAACAATTGAGCGGAAAATAAACTAAAAAAGTACAGGAGAGATGGAAGCTATCTCTTATCGAGACGTGTTAATAAGAAAGGAGGTCAAAGTTTTTTGTATGAATTTCATAATATCTTATTGTTTTTTTAATCGCTTAATTTATTTTGATCTGTTTGAATGGAAACAAATGATTAAGCCAAAACTGATAATCATGCAGATCAAGGCACCCAAATAGACTTTATCGCTAATATTCAGCTATTTTGGTGTCAATTATCCTTATATCTTTCAAATTTTCCTTTTGCATACGAATGCTTAAAGGCTTTTTTATTAAATCGGAAGTAGATAACGAATAAGCCACTAGAAAGGTGTTTATCTAGTGGCTATAACAGTCATAAGCGCTCTATGAGTGCAACGATCAGGATAAAAGCGCAGGTAACGATAGCGAGATGGCAGGGATGAAGGTAATCAACATCAAGGCCACTATCATTGCACCAATCCAACCCATGATGGCTTTAGAGAGCGACTCTATCGGTACTTTGCCTACCTGACTTGCCATAAACAGGTTGGCACCCAGAGGAGGCGTAACAAAGCCAATGGCTAAGTTCACGATCATCACGATACCAAAATGAACTGGGTCCATGCCGAGTGCTGACGTAATGGGTAACAGAATTGGTGTGAGAATAACAATCGCTGCCAGCGTTTCCATAAAGGTACCGACGAGCAACAACAGGACATTGATGCAAAGCAGTATCAGAAGTTTGTTTTCGGTAATCGATAGAATGAACTGAGCGATCTCAGTCGGCAGACGCTCTAGCGTCAATATGCGGCCAAACGTCACGGACGCACCCACAATGACGAGCACTGCGCCAACTAACAGTGACGACTCTAGAATGATTTTCACAACTTGCGCTGGTTTGAGCTCTTTATAAACAAACATGCCAAAGAATAAGCCATAGAGCACGCCAATCGCTGCGGATTCGGTAGGCGTGAAGATACCGGAATAGATACCGCCGAGAATGATTACGGGTAGTAGCATTGCCCAACTGGCTTCTTTTAGTGCATCAAGACGCTCTGACCAAGTGGCTTTGCGTTCGTTACCTGTGTAGCCCCGCATTTTTGACACAATTAGACAATAGCCGATCAATACCATACCGACGACCAAGCCAGGAATGATGCCTGCCATGAACATTTTAGTTACCGAGACTTCAGCTGTGATCGCGTAGACGATCATCACCACAGAGGGTGGAATAATGACGCCAATTCCGCCGGAGGACGCGATTAAAGCACCTGCAAAGCTGCGGTCGTAGCCTTTCTTCACCATCGAAGGAATCATCGTCAGGCCGATAGCGGCAACAGTGGCAGACCCTGTACCAGAGATGGATGCGAAGAACATACACGCCACAATGGCCACGATACCAAGCCCGCCAGTAAAGTGGCCAAAGAAGACCTCCGCCACATGCAATAATCGTTTTGAGATCCCTCCTTGGCTCATAAGGTTACCTGCTAAGGTAAAAAGAACGACGGCGAGGAGAGGGAAGGAGTCGAGCCCTGTCACCAAGCCTTGTACTAAAAACTCGATGTTAAGGAATGGCAGGCTTAATATCGCGACCATACTGGCTGCCGCCAGAGCAATACCGACCGGAACGCCAATGAGCAGAAGCAGACCAAAGCTGCCAAACAAAAGTGCAGACGTCATGCGTTAAACTCCAATAGTCGGTTAGAAGTACGATACTTTGCTTTGATATGGCGATAGCGTTGGCGAGAAAAGCGAACTCGTTCATTGCTGGTGGAGCACGCGTTCACACGTTGATAAATGCTTGTCACTAGGCGCGCGCAGCTTAATAGTGCGCAAACTAAAACAGAGGCATACAAACACGCAATAGGAATTTCCATTGCGGGTGCAATCTGACCGAGTTGCAGGCTGCGGTTTATAACCTTAAATCCAAACCAGGCGACAGTTGCACTAAAGGCAAGGTAGATAAGATCAGAGACAATCAAACTGAATTGCGTCCAATTGCCCGGAAGTTTATCGATGAACACACGAATGCGGATGTGTCGATCATCTCGGATACAGTAGCTGATGCTCAGGTACATCGCCCATACGAATAAATAACGAGCCAGCTCTTCAGCCCACGCGATCGTTGCATCGAACAGGCGTAGGGCGATTTGCAAGCACAGTAAAGTTGTCATCGTTGAGATCGCGATAACGATAAGGGTTGGTTCTAGGTATTTGTCTAGTAAGCGAAACCACTTCATGTTCACCTCCAAAACGAGAAAGCACGACCTGTTGCCAGATCGTGCAAAAGAGTGGGAGTTATAGGCGTTCTATCTCGGCCATCACGTTGTCAAACAAGTCTTTACCCGTTTTACTGCGCAAGTCCTGGTACACGGCCGCATTCATTTTCTCTTTCATGATGCTGCGTACCTCGTCTGGGACGATGTTAACCGTCATGCCTTTTGCTTCGAGCTCTTTGATTACTTCTCGGTTTTGCTGCGCGGCGAGCTCACGCTGTTTTGCGATGGTTTCTTTGCTTACTTCACTGATCAGCGCTTGTTGTGCGGCCGGCAGTGAATCCCAAAACGATTTGTTCATGAACAACACGTAGTTGGTGTATATATGGTTAGTTAAAGAGAGATACTTTTGTGCCTCGTAAAAACGTTCGGCATAAATAGAGTAGATAGCACTTTCTTGAGCGTTAATCAGGCCTTGTTGTAACGAGGTGAAAATTTCTCCCCAAGACAGAGGTGTTGGCGCAGTACCAATAGATTTCCAAGCGCTTATTTGAGTGGGGTTAGATGCCGAGCGAATCTTTAGCCCTTTCAGGTCCTCAATACTATCAACTGGCTGTTTGTTGTTGGTCACGCTACGAAAGCCGACCTCCATAAAGCCAAGTCCATGAAAGCCTTTTGATTCCATAGCATTCAACAATGGTTGTCCGATCTTCTCACTGTCGAGCGCTTTGTGTGCTTGCTCTTCGCTATCAAAAAGGTAGAACACGTCGAGCACGTTAAACTCTGGGACGTAGGGAGAGAGTAAAACTGACGCACCAAACGTCATTTGTAAGTTGCCTTGCTGTACGAGTTCAGTCGTCTCACGCACATCGCCTAGTTGTCTTGCCGGATAGATTTCAACTTCTATCTCACCGTTTGAGCGAGCTTCCACTTCTTGTTCGAAATAGAGCATTGCTTTGTGTACGGGAGAGGTTTCTTGACTGTCATGAGCAAGACGAATAACACTGGTTGCAAACGTATTCATACTGCTAAATGCAAGCCCCAGTGCGGTAAGTGAAGTAAGGATTGCTTTCTTCATCGTTCTTCCTTGTTTCTGGTATGACATGCCATGGGCATTCGTTGGCAAGTCACACAACTTTTTATGTTTTTATAAATTAGTTGAGCAATTCATATCCATTTTGCATACGAATCCAAAATAAAACATTAAAGTAACAAGTCAATAACAAGATTGATGAATTGATGAGGTATTAAATAACGATTGGTGAAAATTTAATCGTGATCACAGAAAATGCCTTACTCGAAAGCAAGGCATTTTGTTTTATGAAGAATGAATAAAAATGGATTTATTAAATGGTGCTACTACGTTCGATCAAGGTGCCTTGCTCGAAAAGGTATTCGCCAGTTGCATCCAGGTTGCCGTTGATTCGATTCATCAAGTCTTCAACCGCTCGTTTAACAATTTTGTCGACTGGTTGAGCAATGGTGGTCAAATCATAGCTCGGCCATGCAGACATCGGAATGTTATCTACACCCATCACAGAGAAGTCTTGGGGGATCTTTGCTCCGGCTTGTCGCAAGCCATCCATCACACCCATGGCGAGGATGTCGTTTGCACAAAAAATTGCATCGGGTTTGCTAGTGTGCGACAAGATCGCTTTCGCCGCTTCTAAGCCTGCTTCAAAGCTGTACTTGGCTTGGATAAAGGTTGGTGACGGGGAGCCGAGTTCTTGCAATTTTGAAGAGAAACCCAGCCAACGCTCTTCACTGGTCATGGAGCCAGCATCGCCACTGATATAAGCACACTGTTTTGCGCCTTTCTGCGTTAAATACTCGGCTGCTTGTTGGCCCGCCAATCGGTTATCAATACCAGAGCTATTGGCATTAATACCCTCGGCGTAGCGGTTAATCAAGCTTAAATGAACGCCAAACTTTTCGCATTGGGCAAACGCGCGTGAGGTTAAACGGCTGGTGGCGATAACGAGTCCGTCCACTTGGTATTCAATGGCGCGTGAAATGGCGAGATCGAGGTCGTCCTTGTCGATAGGGCAAAGCACAACTTGTCCGCCTCGCTTTTGAATTTCGACAGCCAAAGCACGAGATTGCATGTCGTACATTGGGTTTGATTCGCTATCTAACGCAATCGCCACTAAGCCTGAACGATTCGAAATCAGACCTCGGGCGATGGCATTCGGTGTGTATCCGAGCTTAGCTGCGGCATCCATCACCATTTTGCGTTTCTTCTCGCTAATACTCGCAGTCGGGCTGAATGCTCTAGATACCGTCGATTGAGAGACGCCGAGCATCTTCGCGACGTCGATCGAAGTTACTTTCGCTTTAATGGTGATACTCCTTATTTAAGGCCATTGAACCTTCTCATACGTGCTGAGTGTATGGGCTAGGGGATTTCTGTGTCTAGAGCATTACATTGATAAGGCGTAAATATCAGAGAAAACTCAAGAATTCATCACATTTCTCTCTTGTTTGAAGCCATCAATGATCATTTTGTGTTCAGACCCAACACAAAAGAAGCTAACGCCGAGTTCACGCCATTCCCGAGCTTGTTGAGCCGTCGCGACAAACATGCCAACAGGTTTATTGGCGGCTCTGGCCGCTTCGATTACTCGCATACTTGCTTGTGCGACTTTCTCATCATGAACGCTATCAGCACCATAAGCGACAGTGAGATCAACTTGGCCAATGAAGAGCGCATCAATTCCTTCAACATTGGCAATCGCTTCAACATTTTCAACCCCTTGAGGGTCTTCAATTTGTGCAATGACAATCGTATTCGCACGGCTGTCTTTTAAGTGTTCAACCATGGGCTTAGTGGCGTATTGCGCTGCTCGACTGGAACCAGCATACCCTCGGCCACCTTCTCCGTAATGGCAGATTTTCGCCAGTTGCGTCGCTTGCTCAGCAGTACAAACATGGGGAATTTGTACACCCGCCGCGCCACAGTCAAGCGCGTTCAAAATGGTTGAAGGAGCGCTGTCTTGTACTCGTACCACGCACGCGAGGTCATTCGCTCTGGCCGCCATGATGCACAGATCAAGCGAGGAACGATCGAAAGGTGCGTGCTCTGCATCCAGTACCACAAAAGGCAACTCTGCCAGTGCCAATACCTCGATAATGTGAGGATGAGGGGTTTTAACAAATGTACCTAATAGCGTTTCTTTAGTCAGACGTTGCTTAAAATTGCTCATAATTCTCTCCTTTGCAAAGGTATGCAAAAACTAACATGTAGAAATATAAATGATGAGTAAAAATGATGTGATCTAAAACTCATTTTTGATTAAAAATTAAACTCAATCAAGGTGCTTATTACTTGATTTTATTTGTTTAAATTAATCAATACAAAGGCTTAAGGATTATTTTTGTGGTTTGTTGACTTAACTTGTCAAATGTTAATTAAGTGTTTAATCTGATTTTGCATTCGTATCCAAACGCATAAAAATAACCGTTCGTCAGCCTCAATGTTCAAGGAGAAACCCAATGGCACGCATTTTAAAAAACGGAATCACTGAAGAAGCATCAGCATCAAACGACGCAAAAGTGCGTCAGATTGTTGAAAACATTCTTGCTGATATTGAATCGAAAGGTGATAGCGCTGTACGTGAGTTGTCTGAAAAGTTTGATAACTGGTCGCCGGAGCAATTCCGCCTGTCAGAAGAGCAAATCCAAGCCTGTGTGGATGCGCTTGATGAATCGACTCGTCATGATATCGAGTTCGCTCAGCAACAAGTTCGAAAATTTGCTCAAATTCAACGTGACTCAATGAAAGACGTCGAAGTAGAAACCATGCCTGGTGTGGTACTGGGGCATAAAAATATTCCAGTCAACAGCGTGGGTTGTTACATCCCTGGCGGTAAATACCCATTGGTTGCATCCGCTCACATGAGTGTACTGACGGCGAAAGTCGCGGGCGTAAAACGTGTTATTGCTTGTGCACCACCGTTTAATGGCCAGCCGAATGTGGCGATTGTCGCTGCGATGGCAATGGCGGGTGCGGATGAAATCTATTGCTTCGGTGGTGTTCAGGCGGTAGGTGCAATGGCTCTGGGGACGGAGACTATTGCACCGGTCGATATGATTGTAGGGCCGGGTAACGCATTTGTGGCAGAGGCAAAACGTCAGTTGTTTGGTCGCGTCGGTATCGATTTGTTTGCAGGGCCAACGGAAACCTTGGTCATTGCTGATGAGAAAGGCTGTGACCCGGAATTGGCTGCGGCAGACTTGCTTGGTCAGGCTGAGCATGGTTACAACTCTCCCGCTGTATTGTTGACCAATAGCGAAACATTTGCGCAAGAAACCATCAAAGAGATCGAACGTCAGTTAACCATTCTCCCAACGGCTGAAGTTGCGGGTAAAGCGTGGGCAGATTACGGACAAGTTATTGTGTGTGATAGCTACGAAGAAATGGTGGAAGTGGCAGACGATATCGCTTCTGAACACGTGCAAGTGATGACGGAAGATCCTAAATACTTCCTAGATAACATGACCAACTACGGTGCCTTGTTCCTAGGTCGTGAAACCAACGTTTCTTACGGCGATAAATGTATTGGTACCAACCATACACTGCCAACGAAGAAAGCGGCGCGATACACCGGTGGTCTTTGGGTAGGTAAATTTATCAAGACCTGTACTTACCAGCGTGTAACGGAAGCTGCGTCGCTAAAAGTCGGTGAGTACTGCTCTCGCTTGTGTGCACTCGAAGGTTTTGCTGGCCACAAAGAGCAAGCGGATATTCGTGTGCGCCGTTACAAAGGCAAAGTGGAAGAGGCGTAATATGTCGAAACTTGCCTTAGTCACAGGCGGCAGTGGCGGACTGGGTGCCGCCATTTGTCGCAAGCTAGCTGAATCGGGATATCGCGTAATTCTGACTTACAACAGTAATCAGAAAGCGGCCGAGGATGTGCTTTCCTCGCTGCCACGTAACGAGCATCTAGCATTCAAATTGAACGTGGCAGATTCTAGTGCGATTGAACAGCTTAAACATCAAGTCAGTGAAATAAGCGACAAGCTGGATTTGTTGGTCAACTGTGCGGGGATGACGAAATTCGTCGCGCACTCTGATTTGCAAAGTTTAGATGACCAGCTGTTTGACCAAATTTTCCAAGTGAACGTCCGTGCGCCTTTTGCCATGGTTCGAGCGTTTGAGCCTTGGCTTAAGCAAGCCAATGGTTGTGTGGTGAACATTACTTCTATCGCGGCACAGACTGCGATGGGGAGCAACATTGCTTACTGTGCAAGTAAATCTGCCGCGGAGAACATGACCCGTTCTTTAGCTCGCGCTCTGTCTCCCGAGGTTCGAGTTCTGGCTGTTGCTCCAGGGCTTGTCGACACTGAGTTTGTCAAAGGCTTGGATGACGCATGGCGTAATCAACAAGAACAATCCACACCGCTTAAGCGTTTAGCCAATGATGAAGAAGTCGCTCAAGCCGTGTACGCCGCTGCAGATCTTCTGACCTTCTCGACAGGCAATACCATCGCGGTTGATGGTGGGCGACCTTTAGGTCTGTAACACACTTTAGGTTTGTAACTAACTTTAGGTTTGTAACTAACAATTCAAAGGCTAGGTCCAAACAAGGACAACAAGGATTTACAATGACTCTACAATCTAAAATGAATAATAACCTGGTCCGCTACATGGAACTGATTCCGGGTACGAGTGCGTTTATTGATGCGCGCACGCCAGGCAGTGATCTCAAAGATAACTTTTGCATTATCGGTGCTGGGGTGGCAGAGAGCAGTCGTCAGCATGTTCATATTCGCGATACGGCGGGCTTTAATATTGGTGCTGCAGGCCAACCGCCGGGCATCAAAAATTCGTTGCACTCTCATCGTACCGCTGAGCTTTTCTTGGTGTTCAAAGGTCAGTTCCGTTTTTATTGGGGGAACGATGGAGAGCATGAGGCGGTGTTGTCTCACGGTGACGTCATCTCGATTCCAACCAATCTCTTCCGTGGATTTGAAGTGGTTGGCCGCGATTACGGCTTTATGTTCTCGGTACTTGGCGGCGACGATTCAGGTGGCGGCGTTATTTGGCATCCAAACGTTATTAAAGACAGTCAAGGTTATGGTTTATACCTCAAAGCCGATGGCACACTCGTGGACACCATTAATGGCGACCCGGTGCCACAAGAATCAGAATTGATGCCGCTGCTTACCGAAGAAGAGCTCGCGACCTTCGATACCTACACCGCAGAAGAGATGATGCCATTTGTCGCTCTGCAAAAAGATTATCGTGAAATCAAAGGCGATTTCGGCGGAAGCAACGTGAAACAATACGCCTTAACGGGTCATCCTTTGGCGAGTTATGACTTCCAAGTAAAGAGTGAAGATGAAGTGAGCATCATGGCTTATGAGCTTTCTGAAGGTGGCTCGATTCCTCAACACTGCCGAGAAGAAAAACAAGTGCTTATCAACTTTGATGGCGATACTGAAGTGGTCCTCACGCATCAAGGCGAACAAGCGAGTGTTGTTTTAACGCGCGGTGATGTGCTGAATGTTCCAGAAGGTGCGTCTTATTCACTGACGAACTTGCGTGGTAATAGTTTGACGTATTGCATTCTTGGGTCTGATCAACCAAAGCCGCTGGCAGGAGAATAAAATGACGCAACCCACCTCGTTAGTTTGGCTACCCGGACTACTTTGTGATGGCACATTGTTTGAGGAAGTCAACCGAGCGTTGCCAAGTTGGGTTGAGCCTTCATGCCCGACGCTGGCCTCATTGCCGTCAATGGAACAGCTGGCGCAGAAAGTGTTGCAAGACGCACCGCAGGAGTTTGTCTTGGGTGGCCTATCAATGGGTGGGATTCTTGCCTTTGAGGTGTACCGTCAAGCGCCAAACAGAGTCAAAGGCTTGATCCTCATGGATACCAATGCAGCAGATGAAAAGCCAGAGGTGACACAAAAGCGTGATGCACTGGTTAGTCAGGCATTAAATGGTGAGTTTGAACGCATTACGCCTGACACTCTGATGCCTGTGCTGATTCATCCAAGCCGTTTGCAAGACAAAGCGTTAACTGAGCGTATAGAAGGCATGGCGGTCAATGTAGGTTTGGAGGCATTTGAAGCACATGCTAAAGCGTTAGCAACTCGCCCGGATGCTCGACCTTTATTGGCGGACATTCAAGCTCCTACGTTGGTGATAACAGGTAAAGAAGATAAGCTTTGTCCGCTAGACAATCATCTGCTTATGGAGCGATGCATGCCAAACGTCACGCTTCATGTTATCCCTGAGTGTGGGCATCTATCTACGCTTGAGCAGCCTTTAATTATTAGTGAAGTGATGACTACTTGGCTTCAAGATAACTTTGCTTAGTGTTGATAAGAACTTCATCACTCACCACCTTAAGGTTACTTGGGTATAGGTGGTGAGCGATGAGTATTATCAGAAGTAGTAGCGAATACCTGCCGCGAATTGATCATCACGGTTTTCGAATTTGCTGCCATCGTACTGATCTTTACCTAGGTCGAACTGGTATTCAGTCCAAACTAGGAATTTGTTCTTCTGGAAGTGGTATTCAAGACCAGGAATCAGCAAGTTACGCTCGTAGCCTTGTGTCTCGTCACCGCGATCTTCCATGTAGTTGTAGTTCAACGTTGGGCGTAGGCCGTTATCGAAGTGGTAGTAAGTGTAGATTTCGCCACCTAGGGTATCGAACATTACGTCCGTACCGCCTTGGCTCACTGCTTCCCAGTTTTCGCCAACGTGGAAAGTCGCACCTGCGTAGAAGCCACCGTTGCTGTAGTTTGCGCCCAATAGCATGATGCGCATGTTGTCGCCGTTTTCTACGCCAACCACGCTTGCGTCTAAATCAGCAACTTCATTTTGATGGTAAGCCGCACCCAGTGTTACGCCATCAACGGGTTTGTAAGTGATCGACGCACCCATGCCGTTTTTCAGTGAGGCTGTCGCATTGCCTGCTAGAGCAACATCTTCACGCGTGGTTTGGTAAGTAAAGCCGTAGCTCACTTTTTCATTGATTGAATTACGGTACGTAATTGAGTTTTCTGCACGACCAGCACCGGATGCGATACCCCAGTCAGCTAGGTTGTAAACACCTGAGCCACGAGTACCGAATACACGACCTAAATCGGTGTACCATGCTACGTCGTAGAAGGTAGACCACTGCTTAGTACCCGCAGCAATCTTGCCGTATTTTTCGTGATCAACACCTGCGTATAGCAAGCGGTCGTAAATGTTGTCGCCGTTCGCGCCAGAGTTGTAGCCCCATTCCGCGTGACCGAAACCAGTCCAGCCGTTATCCAGACCCATTTGGCCTTTCAAACCGAAACGTGAGCTGCCGCTGTTCCATTCGCCGTTGTCATCACCGCCACGGTCTTGGTAGCGAAGATCGAAACGGCCATCGATGGTTAGGCTGTCGCCAGCGTCATTAACAAAAGTGTGTGCAGCAAAGGCTGAGCTAGAAGTAAGCGCTGCTAAAATCACTGCAGAAAGGGTCGACTTTTTCATCATCAATCTCATTATTCAGGGCGCAGAAAGCCACCGTGCGTTCATGCCCGTTTTGAATAAGGGTTCTATCTTGAGGTTGTGCCCCATCCTTGAGGCACGAGTTGGGAGCATGTCACCTGAACCGAGAGGGGATTCAGGCAACATAAAGGCGGGTTGACAATCCGCCCCTAGGACTTCTTATAGAGAAGGGTTTAGGATCTGTTGAGTACGCTCGAACACGTCTAGACCTTGCTGTTTTAGCCAGTAAGGAAGGTCGATCAGTACCCAGTTCTCAGATAGCTTGTCGCCGTCACGGTAGTAAACGTCAACCACTTGCATGTCTGCACGTACTTCACCACCTGTCATACCTAGGAAACCACCGATTGGCGTGTTAGATAGGTTTGGCCAGCCGAAGAAACAAGAGAAGTTACCTTCTGCGAAACGACATACGTGGCCGTTAAACTTCTTGTCTTTCAGGTTGTTACGGAACGGCAATTGGTGCTGCTGTTGGTAACGAGGAATTGTGTAAGACGCACCGATACCACATGGACCGTACCAGATCATGTCTTTAGACCAGCTCTTCTCAAGAACTTCTGGTGGGCAACCCATAGCGCCGCTGTCGTTTAGTGCAGATAAGTCATCAACCATCTTGTTCACTAGTGCTAGTGTTGCTACGCCTTCTTCTGGTGCTGCGTCTTCGAACAGTAGACCGTCGTGGTTACGAGGACCAGGGTATACGAAGTGCTTACCTGTTGATGGTGGTAGTGGGTAACAACCCGCTTGGTCCATCGCGCCTAGAAGGTCTAGGAATAGGCCAGTCTTAGTGATCTTGCCGTTTTCAACACAGTTAAATTCTGCGTAACGGATGTTCATGATTTTGCCAGTTGGGCGCATGCCTAGGTATTCAGCGTCGAATAGACCCATGAAGTGACCCATGCTCATTACCCAGATTTCACCTGATGTTACTTCGTTCTCACCACCGATGAAGATGTCTTGACGACGCTGCATGCGAGTCATTGATTTCATCAAAGGAGCCCAGAAAACGTCAGCCGCTGCTTGAGCGCCTTGTTGTTCACGGAATGGGTAAACACCACGCCATAGGTAATCTTCTGAAGTGTGTGCTTTTAGTACTTCTGCCACGTTCTCGTGAGTTGCGTTTTCCATTGCGCTGAAGTATTCACGTACAACGCGTTTCGCTTCTTGATATTTAGACATAATAAACTCTCTTATTTGCTGTCGAGTCGGCTTTGGGAACAGGACTCGAAATTAAGTTTTTTCATCCGGCCGGGGAGCCAGCCGGAGTTTTTGAAATTCAGTTACGCTTTTGCTGCTTCGGCTTTTTTGCTCTTATCGAACACGCCGCCTTTTAGTGTCTCTGGCAGTGATAGCCATAGAAGACCAGCAAGGATCCATACGATTGGTGAACCCCACATTGCGGTTTGTAGGTCGGTACGCTCTTGGATGAAGATAAGTACCATTGGTGCCCACATACCGAGGATACGACCGCCGTGGAATAGCGCTGCGCCGTAGCTACGTAGGTGTGCTGGGAACAGTTCTGAGAAGTAACCACCCCATACCGCTGAAGAAGACAGACCGAAGTTGTAAATCAGACCAAGTAGAGCCAGCATGTTTAGGCCGCCAATCACCATGTCGCCAGGTGCAACAAAGAAGATTGAAACCATGATGCCCGCTAGGATGAAGCCAAATGCGTTCACCTTACGACCGAACTTGTCAGCTACCCAACCCCAGAACCACGCACCAAACAGTGAACCAAATGCTGAGATAGAGAAGATGAGACCGATGGTTGCACCGTCGAACATACGTACATCACGTAGGTATGTGGTTACGAAGCCACCAAAGAATTGGAAACCGTAGAAGTTAAGGCCAGCCAGTAATAGACACGTTAATGTGATCTTACGGTAAGGCTTGCTTAGCATTTCGCCCCAAGAGCCTTTTTTCGCTGGTGCATCTGATTCTTCTGCTTTTGCTTGCTCTTCTTCACCGTAAGCGATCACTTTGCTGTCGCTAGGTAGTACAAAGATCATGACCACAGCGGCTGCCAATGGTGGGATACCACCAACAAGCATTAGGCTTTCCCATGGTGCATCGATGCTTGCAATAAATGCTGCATACGCACCCATTACCATCAGTGCTACAGAGAACATAGAAGACGCGAATGCCGTCAACTTACCACGTACCGTTGGCGTAAATAGGCCGATCATTAGGCTTACTGCCACGGTGAAGTAACCACCCAGTGACAAACCAATGATGAAACGCATTGCTGCCCATGTTGTGTAGTCGGTGAACATCATATTGATGATCGTTGCGCCACCGTTTAGGGCTGTGATGGTAATAAGAGTGGATTTCTTACCAAATTTTGTTGCGAACCAAGCACAGCTCAATGCACCGATAAGTGCACCAACCGACTGCCATGTATAGAACTGGGCAGTGTCTGACAGGCTAATACCATCATACGCTTCAACGATGTATGGGCGTACGTAGTCAATAATTACAAAGTTATAACAATAGAAAAAGTAACCAACCAGTATCGCTAGATAGGCAGCTACCCTTTGAATCATAGGAACTTCGCTCATGTGTCTTTTGGCATTCATGACCGATAAACCTCTATTTCACTTAGGATTTGTTGCTATTCAAACTTAAAGAACACGATCTTATTGGGATCATCTTCGATTTCGTGTCGTGGTGAATCATAGTTTTTTTAAGGTCATTAGATCCGTGATCAATATCAATTTTAAAATGAATGCGTACCCAATTAGTGGTTTTTAGTGATGGGAGTCTCATTAAATCGGTCTTTTTGGCATTTTTGAATATATAACCGTCTATATTTGTGATTATAGTCACAGTTATGGCGGGATTATCGTTTAGATATGCTTTTTTAAAGTAATATCCAAGCACAAATAATTAGCACCCAGAATTATGGAAACCCTGAAATGGTTACGTACTCAAGTTTTGTGGTGATTGCGTTATACGTGTTAATCACCATATTAATCAGCTATTTAGTGAATAAGCGCTACAGCAATGGTGGCGACTTTTCTACGGGTGGAAAGCAATTTGGCTGGTTTACGGCGGGTGTTTCGATACTTGCGACTTACATTAGTGCGATGACGTTTGTAGGGATGCCTGGTTGGGTTTATAGCTCTGGCATGGAAGCGATGAGTATTCACCTTAACTATCCCATCGTTATCTTTTTCACCGTCATTTTCTTTGTGCCTGTCTTCTATAAGCTGGGTCTGACTTCGATTTATGAATACCTTGAGCACCGCTTTGGGGTGTATGCAAGAACCATCAACTCGATTGTGTTCATTGTGGTTCAATGTATCTCTGCGGGTGTGATTTTGTATGCCGTGGCGCTGATCTTAGTGCAAGTTCTGCCTATCAGTATTTCTGAAGCCATTATCTACATTAGTATTTTCACCGCTTGCTATACCTATGCGGGCGGAATTTCCACGGTTATCTGGACCGATATGTTGCAATCTGCAGTATTGGTAGCAGGCAGCATCGCTATCTTTGCCATTCTAATGACAGAGATTAATGCGGCAGATTACCTTTCTCGTAATCACCTGAATATCATCAACTTAGACTTTGATTTAGGCGTAGATACCACACTCTGGGCTGGCGTGGTTGCCGTGAGTTTTTTGCATTTGAGTGTGTACGGCACCAACCAATTGATCATCCAACGCACGTTAGCGACGAGATGTGAAAAGACGGCGCAGAAGTCAATGCTGTTGTGTGGTTACGGTGCGTTTTTTGTGTACTTATTCTTCGCGGTACTCGGTGTTCTTCTGAGTGTTTTCTATCAAGATCAATCGTTTGAAAACAGTAACGAAGTGATTTTGGATTTCGTTTTCAACCACACTAACCCAATTGTGGTTGGTTTGATCATTTCCGCATTGGCAGCGGCCGCAATGTCGACCTTGGACTCGACCTACAACTCAATGGCGACCGTCGCAACGTTTGATATCTACAAGCGTTTCGTTCGCAAGAGTGCCGATGATGAGCACTACGAAAAAGTCGCAAGAAAGATGAGTTTGCTCGCTGCGGCTATGGTGGTAGTGCCAGCTCTTCTGGCGGTATCGAATGAATCGGTACTCAAAACCATCGCTAGCCTGACTTCCATCTTTGTTGGTATCCGTCTTGGGTCATTCGTGCTTGGCTTATTCTGGGCAAAAGCCAATGAGAAAGGCGTGATCGTTGGCAGTATCATGAGTGTGATTGCGGTGTTTACTGCCATGTATCTCGACGTGGCTTGGCCGTGGTTCGCGCCAATTGGTACGTTTGTCTTCCTTTTGTTTGGTGTGTTAGTGAGCCGTCGTTGGGGCGCTGTGACTGCCGAGCAACAAATTTTTATCAATAATCAAAAACATCTTTTTGCAAAGCCAACCGCAAGCCATTACGGGCTGTTGGTGTTCGCCGTGGCGACCATCGCTGCTTGTATGGTTCTCCCTGATTGGCTTTATGCTGCATTGTCGTAATAGGTAAGTTTATGCTGTCCATCTTTGATATTTACAAGATTGGTGTGGGTCCTTCTAGCTCTCACACCAATGGTCCAATGATCGCGGGTTACCACTTCACTCGTTTGATTGAATCTAACTTGGCAAAAGTGGTTCGTATTCAAGTTGATTTATACGGTTCACTTTCGTTAACGGGGATTGGTCACCATACAGACCGTGCGACCATTTTGGGTCTGTTGGGTAACAAACCAGATACCATCAAAATCGCTTCTGCGAACAAAGCGATGCGCAAGGCGATTGAAGAGGGCATGATGTCTGTCGATGGCCGTCATGAAATCGAATTCAACTACAAAACGGACATGTTGTTCCATGAAGAGAACCTTCCTCTGCATGAGAATGGAATGACGATTACTGCGTTAGATGCGCACGGCAATCAGGTTGGGTTTGAAACTTACTACTCTATCGGTGGTGGTTTCATCGCAACGGCGGATGAACTGCAAAATGGCAGTGCGACTGCTCCCGTAGAAGTTGAGTTCCCATTCTCCAGTGCAGACGAAATGTTGGCACAGGCAGAGAAGAATGGCATGAGCCTTGGCGGCATGATTCTGAAAAACGAACAAGCGTTTCAGGATATGGAAGCCATCAATCAACGTGCAGAACAGATCTGGCGTGTGATGACGCGTTGCATGGAGCGTGGTTTCGAAACAGAAGGCATCTTGGATGGCGGCTTGAATGTGACCCGCCGTGCGCCTAACTTACTGAAGAAGCTTGAAGCAAATGAAGCAATCGAAAACGATCCGATGGAAATCATGGATTGGATTAACCTGTTTGCTTTTGCTGTGAGTGAAGAAAACGCGGCTGGTGGACAAGTCGTAACGTCGCCAACTAATGGTGCGGCGGGTGTGATTCCTGCGGTATTGATGTACTACCATCGCTTCATCAAAGAGCTTGATACTAAACAGCTTAAAGACTTCCTTGCTGTGTCCGGTGCGATTGGCATTTTGTACAAAACCAATGCGTCTATTTCGGGTGCCGAAGTAGGTTGTCAGGGTGAAGTCGGTGTTTCTTCTTCTATGGCGGCAGCTGGCTTGACCGCGCTACGTGGTGGCAGCAATGAGCAAATTTGTATTGCGGCTGAGATTGCCATGGAGCACTCACTAGGCATGACTTGTGACCCAATCGGTGGCTTAGTGCAAGTACCGTGTATTGAGCGTAATGCAATGGGCGCAATGAAAGCGATCAATGCATCTCGCATGGCATTAAAGCGTAATAGTAAATGTCTGATCTCGTTGGATAAGGTAATTGAAACCATGTACCAAACGGGCAAAGACATGAACAAGAAATACCGTGAGACGTCACTGGGTGGGTTAGCTTTGATTCACCTAGCGCCGCCTTGCGAATAATGAGTTAGGCACATCTAACCAACAAAAAAGCCGAAGCACTGAGATGCATCGGCTTTCCTTTTTTGGAGCGTTTATAACTTAGCTATGCGTTTGCTCACCTTTTGGTGTGCTTTGGTTTGGTTGATAGTGCAAAATCACCATCGAGGTGGGTGACAGCAAGACTTCGCCTTCAGCATGTCCTGGGTTGAGGTTACGTACGTTTGTATCACAGATCGTCACCCATTCTTGCTTTCGCTCATTGGGGAGCTTAAAGCGCGCTGTGGCGTTAGTTTGGTTGATGAGGTAAACCAGCTCTTGTCCTTCTTTACCGATACCAAGGTGAAGTGCGACAGAGCTTAAACGGTTCCAATCATCGTGCTCCATTAAGCGACCGTCTGTACGGCGCCAGAAAATACGGTTGTTATTGCGATTCTCGCCACTGAAAGCTCGGATAAATGGCACCATGTATTGATTTCGGTTGGCGACCATTTGTGACATCCATGCTTTGAAATGTTGCTTACGTTCTGTCTCTTCCCAGTTCAGCCAACTGGTTTCGTTATCTTGGCAATAGGCATTATTGTTACCGCCTTGGGTGTGAGACAGAACATCAGCAGTGAGAATGTGTGGGATACCGAAGGCAAACAGCAAGCTAGCAATAAGGTTGCGTTTTTGCTTCTCACGCGTGGCGATGATCATCAGATTTTCGGTCTCGCCTTCAACACCGTAGTTTTCTGAACGATTGTCACCGTGACCGTCGCGATTTTCTTCGCCATTGGCTTCGTTATGTTTGTGCTTGTAAGACACTAAATCTTGCAGTGTGAAGCCATCGTGATACGTGATGTAATTTACGGTGAGTTTGTATGGCCAGTTCGCTGCACTGTAAATGTCACGAGAGCCCATTAATCGAGTGGCAAACTCTTTTAAATAGCCTTGATCACCGCGCCAAAAACTGCGGGAAATATCACGCAGTTTGTCATTACATTCGTTCCAACCAAATGGAAAGTTACCCACTTGGTAGCCATTTGGACCAATATCCCAAGGTTCGGCAATCAATTTGGTTTCACGCAAAATTGGGTCTTGCGCAACGGCTTTAAAGAAAGCTGCTTCTGGGTTGTAATCATCGCCCTGTCGACCTAACGTTGCAGCCAAGTCAAAACGGAAGCCATCGACTTTAAATTCGCTAACCCAGTAGCGCAATGTATCCATCACAAGGTTTAAGGCTGGTTGGTAGGTGAGATCCACTGTATTTCCGCAGCCAGTGTAATTGGCGAAGTGGTTGCCATGTTTGATGTAAAAACAGGAATCGAGGGCCTTCAGGTTGAAAATTGTAGGCCCTTCACCACCTTCAGCAGTGTGGTTGTAAACCACGTCGAGAATCACTTCGATGCCGTTTTTATGCAATTCGCGAATTGTTGTTTTTAATTCCGTAACGGCGTCTTGTTCTGCGTAGCGCGGATCGGGCACCATAAAGAGATAAGGGTTGTATCCCCAATAATTGACCTTTTCCATCTCTAGTAGGTGAGGCTCATGCATGCATGCTGCGACAGGTAGCAATTGCAGCGTGTTGATGTTTTGTTGTTCGTAAAAGGCCAGCATTTCAGGTGATGCAAGACCTAAATAGCGCCCCCTCAGCTTGTCCTCAACCTCTGGGTGGCGTTGGGTAATCCCTTTGACGTGCGTCTCAAACAACACCATCTCTTCTCTGGGTATACGCGGGTGATCCGTGTTTTGCCAGTCAAAATCATCTTCGATAACGACGCACTTCGGCATATCGAAACTTTTGGCTGGAGAGTACGGAGGGTGATAGTGGAGGGCTTTATCTATTGATTTTGCGTACGGATCAGAAATTAACAGTGGCTCGTCCTTGTGGGAGACAAGATAACCGTATTTTTGCCCCGGCTTAATATCTGGAATAAAAGTATGACGTATGCCAGCGTATTCATTCGGTAAACCGTGAAGCTCGTAGCTGCCATCGTCTGCAAACAATGCCAGTTGAATGTCTTTTACGCCTGGAGCATGAATAGAGAAGTTACAGCCTTCTTTATTCAATGTTGCGCCCAGGGGGTAGGGGCGAGAGAGAAGTCGTGTCATCGGAGATACTTTATTTAATATTTATTGCTACCTTTAGGAAACTATAAGTTAAAAACTTTGTCTTACTAAGGTCAACCACCCTAAATATAAAAATATTCGTGTAATTTAATTACTTTATGTGACGGCTTAGAGTCAAAAATATGAAATGGCTATCACTTTGTAGCGGCTCAAAACCGAACAAACTTACTAATTCCTCCCTAGATTGGTGATCTGACTCGAAAAAACACCATTCGGTAAATTTTCTACTCCCTTCTCATCCCCCTTAAATTAGTTTAGGGCGGAGGAAGTCATCCTTGTACGCCTCGGGTAATCTCACAACTGTTGAAACAAACGGGGATTCGTTCCCATCTTACCTCTCTTTCTTTAGGTGTGTTTTTACTGCCTATATTCACCTAAAAGAGTGAGCAGGGAAGACAGAATTATAAATACCCTTAATGGAGTTAAGAATGAAAAAAGTAAGTGCAATTGCTGCTGCTGTAGCTGCAACTTTAGCTGCTGGTTCTGCATTCGCAGTGGATTTCCACGGTTACATGCGTGCTGGCGTTGGCGTGAACGCTGACGGTGGTCAACAATTAACATTCGAAAAGAACAAGATCGGTCGTCTAGGTAATGAAAGCGATATCTACGGCGAGATTCAACTAGGTAAAGAAGTTTACAACAACAACGGCAAAACGTTCTACGTAGACTCTATGGTTGCAATGACTTCTAACGGTTCAAACGACTGGGAAAGCACTTCTGCTAACTGTGGTTTGGATAACGGCGAAGTGAAATGTGTAGACGATGCACAATTCGCACTACGTCAGTTCAACGTTCAAGCTAAAGGCCTACTAAACTTTGCTCCTGAAGCAACGCTTTGGGCAGGTAAACGCTACTACCAACGTCACGACATTCATATCTCTGACTTCTACTACTGGAACATCTCTGGCGCGGGCGCTGGTGTTGAAGGTATCGAAGCTGGTCCTGGTAAAGTTTCTTTCGCTTGGGTTCGTAACGACCGCGGCGATATCGCAGACCCAGGCAACGATGGTGGCGCAACAAACGTAAACACTCTAGACGTACGTTACGCAGGTCTTCCTCTATGGGACAACGGTTCTCTAGAAATGGGCTTGAACTACGCAATTCTTAACGAAACTGACGCTGCGCCAAACGGCACTAAAGATGCGAAAAACGGTGTAATGTTCACAGCAGAATTGACGCAAGGTCTAGACGCTGGTTTCAACAAAACAGTGCTTCAGTACGGTACTGAAGGTTACTCAAAAACAATGGCATTCTACGGCGACGGTAGCTGGTACGGCGCAGAAGCTGACAACGGTGCATCTGGTTACCGCCTAATCAACTGGGGTGTAATCGGCATGGGCGACAGCTGGGAAATGGGTCACCAGTTAGTGTACGGTGTTGGTGAAGACATGTGGGCTGGCCAAGACAAGTGGGAAACAATGTCTGTTGTTGTTCGTCCAATGTACAAATGGGATGACAACCACAAAACTATCTTCGAAGCTGGTTACGCTATCGACGATAACGACGGCGAAGAAAACAAATACGGTAAGCTAACTGTTGCTCAAGCATGGTCTGCTGGCTCTAGCTTCTGGGCTCGTCCTGAAATCCGTGTTTACGCTTCTTACCTAACGGCTGACAAAGAAGACAACTCAAACACATTTGACAACGGTCGTTCAGACGATACGTTCCAGTTCGGTGTACAAGCTGAAGCTTGGTGGTAATCATCTAACCACTAAGTCCTAAATTGTCCTAGAATGATACAGCCAGAACTTATCTGGCTGTATTTATTTAAAAAACAATAAAGAGTCGAGGTAGACAGTAATGAAAAAATGGCTTGCTCCCGTACTGCTGGGCATGTTGGCTACTGGTTGTGCGTCTGTAGAACAAGTAGAGATGAGTCCAAAAGGTCAGCAACAAGTGATCACGCAATCGGGTGATATTCAATGGGTACCGCTTAACGTGCCTGTGGTTACTGAATTCGCTTTGACTGATAAAAGCCAAATGTTGTTGGATGGTAACAGTGCTGGCGCTATTGCAGCGTTTGCTCTTCCAGGTAACCGTGGCAGTCTCGATATCAAATTAGAGACATTCGTAAGTAAAGAACTTCAATTTTATGCTCCTAATGTCGCAGTGATGAACTCGGCAGGAGAAACCATTTACCAAGCAGATTTTTCAAAGTTTAAGTACGAACCAGCAAAACTGTTGGACAACGATAAATTCGTACTTGATCTCAATGTGATTCCAGACATGACAGGTAACGATCTGCATGTGTTGGTTTACACGACTTCCGCCGATCTAAAAGGAAGTACACAAGTTTTACACCCTGCAAAAGCCTTCGCCATGGCGCGCCACACTCAGCCGCCAGATATTGCAGACCCTCTAGCGAAACATAGCCCACTCGGTCAGTTCCGCTTTTCGGTATCCGCGAATGATATTGTGAATACTAAGATTGTTGCGAAAAACGACAACATTCCCCAAGGTACGGACCTTACTAGCTACTACTACAGCTCAATTGAAGCAGCAGTCGCAGCGAATGATATTCCGAAAGCGCTCACTTTGCTTGATGAAGCAAAAGAGCTGGGTATCGAAGGTGCACAACAAGTGTTTGTGAAAGCCGTAAATAGAAAATAATCAGATAAAAAAGGTCAGCGAAATGCTGACCTTTTTCATAGAAAATAAACCAATAAAAATACCCCTACATAGAGTTACCTTATTCACATAATTATTTTTATTACTTTGTTTTTTATATAGGTTGGATCAATAATTAATGGCAGTTCCTAACTTATTTTTTGTACTTAGGAAATAAACAAACTTCTCGAAGTGATTTAAATTCGCAATCTGACGATATTTATTTGGCGTTTGATATTTCCATTTTAATAACGATTAATATTTCTTTTAACCGTTGAGTTTATTTTGCTTTGGATATACTAAAAAGGAATTACGTGAAATGAACATGATGAAGACCTCTCTTGCTGCTGCCCTACTTGTTGCCTTAGTAGGTTGTCAATCGACGGCAGAACCTGAAGCGGCCACAGAGCCAGTTGTTAATATGTCTCAAGACGAAGTGGTTGCTTTCATGAAAGCGTGTGACAACCCAGACAGCACGGCGAAAGGACCTATTTCTAAACCACTATTTGTGGTGGGTACTTTTGCGGATTCCGATTGGAAACACGTGCCTCAGCGTCAATACACCTACAAAGGGAATAATTTCTACCAAGCCGTGGTTCAAGAAAAAGTAGGCTCCTACAAAATGCAGTATGCGACCGAATTATGGTTCCCACAATTTACCGCAAAAGGTAATCGAATGAACGTTGGTGAATTAACACCATTAACATTTGGTGGTTACGGTACGGATACTTCGGTTGATATTAAAGAAGATGGTAAATATGTATGGAGTCTTCAGTTTGAAGGAAAAGGCAAACCTGTTCATGTCATGGTAAATAAGTGCCAATAATATTCCATTCAATTATTTAAAATCTATTTTTATTTATTAACCCCTGCATGAAACACATGTCGGGGTTAATTTTATTACTCAAATTTCCGTAGTTTATTTGAGTAAGTTAGGGAGAATAAAATGCGTAATATCCTACGTAACCATCGCCTGTCTCGATCGTTGCTTGCGTTAAGTGTGATTGGTGCTTTATCTGCGTGTAATTCTTCTGGTGGTGGCGACACTAATAGTAGCACTCCGCTACCGGATACCAGTTATGCTTGCCAAGCCAATGTCATGGCGCAAAGTAACCAACTTCGTACTTATCAAATCATGGTAGAGAGTTTTGTAGATGGTGATGCGAGCATTGGTCACGGTACAGGTTATGGCACCAGCCATCATAACGGCGATTTGCAAGGAGTGATTGATTCACTCGATTACATCCAAGATTTAGGGATGAACGCGATTTGGTTGACGCCAGTTTTTGAATCGGAAGCGATAGCGGGCCAAGAACACTGGGCCGATCGTCTGGATGCCACGGGCTACTTTGCTACGGATTACTTCACCATTGATCCACGTTTTGGTGATTTAGAAACGGCGAGAACCTTGGTCGATGAAGCACACAAACGCGGTTTGTACGTGTTTTTTGATGGCGTATTTGGCCACCATAAGAATGGTTTGATCAAACCATCTCCCTCCGGTTTGTTGCCATCGGGATCGAGCAACCCCGTTGATTACCCAGCCAGTCTCGATTTCTACAAAGAAGTGGCAACGTATTGGATCAAAGAACTGAAGATTGACGGCTGGCGTTTAGATCAAGCCTATCAAGTTCCGACAGACGCTTGGACACAACTTCGTAAAGCCGTCGATGAAGCCTCACAAAGTGTGACGTACACCAATAGCAAAGGCGAACAAGTGAATCCGTTGGGTTACATGGTGGCAGAGATTTGGAAAGGGGAGTCTGAAATCGCGAATGAGGCGTATGGATCGAACAGCGATCCAGCATTGTGCTCTGCATTTGATTTTCCTATGCGATATCGCATCGTTGAAACTTTGGCCGTGAATGAGAGTGGCGTGGGTGGTCGCGGTGCGGATTGGTTAGACAACGGCTACAGCACACACAACCAATATCCAACACATGCGCAGCCGAATTTGATGATCGGCAACCATGATTTAGTGCGCTTTGGTGACTTGTTACAGCGCGGAAATTTAGCGGATGTGAATGATGTGGAATATTGGTTACGCCATAAAGCCGCATTTGCTTTCCAAGCGGCGTACACCGGGCCAATCACGTTGTACTACGGTGATGAAATCGGGGATCAAGTGGATGGTTTTGCCGCAAAAGAAGACAACAGCACCTGTGCCATTCAAGGCTTGTGCGATGATCACGTTGCGCGCAGCAGTGCGAAAATTGAAGGCGTGACGGCGACGCTTGATGCAAACCAAGCCGATCTCAAATCTTATGTGACATCGCTGATGACAATGCGCGATGCGCATCCTGCACTTTATCAAGGGTCACGCACGAATTTAGTTGCGAGTAACGGCAGTTATGTGGACTTGAAACAATCTGGTTCGGACAAAGTCTTGTTTGCGCTAAATACCTTAGAGAGCGCTAGAAGCGTCACTCTTACTCAGGAGAGTGTTGGTACTGGTGAGTTGGTGGATTTGCTCACGAATGAAAAAATTACTCCGAGCAATGGTCAATATCAGATTCTGATGTCGCCACTACAAGGACGATTCTTTGCGGTAAAACCTTAAGGAATTATCCAGAATTGATGCTCACCAGTTGAGCTGACCACAAGCTTTCTTATAAACAAGCCAAGTGTTGTTGCTGACCCCCATAGGCGCACACTTGGCTTTTTTCTGTCTGTTTTACTTTTCCCTTAATGGTTTTACGACGATGTAGCCAACAAGTTGCTTCGCTTTTTGTATTGGCGTTTGTTTTCAGCAGATGGATATTTGTGAGATAAGCTGCACATTAAAAAGTAAATTAACACTTGTGCAACGTAAAAATGTGACTGAAGAATTATTTATGCCCCACTAATATGTTTATCGTGTCTGGGATTTATATAACTAATGGAAAAGTATAATGAAATCCATAACGAACTCCCTCTGTCTCCTTGCTGCTGTTAGCTCTCCGTTTGCATATAGCCAAATTATCAACGGTGACTTTGAACAGTGGAATGGCAATGTACCTACGCAGTGGTCAGAGATTGACGCGGGCATTACAGTGTCGCCAAGCAGCGAGCAAATCAAATCGGGTGGTCTGGCTGCCCAGGTCGTCGTGAATACAGGTACCCAAAGCAACACCGACTTTTTGCAAACCATTAATGTGGAGCAAGGGAAAACCTATCCGTTTTCTGTCTCGGTTTATCATACCGAAGGAAATGTAAAAGCACGTCTGGTGGTTGATGGTTATCACAATTACTCGAACCCACAACAGATAAACCAGTGGCAAGAGCTCGCGCACAACTACACAGCGAGCTCGAACAAGACCATCAACGTCGGTTTGCGTTTTTACGATGAAGCCAGTTTTGATGGCTCAGAAGTTGTCTACGTCGATAATTTTCAACCGACTGAGACGAGTACACAACCTTCTGTAGAAAGTTGTAGTGATCACCAAGTGGTCTTGACTCTCACAACCGATAATTATGGTTCAGAAACTAGCTGGACGTTAAAAAACAACCAAGCTGAAGTACTGTTTTCTGGTCAGGGATATGAGTCAGCAATCACCATTGAAAAGAGCATGTGCTTAGCTGACGGTAACTACCAATTCACGATTCAAGACGAGTATGGTGACGGCATTTGTTGTGGCAGTGGCGCGGGGTCGTACACGCTGACTGAGGGAGATAAGACTCTTGCTTCTGGCGCTGAATTCTCGAAAAGTGAAACCACCGATTTTACGTTAGGTGACTCAACCACGACCCCACCAGTGGTTGATGGTTACTATCAAGCGGCATCTGGTAAGACGGGATACGCTCTAAAAACAGCGTTGTTTAACATTATCAATAATCACTCCAGCCGAGGCTATTCTGCGGTCTGGACCTTGGTAAAAGATGCCGATATTGATCGTTATTACGAAAATGATGGCTCTATTCTCGATATGTATTCTGAAAAGCCATCTGGTAGCGATACAGTAAGCTTTACCAAAGTCACAGACCAATGTGGCCAATACAAAACGGAAGGGGATTGCTACAACCGTGAGCACTCTTTTCCGAAAAGCTGGTTTGGCGGTAAGGTTGAGCCGATGAACTCAGACGGTCATCACTTGTTTGCGACTGATGGTTATGTAAACGCGAAGCGCAGTAATTGGCCATTTGGTGAAGTGGGCACCGCGACCTACGTGTCTAGTAATGGCTCTAAACTTGGCCAAGCAAGCACTAATCTGGGCTACTCCGGTACGGTGTTTGAGCCGATTGATGAGTTTAAGGGCGACTTCGCCCGTGCTTATTTCTACATGGCAACCCGCTATGAAAATGTTGTAGGTAACTGGGAAGGCAATTCAAGCAATGCGGATGCTGTCCTTGATGGTTCAAGTTCAACGGTTTTTGAACCTTGGATGTTAAACATGCTGAAACGTTGGCACAAAAATGATCCCGTTAGTGAAAAAGAACGAAACCGCAATCAACAAGTGTTTGATTTTCAGGGCAATCGTAATCCATTCATTGATCATCCTGAGTTTGTTGAACAGATTTGGGGAAACTAACACCTTTTTGATTTTGGTATCCACCATTTAGTGACGCCAACAAAACAAAGGGGAAGCGTGATGCTTCCCCTTTTTCATTACGGATGTTTTTAAATGAAATTAGTTTTTCGTTACCGTCACGATTGGCGCCGACTTGTCAGCCGCGTTGAAGTGGAAGTTGTAATTTCCTGCTTCTGCAATCGCAATTTTCAGGTTTGCACTACCGCCACCGACTTCCATCGTTAGCGCTTTACCAAGCTCAACACTGCCTTCGCCACCGAAGTTGGTGTCTGCTGCCCAGTCTGCGCTCGCAACTTTCATTTCGTAGTTGCCCGCCGCTAGGTCAATGTCTAGCGAATAAACGTCATTTGCAACATAGCTGAACTTCGCTGTTGAGTCTTGTGCTGGAGCATCCCATGTAGTGATAGTGCCACGTAAGTAAAGTGCTGTTTCACCGAATGTTGGTGCATCTGCTGATTTGGTCACTGACACGACCGGTTTTTCTACGCTTTCATCTTGAACATGCAGCGCGTTCAGAGTGAAGTTGTACTTACCTGTTTCAGCAACAGACAGCTTACAGTTACCTTCTGAACCTAAGTCTAGTGAACCAGAAGCTATATTCGCAATATCACAACCGATGTTTGGATTTGCCCAACCAGAGTCCGCGAATTTGAACTCGTGTTCACCAGCTTCAAGAACGCCAGTTACAGAGTACATACCGTTGCCAATAAAGGTCATCGCCCAATCACTGCTATCAGACCACTCGTTCATCGTGCCTTTCACGTAAACAACGGTTTCGCCGTAAGGAGGAATGCTCGATACGTCTTTGTTATCCGTGTTTACTGGTAGGCCAGCACCTTGTGCGCCGTTTTGTGGCTGCACGAATACCGCTGTTGTCAGTGCTGGTACTGTGAACGTTTCATTGGTGAAGCTTGCACCTTTGACGATGTCATCCGCAGAGTTTTGTTGAACTTCATGCAGTTCGAAACCAGTTGCGCCAGCAACTTTGAAAGATTTCTCAGTTGATGTTGAGTTCACAACGGCCACGACAGCATCGTAGTTCGAATCTAAATCGGCACCCGCTGATGTACCATCGTCGATAGACATCACAATCAAGCCTTCCACTTGGTCTTTCCCTACGTTGCGGAAGTCCACACGGTTCATCACTTCTTGCGCGGTATCTAGGCGGAACAGTTCGCTTGTGCTGCGGATTTTTAGTAGCTCTAGGAATTGTTGCTTAGTCAGCTCGATGTCGGTTGAATCTGGTTTCGCCGTGCTGTCACCAACGATGGTTTTGATCAGCTCCCAGTTTGCACCGTCTTTGTCTTCACGTGGTAGACCAACGTTCCAGTTATTGTCGCTTCCGTCGAAGAATACACGGTTGAACCAGTCACCAGAATCGTACGAGTCGCGCTGCATAGATTTAGAGCGCAATAGCTCAGAACCCATGTGGATAAATGGAATGCCTTGACCAAGCATCACCGTTGATAGGGACACAGACTGCATACGTGCACGCTCGGCAGATGAAGTGCCTGTCGCAATCTTGTAGGCGTTGTTATCCCACAATGTTTGGTTGTCGTGCTTAGACACGTAAGAGATGTTCTCTGATGGCACTTTTGTGTAGCCTGCAGGCGCACCATTGTAATCAACGTTCTTACCCAGTTTGGTTTCGCCTTTGTAATCAAGAAGGATGTAATCAGCCAAGTTACCAGCCATACCTAGACGAACCAGATCTTGGTTGTGTAAACGACCATTCACCGACTCTGCGTCAGTTTTGGTTTCTTCGTTAGGATAAGCGGCGTTACCAAAGCCTTGGTTAAAGCGAAGTGGGTGCTTACCTTCAGAATCTACACCGCCATCAAACGGGCTTCCGCCACGAACTGCGTCACGCAGACGATCAGAGAAAGTACCGATTTCTGTCCCCGCCATGTTGACTTGTGTCGCCTGATCGAAGCGAGCGTTTTGCGCGACTTCACCAAAGTCCCAACCTTCGCCGTAGAACAAGGTATTCGGGTCAATTTCACGGACTTTTTCAAGTGCGTAAACCATCACATCTTTCGGCTGGTGGCCCATAAGGTCAAAACGGAAACCATCGACTTTATAGTCATCCGCCCATACCATCAATGAGTCAACCATTAGTTTACCCATCATCAAGTTCTCGGTTGCGGTGTTATCACAACAGGTTGAGTTTTCGACGCCGCCAGTGTTGACGTTTAGGCGGTGGTAGTACCCAGGGACAATCTTATCCAGTACTGATTTTTCGTTCACACCAGATGCATTTGTGTGGTTGTACACGACGTCCATGACCAGTTTCAGATCCATTTTATGCGTCGCTTGAACCATTTCGCGGAACTCAAGAATACGCTTAGACCCGTTAGGATCGGTCGCATAACTGCCTTCTGGCACGGTGTAGTGGTAAGGGTCATAACCCCAGTTGAAGCTGTCTAGCATGCGAAGATCGTTCATCAACGCTTGTGCTTTGCCCGTTGTTGGGTCGTAGCTATTTAATACCTCTTCAATTACTTTGCCGTCATCTTCGGTCTCACAAATGGAGGCTTCTGGCTTGATGCCACAAAGTTTACCCACGGTGTCGGTGATATCGACTCGCTTGTCAGCGTCTTCATCCACGGTTGCAATATCAAACGCAGGCAGGATATGTAGCGTTGTTAGGCCAGCATCTTTTAAAGCTTGTAAGTGAGATACAGACTCACGCTCAGGTTCTGTAAGCGCCAGATATTTGCCATCAAGACTTGGTGTGCCTTTGCTGTCGTTAAAGCTGAAATCACGAATGTGTGACTCGTAAAGGACGTGGTCTTCGTCTTTTTTAACCGTTGGGCGTGCGTAGTTTTTCCAATCTTGAGGCATTAAGCTTGGATCATCTAAATCAACCACTTGCGAGTATCGTGAGTTCTTAGACAAGCTCATTGAATATGGGTCTGTTACCAAACGCGTTTCAACGACGCCAGTTGTTGGGTGGTATACCTTAACTTGGTAGCGATAATATTTGTTGACAACGTTGCTTTGTGCCTCAGAAACCCAGATACCTGTTGCTGGGTCTTCCGTCATGGCAACGGTCGCTTCTTCTGCTAAGTTTTCATCGTAGATTATCAGATCAACATCTTGGGCAGTTGGTGCCCATAGTTTGAAGGTTGCGGCACCGCCTTCCACAATCGCACCGAGTTCTTGACCGATCGCGTTACCTGCCTTGGAATCGGCAAACACCGCATCCAAAACGCCCGGTTTTTGCACTTCAGTTGCAGAAATGACGTCACCATTTGCGTTGTAAGCCACCATAACGATTTGTGACTTCAGGATCGTACGCAAGGTCGCGTCATCGACATCGATACCCGCAGCTTGAAGGCTAGCAAGGTGACGGAAGCGTGATTTCAGACCATCAGACAACTCACCAGCTTTTGTCAGCTCAACCGCTGTACCGCCAGAGATTTGCTTATCTTCATCCATTTTGATGTCATTGCTAAGGCTGTAGAACAGCTTCATGGAATCCGCACTGGTCGCCGCTTCCCATGCAATGGTGTTGGCGTCTAACCAATGGGCTTTTTGACCATCAATATCAACAGGGCGCTCTTCTATTGGCTCGTAGTAAAGTTCACTGCTGCCGTGGAAGCCAAACAAACCTTTCGATTCGCCGATTTTCGTCAACTCTACTTTTGAGTTTGCGCTGCCGAACGCTTTCTCATCACCTTTGTGCAGAATGAAGTTCATGCATTCGTGTGGGTCAGAGGCGTCTGGGTTTATTTTCAGTACGTAGTAAGCACCGTAGGTGTCGTTGATGCCATCGAATGGGTGTGGCGCAGACCAATCCGTTCCTGTTCCCGGAATGCCCATTGCGTCTAAATCTGTGCTGGTACAGCCCTCACCGTTCCATAGGTGCAAGCCCCAACCTTCGTAGTCGCTTGCTGTTGAAGCTGATGCTACGTCACGTTTGTAATAAATGACGACTTCGTTCTCTCCCGCAGGGTACAAGCCTGAGCCAGGGTTCGTCGTATCTTCGTTCGTGCTATCACTACCACAACCGCTGATTACCGCGACGGAAATCAAAGGCAGTACGGTTTTGGCAATTGTTGATAATTTAAATGTCTTATTGTCCACGTTTACAAATCCATTGTTATTGAATTGATATTGAGCTGCGCGCTGCCTTCGCTGACTCAATCATCAAGAAGGTTTTGCACACGCTAGAAAGGCAGATGCCAAAAAAGGAAATGTTCAATTAGATGCTAATACACTGAATCATCAGCAAAATGTGAGAGCAGGCAGTTAAGTTTTTTACAAGTGAAAATTTTCTGTCACAGTCGATTTTGTTCACAAATTAAATAATAAAACAGACGCATAGTGAGAGGTTCTGCACATCATTAAAATGTAAATTTTTATGGGATGAGTAAGGGGGGATGATAGGGGATGAGAATGTCTCAGCCCCAAAACCGTGATTAAGTTCTATAAAAATGAGGGCTATATTTTTCTTTTAAAAATAAGTTGCAGTGATGTTGAGTAAAATACCGCCATTAAGTATTCGCAAGCTTCAGATTTTCGCTAAGTGGTCGTTATATAATGAAGGTAGTCGGCATTACGTCGGCGCGTAATCATAAGATTTCCCTGAAAGGGAGTTGAATTGGGCCCTGAAACCAAAAGAGGCTATTTATGAGTAGTATGGGCATTGCCATTGCGGCAACTGGCCTTTCACTCGTCCTGATATTTGTGTGGATGATCTCGTTGTCGATGCGGAAACAGAGACTCGAGGCAGAGAGGAAAGCTCGCGAAGCCGCTTATCGAAAGGCGATGCATAAAGCGCGAGAGCAAGAGCGTAAAGAGCGAGAGTTCAAAGCAGAAACCGGGCATATCCCCACCATTTTATTTCTAGCGAAAGAAGCCGAAAAGGACAACATTCGTCAAGCGCTGTATTGGTATGATAAAGCCGCTAAACTGGACAATGTGACGGGGATGTACGGCATTGTTCGCTTAAGTGAACGCATGCGCGAAGATGTGATTTTAAAAGAGCAGGCAAACTTCTGGCGTACCGCAATTGCGGGAATGGAAGGGGATACCGAAGCGAAATTTTCGACGGGCAAGGCCTTGGTCTTTGGTCGAGGAACTGAAAAAAATATCCCAAAAGGTAACCAACTGATTGAAACTGCCGCCGAAGAAGGCTGCATTGATGCCATGATTTATATGGGGGAATGGCAGCTTTCACCAGACAATAGTGCAGGACGCAGTGCAGATGCGCTTTACTGGTTTATGAAAGCGGCGGAAAAAGACAGTGCGGATGGCAAAATCCAAGTCGGCTTATGTTACCTAAATGGCATTGGTACAGAAAAAAGCATGGTTAAAGGTTGCTACTGGCTGGAACGGGCCGCGGAAGGTGGCAGTGCTAAAGCGATGTATCATGCTGGCGAAGCGTGGAAGGATAAAGGTAAAACGGGTAATGCAATTGCTTACGTTTGGCTGTTTCTTGCTGCTAATATGGGCTACCAACCTGCACGTACGTTGCGTGATGAAGTGGCAACCAATATTGGTGTTGATGTTGTCGTTGGATTGCAGTCCATAGCGAAGCCGTTGCAAAGAAAGCTGGCCTCAGGAATGGTTAGAAAGCACTCTATTATTCGAGCCCTTAACAAAGTGTACAAACGCGAAGCGTATTTTCCTGCGGAAGAGGAGCTCAATGCGGTGTTGAATGATGAGAATAAAGACGCCTCCGAAGCTTGGGAGGAGACATCAACACTAGATTTTCAGCCTAAGATGACAACGGTAACAGCAGAAGACCAGGCAAGCACATCGCCTAACGAAAAAAAACTCTCTAAAGAGGCGCTCGATTTCACTCAAAACTTCCTTCAGCCATAACCTATCTTATCCAGAAGCCTCAAGATTGAGGCTTTTCTTTTGTCTTTAAAATGTTACGCCAAACCCAAGTCAGCTTAATGTATTTGAGGCTAGACATCCAATGACGTGAAAACTCATTTTCGACATTTGGAGGACGAAAGATGATAAGTCAACCTGTTAAAATCGGTGACGACACCGCCGTAGTCATTCCAAGCGTAATCCTGGCTCAGCTCGGGATAAGGGAAGGAGATACCCTAGAAATCGCACTGAATAAAGACAAAATGGAAATTAAGAAGATGGTGTTGAAAACCAACGCTCCAACTTACTCTGAAGATATTGAGGAGAATTGAGTTAGAGAATCTTGGTTTGTCGGATACACTACTGGTTTCGCAAAACTGGCGCTTGCCGCTGTCTTTGAACTATCGATAACTACAATAAGAGGTAAGGTACTATGCAAGGTATCCTCTCTATACAATCTCATGTTTCTTTTGGTCATGCTGGTAACAGCAGTGCTGTTTTCCCAATGCAACGCATGGGTTTCGAAGTATGGCCGATTCATACCGTTCAATTTTCTAACCACACGCAGTATCAAGAAGGCTGGACTGGGCGAGCGTTTGCGGCTGAAGACATCAGCGAGTTAGTTCGTGGACTTGGTAACATCGGCGCGCTGGAAAAGTGCCAAGCGGTATTGACGGGCTACCAAGGTAGCGCAGAGCAGTGCCTTGCTGTTGAAGATACCGTGACGAAAGTGAAGCAAGCGAACCCGAACGCACTTTACGTTTGCGACCCTGTGATGGGCGCGCCAGACAAAGGCTGCATTGTGGCTCCGGGCATTGCTGAAAATCTTCTAACGCGTTTGATGCCAATGGCGGACGTGATCGTTCCGAACCAATTCGAGCTAAGTCAATTTGCTGAGATGGAAATCCACTCACTAGACGATGCGATCACCGCATGCCAACGTGCGCTAGAGAAAGGTCCAAAAGTGGTGCTAGTTAAGCACCTTTACTGCCTAGAAAATGGCAGCTTTAACATGCTATTGGCTACGCAAGAAGGTATTTACCTTGCGAAGCGTCCTCAATTTGAGTTTGCTAAACAACCTGTTGGCGTGGGCGATCTTATTTCAGCTATCTTTACCGCGGGACTCTTAAAAGGCTGGTCTCCTAAACAAGCTTTCCAACATTGTCACGACGCGTGTTACGGTGTGTTGAGTGCAACGTACCATGCGGGTGAGTGGGAACTGCAAACTATTGCTGCGCAGCAAGAGTTTGTTGAACCAAGCAAACACTTCCTGATTGAAGAAGTGGCTTTGGTCACCGCGTAATTGAGCGCAATTAAACAAAAAAGGGGAGCCATCATCGGCTCCCCTTTCTATTTGTTCTGTCAGTCTTACTGAGCTTTTTGCTGCTCTGATTTACAAACTGCTGCCGTAAAGACAACGTCTGTTGAGCTGTTTAGCGCAGTTTCTGCAGAGTCTTGAATCACACCGATAATGAAGCCAACCGCTACAACCTGCATTGCTACGTCGTTTGAGATACCAAACAGGCCACACGCAAGTGGGATAAGTAGTAGAGAGCCACCTGCAACACCTGATGCGCCGCATGCAGAAACCGCAGCTACAATACTTAGAAGTAGCGCAGTCAGTAGATCAACTTCGATACCCATAGTGTGCACAGCTGCAAGCGTTAGCGTTGTGATAGTGATTGCAGCACCAGCCATGTTGATGGTCGCACCTAGAGGAATAGATACTGAGTATGTATCCTCGTCCAGTTTTAGCTTCTCACATAGTGCCATGTTTACTGGAATATTCGCCGCACTTGAACGAGTGAAGAACGCTGTTACACCACTTTCACGCAGACAACGGAATACAAGTGGGTAAGGGTTTTGTTTGGTTTTAACGAACACGATCGCCGGGTTTACAACGAGTGCGATGATCATCATTGCGCCAAGAAGAACCGCCAGAAGGTGTGCGTAGCTTGCTAGCGCGCTAAAGCCCGTTGTCGCAAACGTTGAAGCAACCAAGCCAAAGATACCAAATGGTGCAAGACGAATGATAAAGCGCACAATGTGAGACACGCTGTGGCTTAGATCTTCAAATACGGCCTTCGTTGTTGCCGATGCGTGGTGTAGTGCAAGACCCAGACCCACACCCCAAGCAAGAATGCCGATGTAGTTTGCTTCTACTAGTGCATTTACTGGGTTGTCGACCAGTTTAAACAACAATGTGCGTAGAATTTCAGCAATACCTTGAGGAGGCGTTGTACCTTCAGCGCCGGTGACAAGCGTTAAATTGGTCGGGAAAAGGAAGCTTAGAACCACTGCTGATAGCGCCGCGAAGAATGTACCCATCAGGTACAGTACAACGATTGGGCGCATGTAAGTGTGTTGGTTTTTCTTTTGGTTTGCAATTGAAGCGGCAACCAAAATAAACACAAGAATTGGCGCGATCGCTTTAAGCGCACCGACAAAAAGGCTACCAATTAATCCCGCGCTTTCGGCATGGCTTGGAGAAATTGTCGCGAGCAAAATACCAAAGACGATACCGACAAGGATCTGGACGACGAGGTTACCACGAGCATATCGGGCAACGAGGCTGTTGTGTTGCATACATCATTCCTGCAATTTTATGCCAGAGTGGCAGGGCAATAGTCCATCATTACACGGCGATAATGCCCTTATATTACAAGGGGTGAGCATTGCTTCTGGTCACTAAGACACATGATTATCAATTATCCTGTTTTTATAAATTCAGCCATTTTCTTGCTGAATATCACATATCTTAGCTTGGTAATATATTGTGTCTAGTTTTAGTTTGTTTTTGGATTAAATGTTTGCTCAATGTTATTTAAATAAGATTTTTATGTTGAAAATTATCATTAGTTATGAGTAATGGTTTTTAATAAAGTTGTTAAAAAGGAGACTTTCGTCTCCTTTGATTTTATTGACAACTCAAACGCAACAAATTAATAACTTTGTTGGCGCCTGCGCTTATCACTCATGGCATTGCGAGCAAGTTTACCGAATCGTCGACTTTGTGCTCGTTGCTCTGCCAAAGTCGCGCCGTTAAAGGCTTGTTCTCGCAATAGTTTTTGATAGTTATTGAAACGACGAACCTCCAGTTTGCCATTTGCAATCGCAGTTTGAACTGCGCAGCCTGGCTCAGTTTGGTGCTTACAATTGCCAAAGCGACAACGCTGAGCGAGCGCCTCAATGTCAGAAAACGCCTCACTGACCCCCGATTCACAATCTGCTAGTTGAAGCTCGCGCATTCCCGGAGTATCAATCAAGATGCCGCCATCAGGTAATAGATGGATAGAGCGCGATGTAGTTGTATGTCGACCTTTGCTATCGTCTTCACGAATATGCCCAGTTGCCTGTTCTTGTTGCCCGAGTAATGCATTAACAAGAGTTGATTTGCCAACGCCTGAAGAACCGATAAAAGCGAGGGTTTGTCCTTCTTGGCACCAGGTCATGAGTTTAGAAGCACTCTCTATTTCTAAGCCGTTGACTGTCTCTATAGCTAATAGAGGATCGAGCTTCTGTACTTGGCTTTTTAGTTCATCAGTATTGTCACACAAATCGGCTTTGGAAAGCACGATGACGGGTTCGACTTCGGCTTCATGAGCCAAGGCAAGATAACGTTCAATACGACTTAAATTGAAGTCGTCGTTAAGGGAACAGACGATAAACACTGTATCCACATTGGCTGCGATGAGTTGCTCTGCCACTTTGCTGCCAGCGGCTTTGCGGCTAAAGAGGCTCAAGCGATCCAGTAAGCGAACAAATTGCTGATCTTCATTTAAGATTACCCAGTCTCCGACGGTCATGTTGGGTAAAGAATGGTGGGCATTAAGATGAACTTGCCCAGTTTCTGTTGCCAATAAATAACCACTTCGGTGGTGCGCAATCACACGAGCAAAGATAGTGTTGTCGTAATCGTCTAATGTCAGTTGTTGCTGAAAAAATGGTTTCCAACCCAATTGTTTTAGAGGGTTTGAAGTTAAAACTAATGTGTCACAAAAAGTATGTGTTTGATTCATTATTGAATTATCCCAGACGCAACAAAGCGCCTTAATACAAATCGCATTAGGGTCTAATTCGGATAGAGTTGACCCCGGTGAAGACCGGGCAGAGAAGGGGAAGTTGTGGTTATGCCACAGAGTCGGTGCTGTTAGGGTTACCCTTGCGATGCCCAGTTAGTGTTATTCAATACAATCATCTTGTGTCCTCTTCGTTGGTTAATAAATAAGTGAGTTAATTAAGCCAAAAGAGTATAGCCGCCGTTTTTTAAAGAGGGTAGCTATACTGCAAAAATATTAACTTTGTTTTGTGATGCGCTCTTCCATAATTTGCGAATACGTGTTGGCTTTTAAGCCGTATATGATTTGGACATGACGATCATCCAATATCACGACGCCATGCGCGCCATGATTTTTGAGTGCGTTCTTATCGATGACGGACGTCGCTCTGAGGGTAAGACGCAGCCGAGTCGCACATGCACCAGTTTCTAGCAGGTTCTCTATGCCCCCAATGGCGTCAATGATCGTATCGACGTCTTGTTCGACATTGGGGTTGGTATGAGTTAGGAAATTGAAAAATTGCTTCAGCACTGACTTAACCGTCATTTGAAGAGCCTTCGGTCGTTAGTTTTGAAATGGCTTCAACAATCGGTGCCGGCGAGAGCGTATGCGGTACTTTAGTGATTAACGTGCCATCCGGCTTCAAGAAGTAAAAGTAAGAGCTATGATCCAGCGTGTACTTTAGTTCCGAGCCTTCCAATTCTGTCTTGCGGAAAATGACACCATAGTTGTGTGCCAAAGGTGTCGTTACATCAAGTGGTGCCGATAGGCCTTCAATCATTGGATGGAAGTAATGGGCATATTTTGCTGATGCATCGGCCTCATCACGCTCTGGGTCTAAAGAAATGAACATCGGGCGTAGTTGTGCTTTTTGCGCGTCGTCAATTTGATTCAGTGCTCCTGCCAGCATTGCAAGAGAAGTTGGGCAAACGTCTGGGCAGCGAGTAAAGCCAAAATAGACGACTCGGATGCGAGGGTCATTCACATCGAAGATATTGACGGCTTGGTTATTTTCCCCAAACAATACCGTTTGTTGAGAGGTGGAACTGTCCACTTGCTCTGGCTTCGTTTTCTGATTATCTAAATAGCTCTTTACGCCAAATCCGAGTGCGAAAGCAGCTACGAGAAATAGGGACCAATTGCGGCTCATAACGATTCCTTATCTTTGCATTTTTATAGCAGGGTAAACGGTATTCTCTCCATCACTGAGTTCACCAACCCAAGTCATTGCATCCTCCGTGCAAACCGGGAGAATGATGTCACCTTGATATTGGCCAGGAGCGATTTGCTTCAGTAAAAACTTAGGCTCACCCATCTCCATTTCTCTTCCTGAAAGACTTAGGATGAGTTGCTTAGCATCGCTTGTATGCCACTCAACATTTAGAGTGGTAGGAACCAAGGGTTGAGCAGTTTCTGAGTTTAGCGTCATCGTAACATTTTCTTGGACGCAAGAGGTTGTAGAGAGAAAGCAGTATTCATCTATTGACTTGCTTTGAGTGGAAGAAGAAAAGCTTTTTATTAGAGTCGGGGCATAAAATCCCGCGACTAATGCGGCTGAAACAGCGGCGATTTGTAACAGTTTCATTAAGGTTCAGCATTTATCACTTAACATTACGAGCATCGTAGCACAGATGCGCCGCTCGCCAACTCGTGACCTCGGTAAATTGTGCGTTATACCTCGGTGACCAGCTTCCTTATAACGCGACGGACTTTATTGCATCAAATACAGCAGAGTTTTCAATTGAGATGTTTTGTCCTTAGCCAATAAATAAAAACGGAGCCAATTGGCTCCGTTTTTATTTGGTTCAGTATGTGTTTGATACCAAAGTTATTTATCTGAGTCTGCGAATTTCTCTAGACCTAAAACCAGAGCAATGGCTGCAAGCATCATCACGACAGCAAGTACTAACTGAGAAGGTTGTGATGTCACGTGTTCAAATTCAAATGGTGATAGGTTGTGCTGTAGCAATGGCACTTGTTCGCCCTTCGAATTGGTGCGCCAAGTGATGGTTTCTTTCCATGGCCAAATCTTTGGCAACGTACCAATCATTAATCCAGTCAAAAACATCAGGGTGAAATCACGGAACTTGCGTAGTAACCACGACAATAAGTGAGAGAAGGACAGTAAACCGATCACGCAGCCAGACAAAAATAGCGCTAATGTATCGACTTGAAAACCTTTCACTGCGGCTAATACAGGAGCATACATGCCAATCAGCAGCAAAATAAAACTGCCAGAGATACCCGGCAAGATCATCGCACAAATCGCGATAGCTCCAGCGAATAAGGTGTTAATGGCCGTTGGTTCCATGTGTAAAGGTTTGAGCACAGTAATACTATAAGCAAACCCGACACCAACGAGCAGAATGACAAAGCGGACAAGATCGCGTTGCTCAACCTGACGAATAATGTGATACACAGAGACCAAAATCAGACCAAAGAAAAATGACCAAAGTGGGATCGGGTGTGTGTCAAGAAGCCAAGTAATCAACTTTGCTAGCGTTGCAATACTGGTGAAAATGCCGGCAAACAGAGCGATAAGGAAGAATCCGTTGATGTGATTAAACGCGGCTTTAACCCCTTCTTTTCGCCAGATAGAGAAAAGTGAGGGGTTAATGCGTCGAATGCTTTCAAGCAGCGTATCGTAAATACCAGTGATAAACGCGATGGTGCCGCCAGATACACCAGGTACAACATCTGCTGCACCCATGGCGATTCCCTTGAAGAAAGTAATTAAGTAGTTCATTGCTCTAATGCTAAGTCGTTTCGATGGCAGAGAGTATACAAACATTGCGATGAAAAAAGTATGAAATAGTGCTGTAACTACTTGGTTTTATATCCAATCTATTGCCTATCTTTATTACCCGCCAAGAGACAATGCCGCCGTAACGAGCTTTTAATGCTTGGTTTACATTTTTGAGATGATTAACTCTACTATCAATTATCAATCTTGGTTGCATTATGCAATTGCAATTTGCATTATTAAATTGCATTTTGATAATTTGCGCGTGAATAAATCCAGCTTATATGAGATCTTGTGCCCAAAAATAAGTCTTTGCATTTTGGCATGATTAATGCATAATACTGCTCGACCCTTCTTAAGCCGAGGGTCACCTAGCCAACTGACGTTGTTAGTGAATACAATTTGTTCACACTAAATATAAGCCAATCGCGATTATTGCGGTTGGCTATTTTTTTATATGAACAACGTTACTTACGTGCTTTGCAAATTGCACTTCTCTTTCTGTCAGTCATAAAAAAGGGCTGACGTGTTACGTCAACCCTTGTGTTTTACTTTACGTTTTAACCCGTTTATCTAGCAGTTCAGTATCCCATTAACTGTAGCAAATTTTCAGCTGTCACAATGGCTTCTTTACGATTAGCAATATTAAGCTTTTGGTACAGGTTGCGAATGTGGGTTTTAATTGTCGTACCTGCCACATCCAGCTCTTGTGCGATTTGCTCGTTACTAAAGCCTGAATAAATCAGCCCCAGAACCTGCCATTCGCGTTGTGTTAATGGGCTAGTACGTACTAGCTCTGGCACATTAGGGTGATTCACCAACTTTTCAATAAAGTCTTCATCAAAGTGAATCGACCGGCTACGTTGATTCGATGAAATGTCCTTCATTAACTGTTGAGCACGGTGACGCTCAAGATCGCCCAGTTCATGGCGGAGGCTCAACTTCTCCAGCAGACCGCCAATGGTTGCACCATCAATCAGGAAGTTTCCGACCATGCCAGTTTGGTTCGTCATTACTAATGCTTCTTTTAACAGAGCCTTGGCTTGCTCCTCATCTTTTTGGCGAGCAGAAAGGACTGCTTCAACCACTAAGTTGCGATTAGTATCTGTGATTAGGTTAGTGCGACGAGCTTCACCTTGGAGAAAATCTAACGCAGCACGAGCGTCGGTATATTGGCCTAAGTTAATGTGGGCGCGAGCAATGTTACGCCATTGCAATTGAGAAAAGTGGTTGCATGCCGATTCAGGACGAACCGCAGTGTTGAGCCATTCTTGCATTGCATCGGTATTCCCGCGCGCTTGCCAAAATAGAATCAACGATAGTGAAGCGTTTGCAGTCCAATCTACGTGATAAGTCGACTGTTTCATCAAGTGTTGGATGTGCTCAATGAATTTACCGGCTTTGTCTAATTCACCGCGTCCAATCGCAATACGCGCCAACATCGAATAGCTATGTAAGTGCTTGCTTGGTGAATGGTTTTCGAGAATTTGCAGACCTTTGTACGCGCATTCTTCCGCTTCATCAAGTCGGTTCCAGCACCAAAGTACTTGCGCGCGAATACGCAGCAAAAATTCATGAAGAGGAACATGCTGAAGCTGCTGATCTTCAATCAGACGGAATGCGGAATCTTGTAGTTCAAAGGCAGCTTGCACGTAACCTTGTGCAATTAAAATCTCGCTTTGCTGCAATATTGCCCATAACGCTTGGTGGTATACCTGATACTGACGAGCTAGCTTTTCAGTTTGTTGCATCATTGGCAAAGCACGGTCTAGTTTACCTAGCACGTGGTTAACTTCACCAACAACCGAAGTCGCCACAATTCGGCTACGGTAAATTGTGTTATCAAGTTGGCTAAGCGCTAACTCCGCTAATTCGAGAGCTTTTTCTGGCTGGTTACTGTTGATAGCCACTTGAGCAAGCAACGCGTTTGCTTGACCTTGATAATGAATATCTAACGCAATGTTACGCTTTTTGTGTTCCTCTTCCGCTTCTTCAAGCAGGTGGCCCACTTGGTTATAACGATGCTGACTTTGAGCCAACCATGCTCGGAGCATCGTAAGTTTTGGGTGGCTGAACAACAGATCATCGTCCAACTTGTTAATTGAGCTTTCCAGTGTGCTGAGTTCGCCTTGGTTAAACATCTTCCAGCCGAATTCGTTTAGGATCTCTACCACTAAGTCCTTATCATTCGATTTTTGTGCATGATGAATCGCTTGGTGTGGTGCTTTTTGTTGTAACCAAGCGATAGCAGCATTGCGGTGGAGATCTTTTTCTTGCTGAGGAATACGAGCTTGGCGCTCATGAGATAAAAACTCGCCAAATAAGTTATGGAACCGGAACCAGTTCTGTTCCCCTTCGAGCGGGTAAATGAATAAGCCGTAACGGTTAAGCGATTCAATCATTCCCAGTGCATCTTCGCGTTGGGTAAGGGCAAACACTAACTCATCATTGAAGTGGTCAAGCACGGATACTTGCATTAAAAAGTGACGAGTTTCGTGATCGAGTAAGTCAAACACTTCTTCGACCAAGTAATCCCACAAGTGCGCGTGATTGAACTGCGATACCGACTCTACAGTTTGTGCCAATGTGCGGTTTTGATGTTGGGCTTGTAATGCGATCAACTGCATCGCCGATGGCCAACCTTCAACATAGGTTCTTAGGCTGTTCGCCATGTCTTCATCAATACCATCGGCGATACGCTGGTTAAAGAAGCGAGTGGTTTCTTCGGTATCAAACGCCAACATCTCGTTGCCGATTTCGATCATTAAATCACGAACACGTAAGTTTGCAGTGCCCAGAGGCGGCGCTGCACGACTGGTTACCACAACGGTGAGGTTGTCTGGCATGTGCTTTAAGAAGAAACGCATGGATTCATGGATTTCATCATTCGTGATTAAATGGTAGTCATCAAGTACCACGTAGCACTCTTGATGAAAGTCAGCCATTTCAGCGAATACTTCGCTAAATAGGGAGCGTAAAGACGAGATCTGACGTTTTTCCGCCAGTTTTTGTGCGTTAGCGCAACTGAAGTTGGTGGCTTTGTTTAATGCTTGAAGCAGATAGTTTACAAAGCGAAAGCCGTCGTTATCGCTGTCATCAATGCTGTACCAACCGACGTTTGGCTTATCGGATAGCCACTGCGCTGCCATTGTTGTTTTTCCGTAACCTGCTGGGGATCGGAATAAAACCAATTTGTAGTAAGGCGCTTGCTGTAGTAAGTCCAACACTCGTGGGCGCACGATGGCATTGTGCAGGCGTCCTGGTCGAGTAAGCTTAGATGGAATCCACATTAGTAGTTATGTCCTTATTTGTGTATACCCAAATGACTGCAACGTGATCATTCTAGTAAAGCCCCCTTGAAAGCCGTCTTACTGAATGATGTCATCAGCATCAAAAACACTGTTTGAATGCCAGATAATGTCGCTACTGTTGGGGCTTGCGTCCGTCTGAAAAACCATTCCATACGGTCACTTAGATATAAAAGCTAGCGAAAACTAGAAATAACTCACATCGCCTAATTCTAGTTTGTATAAAAAGCGTACAATCCTGTGAGCTGAGTGGGATGTTACGACATCAGAAATGTTCGTTACTTTGATCCACTTCCTAATTCTCAAGGGTTGATGGATTTACCATCAACTACGCCCTTTATTTGTGATTGTCGTCACTTAAATATCGTTTGTTTCGTTAGCGTTAAGATCGCGTTGCACATAGATTACGAAAAGTTCTTCTACGCTGACCGAGTTAATGTGACCGATATTACAATTTTCACATCATCAGATGAGTGGACTATAAAAAGCGTCATGAACGGGTTTTAACCTTTCTCACATTCCATTGTGATCAAAATCACTAAGAACTGGAGCAAAGTTCACTTTGTTGAGATTTGGATCACTAACCTAGCAATGGTACCCCCTCTACGCCCTCAGCCCTCCTCCTTCAAAGGATGAGAATTAGGAGGATGTTTATTCACAGAGGTAAATGCACGATGTATGGCAGATGAATTACCAAAAGACGTGAGAATTTCGTAATGAAACCTACTCAACAAAAACAATTTGACAAGAAGTCGTTCCAAGAAAGCGTAAAGAAACACCTATCTGTAACTTACGCTCATACGATTGAAAACGCAGACAGCCGCGCATGGTACCTAGCAATGGGGCATGCTCTGGCTGAATTTACTACTCTAGATTTGCTTGCGACAGAAGAAGATCCACGCATTAAAAGTGCCAAAAGCGTTAACTACCTTTCGCTAGAATTCCTTATCGGTCGTTTGACTGGTAACAACCTAATCAGCATGGGTCTGTACGAACAAGTAACAGAAGCAATGGCTGAACTAGGTTACAACCTAACTGATCTGCTAGAAGAAGAGCGCGACCCATCATTGGGTAACGGTGGCCTTGGTCGTCTGGCTGCGTGTTTCATGGATTCATGTGCGGCACAAGAATTCCCAACTGTCGGCTATGGTTTACATTACGAATACGGTCTATTTAAACAGTCATTCAAAGATGGTCGCCAGCAAGAAGCACCTGACGCATGGCGCGGTGTAGAAGGTTACCCTTGGGAAATTGCGCGTCCAGAACTTGCGCAAGAGATCGGTTTCTACGGTCACGTTGAAGTGATTAACGAGAACGGTAAAGAGGTTCGCAAATGGGTACCAGGCATGACAGTAAGAGCAATGCCTTGGGATCTTCCAATTGTGGGTTACGAATCAGACACGGTTTACCCGCTACGTCTTTGGGAATGTCAGGCGATTGCACCATTCTCACTAGCAAGCTTTAACAATGGTGATTACTTCGAAGCTCAGCACGCACTGATCGACGCAGGTAACATCACCAAAGTGCTTTACCCGAACGACAACCACGAGAAAGGTAAAACACTGCGTCTGATGCAGCAGTACTTCCATTCAGCAGCGTCTGTACGCGACATCCTACGTCGCCACGAAGCAGCAGGCTACTCGCTAGCGGATCTACCTAAGCAAGAGACTATCCAGCTTAACGATACGCACCCAACGATTGCGATTCCTGAACTAATGCGCATCCTGATGGACGAAAAAGGTCTAACTTGGGAAGCGGCTTGGGAAATCAGCTCTAAGACATTCGCGTACACCAACCATACGCTACTTCCTGAAGCGCTAGAGACATGGCCAGAGTCGCTAATTCAGCACCTACTGCCGCGTCACATGGAGATCATTTACGAGATCAACCATCGCTTCCTACAAGACGTACGTGCAATGTGGCCGGGTGATGTCGCGAAGCAACAGAAGCTTTCTATCATCGAAGAAGGTTTCCACCGCATGGTTCGCATGGCAAACCTATGTGTAATCGGCTCTTACGCAGTAAACGGTGTAGCAGCACTTCATTCTGAATTGGTTAAGAAAGACCTATTCCCAGAGTTCCACGAAATGTACCCGACACGTCTACACAACGTAACGAACGGTATTACGCCACGTCGCTGGTTGAAGTTCTGTAACCCAGGTCTGTCTCAGCTTATCACTGAGAAAGTCGGCCCAGAATGGCCAGCGAAACTAGAGCAACTTGAAGGTATTGCGAAGTACGCCACTGACGCGACATTCCAAAAAGAATTCATGGCCGTGAAGAAAGAGAACAAAGAACGCCTAGCAACTTGGGTGAAAGAGAACATGGGTATCGAGCTCGATACTAATGCAATCTTCGATGTTCAAATCAAGCGTCTGCACGAGTACAAACGTCAGCATCTAGACTTGCTACACGTACTGTCTCTGTACCACCGTATTCTTAATGAACCAGGTTTTGAGTGTACGCCACGCGTTGTGTTCTTCGCAGCAAAAGCAGCACCGGGTTACCACCTAGCGAAAGAAATCATCTTCGCAATCAATAAGATTGCAGACAAGGTGAACAACGATCCTCGCATCGGTAACAAGCTGAAAGTGGTATTCATCCCTGACTACCGCGTGAGCATGGCTGAAATCATTATCCCTGCGGCTGACGTTTCTCAACAAATCTCGCTAGCGGGTAAAGAAGCATCAGGTACAGGTAACATGAAGATGGCGCTAAACGGTGCGCTAACTATCGGTACAATGGATGGTGCAAATGTTGAGATTCGTGAGGAAGTAGGCGATGAGAACATCTACATCTTCGGTCTAGATGTTGAAGGTGTGAAAGCGCTGAAAGCTCAAGGTTACAACCCATTTGATTACTACAATGCGGATCACCTACTCAAAGCGTCAATGGACTTGCTATTGGGTGAAGAGTTCACACCAGGTCAACCAGGCTTACTGCGTGCAACGTATGACAGCCTGCTAGACGGCGGTGACCCGTACTTATGTCTTGCGGACTTTGCATCTTACGTGAAAGCGCACGAAGACATGAGCGAACAATATAAAGATCAAGCTGGCTGGGCGAAGAAGGCCATTCTTAATACCGCCCTTGTTGGCAAGTTCACGTCAGACCGCTCAATCCGCGACTACGTGAACAATATCTGGAAACTTGAAGCGGTGAAACGCTAATAGAACCTAGTTAAGACCAAGGTAGCCAAGCGCTACCTTTGGTCATTTTCCAAAAGAAGTTATTGATAACAATAAAACCCTACATGGAAGGTGTTGGTATTACCTTCGGAGAAAGCGATGAAAGAACAAACAGCATTAAAGAAAGTCGCGGAAATGGCGAGATTGGCTGATAGCTATGTCAGTGCTTGGGGAGATGAGGCTAAAGTGTCTGAGGAGACGCTACGCCGCTTGCTCGCTTCGCTTGGCTACGATACTAGCAGTGATGAAAAACTACTGGCTTCTGCTGAAAAGAAACATAAAAAAGACGTACTAGCCCCTGTTCTTGTTTTACGCGACGGCGAACCAGTCGAAGTGGAACTAAACCTAGGTACGAGTGCTCGTGAGAGTGAATTCAGCTGGCGTTTAGAAACAGAACAAGGAGAGGTACTTGAAGGCTATCTTCAGTCCCAAATTGTTCGTGATGAGCGTGCTGAGGGTGGCCCTCTAGTGTTTGCATTGCCAAAGAACTTGGCTTGGGGTTATCACAAACTGATCATCAGTCGTAAGCGTCGTAAAACACCTTACGAGATGTCATTGATCATTACGCCGAAAGCGTGTTTCAAACAAGACGATCTAAACCAACACAAAAAGCTATGGGGTCCTAGTATCCAGCTTTACACACTGCGTACTCAGCATAACTGGGGCATCGGTGATTTTGGCGACCTAAAACAACTGGTGAGTGATATTGCCTCTCGTGGCGGTGACTTCATTGGCTTGAACCCGATTCACTCGCTGTTCCCTGCGAATCCAGAAGGGGCAAGCCCATACAGCCCGTCTTCTCGTCGTTGGTTGAACATCATGTACATCGACGTAAGCTCTGTACCTGAATTCGCGCTAAGTGCAGAAGCACAACAGCGTGTTGGTAGCGCAGAGTTCCAACAACGTCTACAAAAAGCGCGAGACTCTCATTGGGTGAATTACACCGAAGTTTCGCAACTAAAAATGAGCGTTCTTCCGCTGCTATTCAGTGAGTTTAAAGCTCGCCATTTAGACAAAAACACCGATCGCGCTCGTGCCTTCTTGGACTTTGTTGAAAAAGGCGGCGACAGCTTGCTACATCAAGCTGCATTCGATGCACTTCATGCTGATTTACATGCAGAAGATGCAAACATGTGGGGTTGGCCTGTATTCCCTGAGAAATACCGCACATTCGACGCAGCTGGTACTCAGAAGTACATCAAGGATAACCAAGATCGTGTTCACTTGTACATGTACCTGCAATGGATCGCAGACGATCAAATCAAAGAAGCGCAAGCGCTAGCCGAAGAAAAAGGCATGGCTGTGGGTTTGTACCGCGACCTTGCGGTGGGTGTTGCAGATTCAGGCAGCGAAACATGGGCTGACGAAGGCGCGCTAGTATTGGATGCAAGCATCGGTGCGCCACCAGATGTGCTTGGTCCACTAGGCCAAAACTGGGGTTTGCCTCCGCTTAACCCTCAGGTTTTAGAAGCGACTGGCTACGACGCTTACATCAAATTGCTACGTGCTAATATGAAGCATTGTGGTGCATTGCGTATCGACCACGTACTTGGCCTGCTTCGCCTTTGGTGGATTCCAAAAGGCGAGAAAGCGACAGAAGGCGCATACCTGTACTACCCAGTTGAAGACATGCTAGCAATCCTAGCGCTTGAGTCGCACCGTCATCAGTGTTCTGTGATTGGTGAAGACTTAGGTACTGTGCCAGATGAAATCGTCGATATCCTACGCGATGCAGGTGTGCACTCATACAAAGTATTCTTCTTCGAAACTTCGAAAGAAGACGGTGGGTTCATTTCTCCGAAGCACTACGCAGAGCAATCGATGGCGGCACTGTGTACGCATGACATGCCAACCCTCCGTGGTTTCTGGCACTGCGATGATTTGAAAATGGGTCGTGAGATTGGCCTTTACCCAGATGAAAAACAGTTGGAAGGCTTATTTGCTGATCGCTTGAAGTGCAAGCAAGGCATTCTAGACAGCGTTCGCTGGCATGGCTATTTGCCAGAAGGCATTGGTCATGATGCTCAGTACGTGCCAATGGATTCATACCTAAGCGAAGCGCTGCAACTGCACGTAGCCGCGGGTGACTCTGCACTGCTTAGTGTTCAGCTTGAAGACTGGCTAGAAATGGATCAACCGGTCAATATTCCTGGTACGGTGGATGAGTATCCAAACTGGCGTCGTAAATTGTCGATGAACCTAGATGAAATCTTCAGCCGTGAAGATGTGAATCGTATTTCTAAACGCCTTACTGAAGTTCGTGCACAGGCGAGTAAGTAAGATGCCTAGAGTGGCGTAGATGGACGAGCTGATTACCAATTTTGTTAGCTCAGAGGTACGAAAGTTCCGTCTAGGTCACTCATTCCTAAAACACAATCCGTTAGGATGAAGTACCGTTATTATGCCCGCGACAATAGCGGGCATTTTTGTATTTTGACGCCGTTTACGCAACGAACGTGAGAAGCGGAGTCTTTTTGTGAGTTCACAACGTTGGCTGTGGAGAAACCGATGTTTGATTCAGATCTCTGGTCTTGAAAAGGATGTTGGCTCTAGGGAGAAAGATTTGAAAACCACCAAAACCAAGAAAATAAAGAAACAACACGAACGCGCATACGAACTGCTTGCTGAGGCGGCTTACTCAGATCCATTTGCGGCGCTGGGTCCATTCATTGACGACGAAGCTTCGCTGAGAGTTTGGATGCCGGGCGCAAACAAGGTTGAACTACTTGTTAATGGTGAACCTCGCGTGGCGCTTGAGCGTGATGGCGACAGCGGTTTCATCTTAAAAGAGCAACGCGATTTACACCTGACCCACTACCGTTTAGCGGTCGATTGGAATGGTGTTGAACAAATTATTGATGACCCGTACCAGTATCACAATATCTACCAAGAGTACGAGCATCTGCATACGCCAAAAGACATGTATCACTACATGGGCGCACACTTTGTCACGCTAGAACGTGGCGGTGAAAACATCTCTGGTGTGCGTTTCCTTGTTTATGCACCACATGCATCGGCTGTTAGCCTTGTGGGTTGCTTCAACCAATGGGATGGCCGTCGTCATCCAATGCAACGCCTAGACTACGGTATCTGGGGCCTATTCATTCCTGGTCTGGAAGAAGGGGTACAATACAAATTTGAGCTCAAAGGGCCAAATGGGGAAGGGCTTCCTCATAAACAAGACCCTTGGGGTTTCTACTCTGAGCAATACCCATCGTTCGCGTCCATTACTTACGATCACAAGCGTTACCAATGGCAAGATGCGAAATGGCAAAATCGCGCAGTGACGCAAAAGCGTGATGAAGCGTTATCGTTTTACGAGCTGCATGCTGGGTCATGGAAGCGCAACGAGAAAGGTGATTTCCTGAACTACCGCGAACTTGCGGAGCAGTTGGTGCCATACCTTGTGGATATGGGCTACACCCACGTTGAGCTGATGCCTGTGTCTGAGCATCCATTCTATGGTTCATGGGGCTATCAACCTGTTGGCTTGTTTGCACCAACTAGCCGTTTTGGCTCACCTGATGATTTCAAATTCTTCGTGGATGCGTGTCACCAAGCTGGTATCGGTGTAGTGCTCGATTGGGTTCCTGCGCATTTCCCATCGGATGATCATGGTTTAGCGAACTTTGATGGTACGCCTCTGTTCCATGATCCAGATCCGCGTCGCGGTTGGCACCAAGACTGGAACTCCTACATTTACGATTTAGGCCGTGAACATGTGCGTCGCTTCCTTGTCTCGAATGCGCTGTACTGGTTTGAACAATTCCATATTGATGGTATTCGCGTGGACGCAGTCGCATCGATGCTTTACCTCGACTACTCACGTAGCCACGACCAGTGGGTACCAAACGTCGATGGTGGCAACGAAAACTACGACGCAATCGCAACCTTAAAATGGATGAACGAAGAAGTGTACAAGCACTTCCCGAATGCGATGACGATTGCGGAAGAGTCAACGGCGTTTCCGGGGGTGTCTGCGCCAACCTTTATGGGTGGTTTAGGTTTTGGCTTCAAGTGGAATATGGGGTGGATGCACGACAGTCTTTCATACATCAAAGAAGATCCTGTTCACCGCAAATACCACCACAATACCATCACCTTCCCGCTGGTTTATGCGCACAGCGAAAACTACGTCTTGTCTCTCTCTCACGATGAGGTGGTGTACGGAAAAGGCTCTATCCATAACAAGATGCCAGGTGATGAATGGCAGCAAACCGCAAACCTACGAGCATACTACGGTTATATGTATGGTCAACCGGGCAAAAAGCTGAACTTTATGGGCGCGGAAATTGGCCAAACGGCGGAGTGGAACCACGATGATCAGTTGCAATGGTTCTTACTGGAATATGAGCGTCATCAAGGTGTCCAAAAGCTGATGCGAGATTTGAACCACTTGTACCGAAATGAAGCGGCGATGCACGATCAAGATTGTGTTCCTGCTGGTTTTGAGTGGCGTCTACAAGACGAAGCGGATGCGAGCATCCTAGCGCACGAGCGTATTAGTAAAGAAGGTGAGCGTATTCTGATCATCACCAACTTTACGCCCGTACCACACGAGCGCTTTCGTTTAGGCGTTCCAAATGCAGGTCAATACGAACTGCTACTGAATACAGACGATAGCAAATACGGCGGCAGCGATTTTAAAGTGCTGACCAGTGTGAAAACGGAAAAAGTTGAAAGTGAATCACTGCCTCAATCACTTGAGCTTCGTTTGCCTCCACTTTCAACCGTGTTCTACAAGCTGCACAAATAATTTAGTCTAATCAAATTCTAAGCCCGTTTTACATTGTAAATCGGGCTTTTTTTGACCTATTTTTTACCTCTAAAACTTGTTGTTCTTGATTGAATCAGGCAAGCTCACGGGTTTGTTTATCATCAATCGCTAATGCATTGGGGAACTACACATGTTGAAAAGGCTTAAGTCATTTCTATTTAAAATGGTGTTGATATTGCTGATCGCCCCAGTCGTTTTGGTTGGTTTGGTGAAATATGTCGATCCACCAATATGGGGATGGAAGTTAAGCCGCATTGTTGCGCCACCAAAGAACTATCCAGACAATAGTCAACACGAATGGGTATCCTTGTCGCGCATTTCAAAAAATATGCAGTTAGCGGTGATTGCGACCGAAGATCAAAAATTCCCTCATCATTATGGTGTCGATTTCGAATCGCTATTCGACGTGATTTCCGAGGCTGGTGATAATGGTCCGTCGAGAGGCGCGAGCACCATTACCCAACAAGCCGCGAAAAATGTGTTTTTGTTTCCGTCTCACTCCTACGTTCGCAAGGCTTATGAGCTTTACTTTGCTTTGCTGATGGAGCTGATGTGGAGCAAAGAGCGCATTCTCGAAGTGTATCTAAATGTGGTTGAATTTGGTCCCGGTATTTACGGCGCTGAAGCGGCGGCGCAGAATTATTTTGGTGTCAGTGCAAAGCAACTCTCGAAGTGGCAAGCAGCGCGTTTAGCCGTGGTGTTGCCAAATCCATATCGAATCAAAGTCTATCCACAAAGTGATTACACTGCTCGCCGCACAAGATGGGCGATGAATCAAATGAGCAATCTTGGCAGCGTGCAACTTTAACTCCCTCAATCTATTGCGCTTAAATAGAACTACGCCCCTATATCAATAAAATGTGAAGCGTCACAAGCTTTAGGGCGTAGCCTTTCAGAATGATGTGCTCAGTTTTTCATCCATTTACTATTAGTGTGAATAAAAATACAACACGAATACTGCGCCTATGCGCAACCAATGGACTGAACGATGAAACTGAATCTGATTACGACTACCTTATTGCTTGCATCGGCAAGTGCCATCGCCGAGCCAAACATCACCATTTCGACCACGACCAACAGCCGTGACTTTCCTTTAAATGCAGAGCAGCCTTTGGTTGTGCCCTTAACCAAAGATGGATACACGCTCAAAATTACGGGTGTTGAAGGCGACTGTGTCGCGCCTGATGGCCAGAAGGTCAAATTCAATAAACCTATCGCGCTGAACTGCGGAAAGCCAACGGAACTGCCGTTAAAAATCCGCTTTACTGGCGATTACTCTTTTGCTTTTGATGCGGAAGCGAAAACACTGCGCTTCAAGCGTGAACCTAAGAAAGCCGCGAAGACAGAATTCAAACGCCCAATCCCACAAGTGCAATGTGAGGTTTATCAAGGCGGCGAAGTCACCATTGCGCTGGGTGACAGTTTCCCCGATGGCACCAAGTTGCGTGATGCTTACTCTGGGCAAATGGTCGAAGTAAAAGATCAGCAAGTATCGCTGACGCCAAGCAAAGATTCAGGCGGGTTGGTGCTACTAGAGCCAGTGAAGAAAACCAAAGAAGCAGTATCGTTTGATTATCGCAATGCCAACATTTACTTCGTGATGGTCGACCGTTTCAAGAATGCTGATACGAGCAATGACAACAGCTATGGACGCAAGAAAGACGGCAAAGAAGAGATCGGCACCTTCCACGGCGGTGATCTAAAAGGCGTGATCGAAAAGCTAGATTACATCAAGAGCCTAGGTACAGATGCGATTTGGTTGTCGCCAATCGTTGAACAAGTGCACGGCTTTGTTGGCGGCGGCGATAGCGGCTCATTCCCATTCTACGCTTACCACGGTTACTGGACGCGTGACTTTACCAAGATTGATGAGAACTTCGGTAACGAAGCTGATCTGAAAAAGCTGGTGGAAGAGGCACACAAACGTGGCCTTAAAGTCTTGATGGACGCAGTAATCAACCACACCGGTTACTCAACGTTAGCCGATTTGCAATTTGACGGTATTGAGGTGTTAAAACCAAACGCTGATTTACCGAATAAGTGGGGTGACTGGCAACCAAAAGCGGGTGAAAATTGGCATAGCTATCACCAGAATATTGATTACCAGAGTCCAAACTGGTCGAAATGGTGGGGCGGTGACTGGGTAAGAACAGGTCTACCGGGATACCCAGCTCCGGGCAGCAGTGATATCACTATGTCATTGGCGGGTTTACCTGACTTTATCACCGAATCAGACAAAGCCGTGAAGCCCGCGCAGTGGCTATTGGATAACCCTGGTACTCGCGTAGAGGCGCGCGACAATTACACCGTCTCGGACTACCTAATTGAGTGGCAAACTGATTGGGTGAAACGCTTTGGCATTGATGGTTACCGTGTCGATACGGTGAAGCACGTTGAAGGCGATGTGTGGAAACGCTTGAAAGAAGAGGCTTCAAGCAGTCTTGAGCAGTGGCGCAAAGAGAATGGTAAGTCAGGTCAGCCATTCTGGATGATGGGTGAAGTATGGGGACATACCGCATATCGCAGTCCTTACTTTGAAGATGGCTTTGATGCGTTGATTAACTTCGACATGCAGAAGAAGTTAGACAAAGGCGCGGCGTGTTTCAGCCAAATGGCAGACACCTACCAAAGTTACGCAGATACTATCGCCAATGAAAAAGACTTCAACCCAGTGAGCTACATGTCTTCTCACGATACCGAGCTGTTCTTCTCTCGCTTCAAAGATTACGGCATGCAGCGTAACTCCGCGAATGCACTGCTTCTGAGCCCTGGTGCTGTTCAGGTTTACTATGGTGATGAAGTTGGTCGTAACATTGGTCCTTACGCGGACGATTTCCACCAAGGCACTCGTTCTGACATGGTATGGAAGCTATCTGATGAGAAGCAAGCGCTGCTCAAACACTGGCAAACTCTTGGTCAGTTCCGTAAAGCGCACCCAGCGATTGGTGCGGGTCAGCATCAAGTAATTGAACAAGAAGGCGCGTACGTGTTCTCTCGCTCGCTTGGCAATGACAAAGTCGTTGTGGCGTTTGTGGGTCGCGACAAGTAGTTAGAACTTCGTTTTAAGCCTAGATAGAAAAAGCCCTTCCTTGAGTTATCAGGGAAGGGCTTTGTTGTATTAGTTCGCCAGTTCTTGGTCGATGACTTTTTCTAGCTCGTCAAACGGCACATAGCCAGGAATGACTTGATCATTAATGATCAAGGCGGGCGTGCCGCGTAAACCAAGTTGCGTGAAATACTGATAGTTTTTATCAAGCAACGCCTTGGTCTCTTTGTCGTCGACAAGCTGTGCTTCTGTCCCCGTTTTTTTCGCGATTTGATTTAAGGAACGTGCGTCATGTGCGCCCGGTTTTTTCACCAATAACTCATGCACTTGTTCGTACTTATCTCGCTGGTTTTGCCAAACATTTAATGCGTAACTTGCCGAGTTGTAGCCGTTTTTCTCGTATTGTTCTTTAAAAGAGACATTGAGGTTAAGCACTTTTACCTGCGGATATTCCTTACCAACTTTGACCAGCTCTCCTTCTAAACGTTTACAAAAAGGGCAGCTGTAGTCTGTTACGTTAATAATGGTTAACTCAGGGTTTTCAGCACCAAAAGAGGAATGTTTGCCATCACTTAGATATTGACGAACCTCCTTCAAGGTGTCGCCAAATGACTGTTGATACGCAATGTACTCTTGAAGGTTTTGGTGCAATGAATCAAGAATTTGAGGGTTTTCTTTTAGTATCTGAGTAACTTCCTCTAGCTTTTGTTCTGCGGTCTTTTCTGATGCGAAAGATACGGCAGGTACGATAGCCATCGTTAACGCCAAAAGTGTACGAGTGAATGTCATAATATTTCCTAAAACTTTTAAATTTCGTTGTTTGTTATGTGAAGTGAATAAAATATTTACAAAAGTCAGGCAGAAAGGTCTCTCGCCTTGCTGGCTTTATTCTCTAAATACGCAAAGTTTTAGGTGAACCCGATACTTTTCCGGTATCGGTTCTGTGTATTCCAGATAACGAATTGCTGTGGTTGTCATCGGCAGCGCCACAATCAAAGCAAATAGAAAAAATGGAATAAGAATATGATCAAACTGATGTTGGTACGCTTGAACCAGCTTTTCTGAAAGGTCGCAAGATGGTGATAAATTCACACTCTCATCTTGCTGACTCTGTATTTGGTGAGCCTTCGGGCAGCTTTTCGAGAAACCAGAATTTTGGCTTAAGCATATCATCACCACCCAAAGCACGAGGGCGAGTGTCCATTTGGCTATTTTATATTGTGAGCGTAACAATGGGTCGTATAGTCCTGTTAATTCTGGTTTATGCCGTTTACATATGACCGGGCCATCCTAACCTAAATTTCGTGGCTGAATGTTACTTTCGAGTTAATCGATATTGCCTCAATGCCAAAGTATGAAGTACGTCATGAATGTTGTAGAAAGCAATATTCGTCAGAATCATTTGTTGAGTTGATGAAGAAGTCGTGAGCTATCGACATAGATTAATATACCTAATTGTTAGCACAAATTTTTATTATCTTTCAATTGTGATTGGAATCATAAAACAAAACTTCATAACTGAGTCGCGATAATGTTCGGCAGGCGGATTGATTTTGATCATCTCTCTAGCACATTATTCAGGTGAACATATGTGTTAAGTTCCACATGTGTAGGTAATGTTATGAAAATTCCTGTTCAAACTGAGCGTAAAGTTACACTGGGGTGCTACGTTGCTCTGGCGTTTGCGGTTGTGTTCTTTTCTGGTCTGATGCAATCCAACGAATGGTACGGTGTATTCGACTTTACAACGCTTAATGGCTCTTTCGGTAAAGTGGCTTACGGCGTAACGGAAGGTGCGGATGGCGAGGTACAAGCTGCGACCACATCTTTCCGTGGTACTGGCGGTAGCGGTGCTCGTGACGGTTTCATTTTCGCACTTACTTTGATTCCAACCGTTATGTTCGCATTAGGTATGATCAACGTACTTGAGCACTACGGTGCACTTGAAGCAGCTCGTAAGCTTCTTACTCCTCTTCTACGTCCTCTAATGGGCATCCCTGGTAACTCTGGTCTGGCTTTAATTGCTTCTCTACAAAGTACCGATGCAGGTGCGGCAATGACGCGTCAGCTAAAAGACGAAGGTCACCTAACTAAGCGTGAAACGGACGTATTTACCATGTTCCAGTTCACTGCAGGTGCAACCATCGTGAACTTCTTCTCATCGGGTGCTGTGCTGTTCACACTGACGATGGCTGACGGCTCTCTAGCAGTAACGTCTTCTATTGGTTTAGCAGTTGTGGTGATGTTCGCATTTAAGATCATCGGCGCGAACCTGTTCCGTATCTACCTGAACATGACGGAAGGTAAAGAAGACAAGCAAGACCAAAACAAATCAGAGAACCTAAAAGAGGAGACGGCATAATGGGTGACGTTAAAGCGAAAAAACCAATGGTGACGGATATCTTCGTCGAGGGTGCTAAGAAAGGCTGGGTAATTGCGACTACCTCTACGGTGCCTAACGTATTGATGGCGTTCGTTATCATCAAAGCGCTTCAAATCACTGGCGCGTTGGATCTGATGGGCACGGTGTTTTCTCCAATCATGGCAGTGTTTGGTCTTCCGGGTGAAGCAGCAGCGGTATTGATCGGTGCTTGGATGTCGATGGGCGGTGCGGTTGGCGTAGTGATTACGCTGTTTGACCAAGGTATCCTGAACGGTACGCACATTGCGATTCTTGCGCCTGCTATCTACCTAATGGGCTCTCAAGTTCAGTACATGGGTCGTATCATGGGTCCAATTGGTACTGAAGGTCGTTACATCCCAGTTATGATTGCAATCTCAGTATTGAACGCGTTTGGCGCAATGCTGGTGATGAATCTGTTTGTCTAGGAGTGAGTCATGCAATTCTCTCTAAATGAATATCTAGAAGAGCTACGTCCGCTGATTAATGTGGATTGTGGCACTTACACGACTGATGGTATCGAGTTTATCGCTTCTCAATTTGAAGAGAAGTACCAAGCGATGTCAGGTTGGAGCGTAAAACGCATCGACTGTGGCAGAGCGGGCATCGGTCTTGAAGTTCGAAACAAGCCGGAAGCTGAGCAAATCGACGTAATGCTGATTGGTCACATGGATACCGTGTTCCCTGTGGGTACTGCTGAGCTTCGTCCAATGTCTCAAGATGCAGAGAAAGCCTACGGTCCGGGCGTCTCGGACATGAAATCTGGCTTGCTGAACATCGTATACGCGATGCGCAATCTAGACCAAGCGGTGTTGGATAAGTTGTCTATCGATATCTGCATGAACCCAGATGAAGAGACGGGCTCTCTGGACTCTGTGGATTGGATTCAATCAGTAGCGAAAAACGCTAAGAATGTGCTGGTTGCAGAAGCAGCACGTGCAGACGGTGGTTTAGTGAAAGCGCGCAAAGGCATGGCTCGCTACAAAATGACCTTTAATGGCGTTGCTGCTCACGCAGGTAACGAGCCAGAAAACGGCCGCAGCGCAATCACTGAGATGGCGAATTGGATTCTGGCTGTCAATGCAATGACCAACTTTGAATCTGGTACTACGCTGAACGTCGGCATTGTTTCTGGCGGCAACGGTGCGAACATCGTCCCTGAGCACGCGGAAGCGATCGTGGATGTGCGTTTCTGGAGCAATGAAGAATACGATGATGTCGACAGCAAGCTAAACGGCATGCTGGAAACACCATTCGTTGATGGCGTGAGCATTGAGTTGGTTCGTGAAGCGTATAAGCCTTCTATGGTGCCAAGCCCACAAACAGAAAGTTTAATGACATTAGTTGAAGAAGCGGCAAGTGAACTGGCTATCGACATCAACTGGAAAGAAGTGGGTGGCGGCTCTGATGCAAACAACACGGCGATTCTTGGCGTTCCAACTTTGGATGGTCTAGGGCCTATCGGTGCAGGCTTCCACAGTGATCAAGAGTACTTGTTGCTTAAGTCTATTGAACCACGTATCAAAATGCTGATGCGTGTACTGGAGAAGATTGTTCAATAAGGCATTCTGCTTTTAAAGCTTGGTTCCCAAAGCTTTCGGCTTCAACTTTTTGGTTTCCAAGACTTTTTTTTCAATGCAATAATCCCCGGACTTCGGTTTGGGGATTTTTCTATCTGTGTTTCACTTTACTATCATTTCTTGTTATTAATCTTGCGTTCAGGTTCGATTAATTAATATGTTGGACATAGTCATAAATTTCGGAGGCAACGATGACCACAACAATGTCTGTAAAATCGGCGCCGAAAGACGCCAAAGATCAAACGATACAAGCGCCAGATGAGAAAAACTTCTGGCGAAAAATGAAAGGGTCGGTTAAGAAAGCGGGTGAAGAAATTGCCGTAATGGGCATAAAATCATGGCTCGCGATGGCAGATTCCAACACCTCAGTTCGCCACAAGGCTATACTAGGTGGCGCGCTGGCTTACTTCGTCCTACCAACAGATATGGTGCCAGACGTACTAGCTGGCGTCGGTTTTACCGATGATATGGCGGCACTTACCTTAGCCGCGAACTCAGTCGGTAATGCCATCACTAAAGAACACGAAGCACAAGCCAGAGAAAAACTGAATTCGATGGCGGATTAGAAAGAGTATTTCTAGACGCGGAGAAAACAAAAGCCCCGATGTTTCCATCGGGGCTTTCTTTTAGACAGGACTATATAATTTCAGAATGGTAATCGTAGAACGATTTAGGCGTCAGCGCGTTTAAGATGCACTTCTTCTTCGGCTACGCCTGCCATTGGGTCGTTGAAGCGAGCTTCATCCAATGCACCTTCTGATTTCGCAACGATGACGGTCACAGCACTATCACCAGTGATATTTACCGCGGTACGAATCATATCAAGAAGACGGTCAACACCCATGATAAGTGCAATACCCTCTAGAGGCAGGCCTACTTGGTTCAATACCATTGCCAACATTACTAGACCCACACCAGGAACTCCTGCGGTACCGATAGACGCCAGAGTTGCCGTCATGATAACCATTAGGTAATCGCCCATAGTTAAATCAATATTGAAAGCTTGAGCAATAAACGCAGTTGCTACGCCTTGCATGATCGCCGTACCGTCCATGTTCACGGTTGCACCAAGTGGTACAGTGAACGATGATACACGGTTCTCAACACCCATGCGGTGCTTTGCTGTTTCCATTGTCACTGGAATCGTCGCGTTCGATGATGCTGTAGAAAAAGCAAACATGATCGCGTCTTCCATCTTGCGTAGGAACGTAATTGGGTTTAGACCAGTGAAACCTTTTAACATCAAGCTGTAAGTGACTAGACCGTGTAGGACAAGCGTACCAGCCAGTACTAAGAAGTACTCTGCCAGATTGACGATCGCGCCCAGACCAAGACCAGTGAATAGCTTCGCCATTAAGAAGAACACCCCATAAGGCGCCAAGTTCATCAAAATCGCGACCAGCTTCATGATCACTTCATTCAGATCAGAGAAGAATGCTGCGATGCGTTCGCCTGGTTTACCCGCTGCACTGATCGCGATACCGAATAGCACGGCGAACACGATAACTTGCAGAGTTTTACCTTCTGCCATTGCGCTGATTGGGTTGGTCGGGAACATATCGATGATCACCTGACCTAAAGATGGCGCTTCGGCTGATTTGAATGAACTTGCTGCCGTTAGATCTGCCCCTGCCCCTGGCTGGAATAGAGTACCCATAGTTAGAGCAAGCGTAATCGCGATAGCCGTTGTCGTAACGTAGAAAGCGAGGGTTTTACCGCCCATGCGACCCAGTGTAGAGAGGTCTTTGAGAGAGCTAGTACCACAAACTAACGAAACAAATACTAGCGGTACAACAAGCATTTTTAAGCTGGCAACGAAGATCTGTCCACCAACTTCGAATAATCCATTAACAATGTATGCGTCGACAAATCCGTTGTCGGCAAAAAGTGTGCGAATTGCAAATCCTGTCAAGATACCCGCAACCATACCTAAAATTACGCGGCTGGTAAGCGACATCGGTTTCTTGGTATTCATGAGAACACTCCTTATAGTTATGCACCTTGAGTTCACTTCAAAGCGGCGAGCAGATTAGCAGCGGAGTGAGAAAATACGAAAGAATAATCCTCTAAATGGTTAATAGATGTGAACTTTATCACTAATAAAAATGGAATTTTAACCAAATATTAACGAATTGGCTGGATAAAAAGTTTGTATTTTAACACTTTTATCGAATATACAACCGATAACAAAGAGGATTTACAATAAATTCTAATAAGAGATAGAGTGCATACTCTCTTTGAGTGGATGCATTTCTGCATAACTATTTAAGTTATATTCAGGCTAGCGGTCGCTTCTTTAGGGATAATTTAGTATTGAGTGTTCATCAGAGCCAACGAACCCTTTATGCTTTCATATTTGTCAACTCAATGATGGTTGGCAAGTGTAGTTAGTTGGAGGTGATCCCAGCTCCAATAACTTTGACTGGTATTTTTAATCCCTCCAACCCAATAGCATTGTTTCGCTCGTATTAAGCCTTCCAAACACTGCTTGCCAGCCTCAGTGATACGGACGCTTTGTTCCCACCAGTGCCTTTCACGTGACTCAATCGTGATCAAAGGTGTTTGACACTGTGCTAGAGGGAGGAGTAACGCGTAAAACATCACGTCTCCTAGGTAAGGAAGAGGTTCTAGTTGTTGATATTGCTCAAACCAATCTTTGATGGGAATTGAACGATTTTGCGAGCTCAAGACCTTTAGTGCGAGGTGTTGTGTCAAGCTCAATCCAGTTTGTGAATTAGGTAACTCTTGCAAATGGCGTTTAAGCACGTTGAATATATTGGGCAAGCAATCCAGGTTATGCTGCTGAATCAAATTAACTATGGAAATAGGTGTCGGTGATGTAATAGCGTGCCAACACCGTTTAGCCTGACTGAATAATTTTGCTGTCACAGGTTTACGGTATCGCCAACAAGAACGAATAGCTTCTTCAGGCAACTGCCCAAAGCCGATGAATCGTTCAGTGCCCGGGAACTGGTTCAACTCAATGATCTCTATCACTTTATTCTCTACATTCTCTAACTGTGTTAGAGCACGAATTAGCATCAATTGATCATAACTGTCATGTTCGACCCAAAAGACGATTCGTTCAAATACATCACTTTGCAACAGATCGAGGTTTGATTGTTCCAATGTGACTATATCTTGAACCGAGTCTTCACGCTTCATCACAGGCAGCAGAGTCTCTACGACATATTGGGCACGAATGGCAAGGAAGTTCTGCGGTGTTGCTGGTATGGGGCCAATACAAAGCGGATCGATCAGGGCTAAAAATGTCCCTTCAAATCCACTGGTTTTAAGCTGTTGTTGTATATCGTGACCGCAACGAACGTGTAGCGTTTTTACTTTCGCATCTAGGGGCGGTTTTTGTTGTTTGATGGCTAGTTTGTGCGCTTCTAGCTCTTCGACATGAGCTTTTAGTTTACTCCAACTGGATAAGCCAAGTTCTCTTGCGAGTGCATGTTGAACGTCAGCCAATTGAATTGTATTGGGAGCCAAAGATTCTGGTTTGGAGTGAAATCGCTTAACTAACTCCAACATGGCGTCATCGTATAGGCGGATAGCTTTGAGCCTTTTTTTAGCAATGGATTTTTGCTGATTGATATTGATCGAGAAGCTATTTGTAGAGTTCATATTTCACCTTTCTTATTTCTTCCACACTCGCCTATATAGAAGCAAAAAAGAAGGTAAAAACAGATTGTGCCTGCTAAACCAAGCAGGTGAGGATATTGCCGTGAACCGAGTTCTTTCCGCGAGTGTTGGGTGCTTTAGGCATGAGCAGAGTGATAGTAGGTGGTCGCTATCCTTCGTGCAACCTTTTGTGAGAGTGTAGCGTCACAAAATGGCCGTTTCTCTATATTTAGGGAGAATCAATAGCCGATAACACTAGCGATTCAACTCAATACCACTGTTGCTAGACTCGAGTTTCTACACTTTTGAGTAAAGTACGATAAAGCGCTTGAGTCGCAGGACCACTTTTGGCTCCTTTGGGCAAAGTGAGGTGCAGCGCAACTTGATATTGATGGGAGTGTTCGATCTCCAATACGTTAATTTTATCGCTCTTGCGGGTTGCGACTAAGTGCGCTGGTAGCCGACAAAATCCAGCGCCTTGCTCTACGGCGTGAAAAGCGTGGTCGAAGTTATCGACGGTAATACGCTGACGTGCGCGTAACCAACCCACATCTCTTTTCGTTTTGTCTGAATCACCTAAGTCACGGATGACAATTTGGCTGGTGGTTGCAAAATCGTCGATGGAAACATGCGGCTTTTTAGCGAGTGGATGGTGTGCTGCGATTACAGGTAGCATGGTTGTTACGCCAAATGCTTCGGCAGGGTAGTTGGTTATCGGTAAGTTGATGATTGCGATGTCAGCGAGCTCATTTACGACCATTTCGGTTGTTTTGCTCAGTGACGTTTCAACCACTTGAACGGAGGTCGTGTTGTTGTCCTCCAAAAATTGACTGAGTGGTGCATAAAGCCAACAAGGGTCACAAAGATGATCTATTGCGACCGTGATTTGAGATTCCACCCCACTTTTTAACTGCTCGCTGATGACTTCTAGTTCCCGCGCTTGTTCAAGCATGGATTGTGCACGACGCAGTATGGTTTTGCCGTGCTCTGTCAAACCCGCTTTGCGCCCTCGTACTTCGATAAGTTGAATACCAAGTTGGTCTTCTAACTTCCTCACCGAGTAGATCAATGTGGTATGGCTCTTGTTGAGCAGTAAAGCTGCGGATTGAATGCTGCCTTCTTGATTAATCGCTTGTAGCGTTTGCCATTGTTCTAAGGTCGTTTTTAGTCTCATGAGTCAATTTTTTAGACAGTTAATGGCGAAATTATGAACTTTTCTGTCAGTTTTATAAAGGTAATAATCTTGTCATCGAAAACGAGTCAATAAGAAGAGGAGACTCAAGATGGCGAAATTATTGCAAGTTGATTTTGAATTTCATGGTCCGTTTGGTGACGAGATGTCGAATGCTCTGGTCGACTTAGCTAAGTCGATTAACCAAGAGCCGGGCATGATTTGGAAAATCTGGACGGAAAGCGAAAAAGACAAACTCGGTGGCGGTATCTATCTTTTTGAAGATGAAGCCACGGCGCAAGCTTATCTCGAAATGCATGCCGCACGCTTACGAAAAATGGGCGTAGTCGAAGTACGAGGTCAAATTTTCGATATCAATGTGCCGTTAACGACGCTCAATCAAGGGCCTATTAGAGGATAAGGAGATGATGACCAACCGCACTTTTCTAACCGTTCATGGTGTCGTATATACGGTATTCGCTTTTGCGTTGTTTTTTGTACCAACCATAATGTGGCCGATGTATGGAGTACAAATTAACGACCAGTACGCGCTGTTTTTATCGCAGCATACTTCGATCTTTTTAGGTGGAATCGCAGCGGTGAGTTTGATGTTACGTAATGTGGAATCAGGGCATACTGCGAAACAGCTGTTTAAAGCATTATTGATTACTAATGGCTTAGGGGCAGTGATAACTACCTATGCCGGCATTATCGGAGTATTTGTCGGTTTTGGTTGGAGTGACCCAATATTCTTTGTCTTGCTTAGTTTGATTACGTACAAGCAATTAAGAGTGCAATAGAAAAAGCCCTGCTGTTTCTAGCAGGGCTTTGTCATATTTGGTTTAATTAGCGATCTAAATTCAACTTATGATTCGCTTTTGTACGCGTAGTTATAGTAGCCGTATCCATAGCCGTATGAGTTAGATGCTTTTTTCTCAACTGCATTGAGAATCACACCTTTAACTTCAACGCCTGATTGCTCGAAGCGACCTTGCGCGACTTCAATCTCCTTCAAAGTCGTTTGATCAAAACGAGCGACCATCAGAGTTGTTCCTGCAAGCGCGCCAACAATGCTTGGGTCGGTAACTGCGAGTACAGGCGGCGTATCGATGATGACTAGATCGTATTGTGCAGACATCTCGTCAACAAAGCTCTTGAAGCGAGGGTGCATAAGAAGTTCTGACGGATTTGGTGGTACTTGGCCGCGAGTCACAACATCTAAATTATCAATGGATGTAGATTTAATGATGTTGCTAAGGGATGTCTTACCGCTCAAGTAATCAGAAAGACCGTTGTCCCAGCGTAGACCGAAGCATTGCTGCAAATAACCTTTACGCATATCCGCATCAATAAGCAGCACTTTCTGACCGGTTTTCGCAGCGACGGCCGCAAAGTTGGTCGATACAAATGTTTTGCCGATAGATGGTGCAGGACCTGAAATCATAAGAACGTTATTCTTCGCTTCCATCATTGCAAAGTGCAAGCTAGTGCGAAGACTACGTAGAGCCTCAATGGAAAGATCGGCTGGGTTAGCTTCCGCTAGAAGGACTAGCTCATTGTTGCTGCCTTTGTTGCGCTTAAGCTTGTTTGCAAATTCCAGTTGTTGAATAGATTTTGGAACGCTTGCGTAAACTGGCATGCCAATCTGTTCAATTTGATCTGGTGTTTCCACACCACGGTGGAATGCTGCACGAATTAATACGAAAGCCACGCCTGCCATACCGCCAAGCAGTGTTGCTAGCACAACGATAAGCGCTTTTTTCGGCTTGATTGGCTTAGAGAAAGATTGAGCGTTATCTAAGATTCGAACGTTGCCAACTGTTCCGGCTTTAATAATGTTGAGCTCTTGAACCTTGTTCAATAGTTGGATGTAGATTTGTTGGTTTACTTCTACATCGCGTGTCATACGTAGAACTTCACGCTGTGTTTTCGGTAACTTTTGAACTTGTTTATTAAGACGTTCTTTCTCTTTTAGTAGTGTTTCACGTTTATCAAGTAGCGACTTATAAGCTGGGTGATCCTGTGTGAAGCGTTGGCTGATCTCACTTTCTTTGAATGTAAGCTCATTTAGCTGTGCTTCTAACTCAACCATTACTTTCAGCGTTGACTGAGCTTCAAGGCCTAAATCGATAGATTCATTTTCTTGACGGAATCGATTTAAAACGTCTTCAGAAGCGGTCAGTTTTGTTTTGATGTCTGGGAGGTGACCTTTCAAGAACTCGAGGCTTTGCTCTGCCTCTGCAGAATTTCTTTGAACGTTTTGTAAGAAGTAGTTTTGGCTAATGTCGTTCAAGATATCTTGAATCTTAGCGCGGTCTTCACCAGAGAAGCTTAAAGATATAATCCCGGTTTGCTTACCACGTTCGCTAATCGATAAGTTTTCTTGAAGTTTATTAATTGCATCTAATTTACTGATTTTGCTGACCGTGAATGAGTCACCAGTTTGAGCCACAAGTTCAGTCGCCAAAAATTGGTATCCATTCTTCTCAAGCAGTTCACCAACTTTACCTTCTAAAATGACGTTATTGTCATCTTCTAAGAGCCTGAACGTCTGTTTTTCAGAATCAATAACTTCAAGAGTTAAAGGAACGCCAACTGCGTAAGAAGGAGCATTAAATCGTGAAACGCTCAGACTGATTTGCTCACCTTGTAGTCGAGCTAGGCCTTTACCAATAATTGGCATGTAGTTTGGAGAAACGACAGTCGTTAAGTTGAACTTATCAACAGTACCGCCCAAGATCATACGAGATTTGATGATCTCTATTTCTGTTGTCGCTGATGATTCTGCTGAAAACAGCTCTCCCATATCACCAACCATCGCTGAAATACCACCTGAACTCTTACTTTCGATTTGGATAAGAGCGTCAGCTTTATAGATAGGTGTTGATAGAATGGCAACGCCGACGCCTATAATCGAAAATAGGACTACGGTACATAGAATGAGCCATTTGGCATCGAGAATGATCCCAAATAACTTTCCCAAATCGATCTCATCGTCGGCTTGACGTGATTGCTTAATAGTTTGTGTTGTCATTACTTTAACTTCTTAAATACCTTGCCATTGGCGTTTATTTAGCCTTGCGGCTTATAGTTTTTGAGACCACGCTTTTGCTGCTTTTTCTATAAGCGTATATGCATGTTCGAAAGCTTCTCTACTTTGTCTGTATGGATCAGGGATGTTTTGTTCATTTATCCACTGTCCAAACAGCATCGTTTTACCTCGTGCCTCAGGAGCGATTTTGGTTAAGGCTTCTAAATGACCTTTTTCCATAACCAATATCAGATCGTATTGAGCGCAAAGCTCAGGTGTTAATTGTCGTGCTTCGTGTCCATCTAAGCTTACGCTATGTTCGTTCGCGATAGTGGTTGCCATCTCGTCAGCAGCTTTTCCCGTTAGATGGCTCTTATCTACTGCGATTCCTGCTGATGCGACATGTTTGTTTGGTAGTAAAGACTGCAAAAGCCGCTCTCCTGTTGGAGAGCGGCAAATATTACCGACACAGACGACAAGAATATTAGAAAACAAATGCTTACCCTACTTTAAGTTGTATGCTTATGATCTCAACTGAATTGCTGGTTTCTTTATATTGCGCAATTGAGCTGAGTAGCTATCGATTACGTGCCGCAAGAGATAATTTTCTTGCGGCACGTTGTTTTACGGCCAAGTGCGTACTCGTAGTACACCTTCAGTTAGTTCATTAAAGCCGGAAATGGTTGGAACGAGCTGAGCAATCACACGATTCCAACGACTAACAGGTGCAGCCGTCACATAGACTATGTCGTAAGGGTTGAGATCAAACTCAGTACCAATCACCAAAGCAGAAGCGTCAGAAACATCTAGCTGATAAATGTCCGCCATTTTAGCTTCTTCTTTTGAACGTCTGATGACAAACACACCGGTAGCATCTGCGGAGATTTCACTGATACCACCAACGCTGCTAAGAGCCTCAGTAAGGCTCATGCCGCTACGATCAATTTTGAGTAATTTCGGATCGTTAACCTCGCCCATAACAAATACTTTTTGCGCATCGTTTCGAGGAATATGAACAATATCGCCAGGCTTTAGAAGGCGGTTTTGAGTTAAATCGCCTTGTTGCATCAGAGCATACAAAGAGACGTTTTCAACAACGCCATTGCGTGTCAGTGTCGCATTACGCCAATCAGCCTCGGCAGCCAGTCCGCCAGCTCTATTCACAGCATCTAGAAGTGTAAGGGGGATGTTTGTAATTGGTTGTTGTCCTGGCTTGTTAACTTCGCCAGTTACATAAGTCTTTTTAGAGCGAAATGCCGCAACGCTTACATCGACCTGTGGGCTCTCAATGTATTTTGCAAGGCGGCTTGCAATGTCTGCACGAATCTGACGTACGTTTTTGCCTTCAACATGTACGACACCTATGTAAGGGTAGAAGATCGTGCCATCCGAATGCACCCAGTTACCCGCTTCGGCTGAGCTTCGGTATGAGCCCGCTGGGATCGTTAGCTCTGGGTGATCCCAAATAGTGATATTTAGGATATCGCCAGGTCCTACTTCGTATTCATATTTTGCGATTTCAATATCTAACTCTGGGTTTGGTTTTGAAAAAGGGTCCACTGAATTTAAAGACGTTACGCGCTCCAAAGTTAAGGGATAAACGGTAACCTGAGACTCTATATCACTCGATTCAGTGCTCATTACTGTTTTGTCACTGACCGAAAGGTGGCTACCAGGCAAAGTACACCCTGTAAGAAGGATAGGAAGTACTGATATCCCCAAAAATTTATTAAATGTGTTCATTGGTTTATAACTACCGAAAGAAAGTTTGCCGACTGAAATTGATTCATTCTAATTGAACTGCATTTCATCAATATTGATGATTTACTGCAGTTTTAAGCCTTTAGAAAGCGAGTCCATTCAGAATTATTTGTGTAATAAACACTCCAAATGGCTGCTAGCGACTTAGAGCTCTTAGTTTCATTAATGAAGGTGTGAAAATCCGACCCACAAAAAATAGTCAACTATTATCCATCTGGTTGCAATAAAGGCAACAAGTTACTTGAAAAAATACTGACGAATACATGACAAAATTGTGTCTATTTAACGTTAATGAGATGAATGCATGATTTTGCACAAGCAAACAGGCAAGAATGTGAAAAAACTCATGCCAAAGTTGTATGCATCCTATTTACACTATATGCAACTGCCGTTATGCTTCCTGTTGCGGTCGGATATAACAACAAATATTGGAGCTAATTTTGAAAATCAAACTTTTAACGGCAAGTGTGGCAGCAGTCCTACTAGCAGGTTGTGGTAGTGACAGCGATCCTGAGGTAAAAAGATACTCAGTTCAGGCTTATGACCCAGCTGTTATCGGCATGAAAGTTCAAGCAGTATGTGGTGGTGAGACATACGACGCTATTGAAAATACAACAAACTATGAAGGTATGGTTGGTAAAGCGCGTTTTGAAAATATCAACGTTGTAAATGCGCCAGGTGATTGTGCTTTCGTATTAACGCACACAGAAGATAGTAAAGACGCGTCAAATGGTAAACCTATTACATCTGACTACAAAATCCCTCAAGGCCTAGCCCAGACGGATTCATTGGTAACAGGCTCTCCATTTACGACTTTGGTTGCTAACTCTTTAAAAGATGGTGAAGTATACTCTTCTGATATCGCTGAAAAAGTATTCGAGAATTTGGGTATCGATATCAATGCAAGTGGTAAAACAGTTGACGAAATCCTTCGTGATACAGAATCTGTAGTAGCAGGACTTGGTAGTGAGGGTGGTAACAGCGCACTTGCTACTCAGCTAGTTGCAACAGCAAACGTTGTATCAGATATCATCAAAGCGAACCCAACAGCTTCGCCTGAAGCTGTAGCTGTTGCTGCAAAAGCAATAACAGAAGATGTAATCGCGGCGAACCCAAATTATCCTGAGAATGATTCGGGTGATGTTATCTACGTAACGATTCCAGCTGAAGATACTCAGAAAGTTGTTGCTGATGTACAAGAGGCTATTGATAACGACACTCCACTAGAAGATATCGAACCTGAAGTACCACAAATCCCAGATGCGGAAGTCGGTGAGCCAATTGAACCTGAAGATCCACCGGGTCCAGGCACTGGCGCGACAGGCGGTAACTAAGCAAGTTTTTGCTGATAAATTCTAAAGGCCTCTTCAGAGGCCTTTTTTGATCCTATCGTATTGTAGTCATCACCTTTTAGTGAGCCCTTTTCTGTTTAAGTAAGGCAGGATGTGCGGACGTGATTCGCCAGCCAGTTTACTGGTGACTTCTTGCGACCAAGTACTCTGTTTTTGATTGCTCGAACGGTTTGCATAGTAGTTTTGCATGGTTTGGTCATACGTCTGAATATCATCCAAGTTTAGGTCTTGATACTGATTCTCATGCACCACGACATGCTTAGGTAGGCGAGGTTTTACTTCAGGGGCTTGATCTGGATGACCAAGACACATACCAAATAAAATGGCGGTATTTTTAGGTAAACCTAATAATTCGTCTACTTTTGGGGCATTGTTTCGTAAACCACCAATATACACGCCTCCTAGCCCCATCGACTCCGCCGCAAGCAAGCAATTTTGTGCCATGATCCCCGAGTCTACAGCGCCTATTAGTGTTAACTCGGTAAAATCAGCTTGAATATCTGGGTTGATACTGGCATGGCGCTGGTAATCAATACAAAACACCAAAAACTCAGCCGCGCTTTCAACGTACCCTTGATTTCCGGCATATTGAGCTAATAGCGTACGTTTTTCTTTGTCGGTCACGCGGATAATTGAAACGACTTGCAACATGCTTGATGAGGACGCCGCAAGGCCGGCTTGAAGAATGGCATCTAACTGTTCGCTCTCAATCGGTTGTGAGGTGAATTTTCGAATTGAGCGGTGATTGAGAATTGTTTGAATCGTGCTGTTCATGGTGACTTAACATCCCCTGTTACGTTAAAGGCTGAAGACTCACCTTAGCGACATTTGATGAGTCGGTAAACTATCTCAAAAGAAAAACAATGCTTGGCGCATAAGTGTGAAGACGATTCGAGATTACACCACTCGTTCTGTTTGAGAGCGTATATACTGTTTTTAGAATCAATAATTTAAATGCAGTGGAAAATATGAAAGAACTCATTGTTCATACAGTTACGGTGTTTATGGGCTTCTTTGCCATCATGAACCCTATCGCCAATATTCCCATCTTTTTGAGTTTAACTGCTGATGAAGATAAAGAAACCATCCGTTCCATTGCGCTCCGCTCGGTTTTTATTGCATTTATTATCATCGCGATATTTTCTATTGCCGGTAAGTTAATTTTTGATTTGTTTGGTATCACGCTTTATGCATTGCGAATAACAGGCGGCATTTTGGTGTTTTTGATAGGTTTTAACATGCTTCAAGGTGATTCGACGCATCAGAAAACCAAAGAGAAGGCGTATTCACCAGCTCAGCAACGGGCGGCATTGAGTATTGCAGTGTCTCCACTGGCGATGCCAATATTAGCTGGGCCTGGAACGATTGCTACCGCGATGAACTTTGCGACAGCGGGTGGTTTCGATCAAACCATTATTACTATCGTTTCTTTCGCTGTCCTCTGTGTGATCACCTATGTACTGTTTTTATTTGGAGACAAATTGGTCAAAGCGGTTGGACCAAGTGCTCTAAATGTTGTGACTAAAATGATGGGCTTAATTCTAGCGGTTATTGGTACTCAAATGTTCATTGATGGCGCGGGCGAAGCCTATAAAACGGTTTTCTCCTAGATTTCTCTTAGACCTTGCCACCTTGGTTAAGCCCGCAATTACATTTCTAACGGGTACGGATTTTTTGAACTTTAGTTTTCATTTTCTAAGAGAGAAATAAATAGACTTCACCTATTTCAATAATAAGAATATTCAATTGTTGTGATTGCACGAATTTCATTACTCTTTTGGCAAGGAGAATGGGGGATATATGGCAACAAAAGCAATTGTAGTAGAAGGTGGCGCGATGCGAGGCGTCTTCGCAAGCGGAGTGTTAGATGCGTTTTTAGAGCAGAGTTATAAACCGTTTGATTTTGCAATCGGTGTATCTGCTGGTGCATCAAATTTGATTGGGTATTTGACCGACTACCCACATCGCAGTATTAACGTCATTACTAAGCTGGCCACAAGCAAACGCTTTTTTGACCCAACTCGCTTCGTTAAAGGTGGGGACCTCATTGATGTGAAGTGGCTGTTTGAAGAATCTAATCGCTTGTATCCCGTCGATGAAAATAAACTGTTTAATGGCGTTCCTTTTCTCGCAGCGACAACAAATGTAGATACAGGGCAAGCAGATTACTATCGCGTGACACGTGATAATTTTCACCATGCGATTGAAGCGACAACAGCATTGCCGATTGCCTACAAGCATACCCCTTGTTTTTCTGGCGGTTGTTATACCGATGGTGGGGTCGCTGACTCTATACCAGTGCGTGAGGCTTATCGTCGAGGGGCTCGCGATATAACCGTAGTACTCTCTCACCCGCTGAATTATGCCAAAAAGCCAGTTAAGACCACATGGCTGATGAAGAAACTGTTTGCGGAGCACCCCAAAATGGCGGATGCGATGTTAAGACGTGCAGATAACTATAATCAATCATTAGAGTTTATTCGTAACCCTCCACCAGGAACACATGTTAGGGTAATTGCCCCACCAGATAATTTTCATGTTCAGCGCTTATCAATGCGACAATCCGTTTTACTAGAAGGGTATGAAATGGGGCTGATTGAGGGGCGAGCGCATCTCACTAGTTTATCTGGTGTTCATGGTTTAGACCGGGAAAATTGTCATTTTTGCGTTTGATTATAAAAGAGCCTCATAGTGAGGCTCTTTTGCGTAACGTTCAAAGGGTGATTTAGTTGACTTTATCCCAAGCCATCTCCCAGTGTGAACCTATTCCAGGCTCGTAATGGTTTGCGCTTTCTTTCCACTGCATACAGTAACCAGAGTATGGGAAAGGTTTACATTGATAAATGCCCCCGTCGCTGGCAAGCACTTTTGTGCCCGCCGTGTAGCTAGATAGTCCTTCAGGGAAGACAAAATCGTACTCACCAGATGGTGGTGGCGTTACTGGATCTTCTTTTAAGTGAAAGTCGAGCGTTTGCTGATCCACCAAGTTGCCATCTTTATCCTTAATACGTGTTACGAGCATATGGTGACCCGGCTCCGATTTACTTAAAGCGAGCGATATCGCTTCTACCGAGCCGTCTTTCATTTCGTTTGCCCAACTTGCAAGTGGTTCGCGATGGTGATTGTAAACGGTGAGTTCTGCATTTAAATCGCCTTCAGCAGTTAGTGTCAGATCCAACGTTGTCGGTGTTGACTCAATGATATATTCGTCTGCTAAGCCATCTACTGTGAGTGAGTATTCTGGAACAGGAGTTTCAATGTTATAGCCGATCTCTACTCGCTCAAGGCCGCTATTTGCTTGCAGATACACCGGATTAGTACCATAAACAGGAGTGAATTTATCCTCTGCATACTGCCCGGCTTGCAGTTTTGCTTGTTCTTGGTTTAGCTTAGTCGCGAGTGCGTAAGACCAGTTTTTCGCTTGGCCCATTGCTGCATCGGTAATTTCTAGTTTAGTTCTATACGCTATGTTTTCACCTGCTTGATCAAATACGCGCGTATAAACCGAATCCCCAATATTTAAATCCATTGTAGGAATAATTTGACCGCCTTGCTTCCAATCTGGAATAACGGGACTGTCACCATCAAATTTCACATCGATCACGTTATAAAATGAGGCTGCAGTGTCGCCAACATCCCATACTGCCAGAATGACATGGTATCCCTCGCGAGTAGGCACATTACATTGATGGCTTACCTGTTTCGGGGGTTGAACCATATTGCCGTTGACGACACAGAAAGGAGTTAGATCAAAAGAGTCTCGTGATAGTGAAGCGTTTGGGTTCCAATCAGGCTTGGTGATGTAATATTTCCAGTCGCGCGTCACGTGGTTAGCGGTAAATGTCCATTCAAAAGTTTGTGTACCTGCTTGAATAGTGCGTTTTACCCAACGGTCGGCAGTTTGCTCATCAAGGGCAGCTGCTAAAGCGGTTTCGGCACTCGCTATTTTACCATCGCGAGGCCCTGTTTCGGGAAAGCCATCAGGGCCTTCAACGCTTTGCGGTTCATATTGAATCGCACCGCAGTTATTATTTTTTTCGTTAGTATCTGGCGTTGGATACTTACATAGTGCCGAGCGACTTGCAGCGACACCACCATTGGTTTCTGATACATAACCGTGAGCCGCAGCACCTGAGCTAATGCTTGCAAGTGCTAACGCGAGTACGGATTTGGTTGGAAATGATTTCATCACATGTCCTCTGTTATGGCTGACAAACTAGTGTCACACCCCGGCGCATGCTGAGCATAAAGCAACGCTACAGAAATTGGACTTCTGTAACACTGCGTCATGGTAACCCCGCTATCATGAGCATTCTTTTAGATTTTTAAATGCAGACAGACCGGAAGCTTTGCGTCCCACCCTTTCGAATGGTTTGCCGAAATGTGATTGAGCAGCCAAAATTTAGCTTAAGAATTTACATGTGGAAAAGTAAACGTCACTGACATGGAATCCTGTTCTCAAATTGAAAGATAACGATATCTTAACCTCGTCAATATTGTGCAGTGTCGTCTTGCAAGGTATTGATTTTAATTTTGTTTTTATCTTTTTTATAGTCATGGTGAATGGGTGGAGGTTTGTTGGGGATAAGTGGAGAGGAATCGTGCTAAGGGTGGAAGAAGTTCTGTCTAAAGGGCGGAGTGTACCGCCCTTTGAATGGTGTTATTTCGGCATGATGACAGTATCAATCACGTGAATGACACCGTTTTTAGCTTTCACATCGGTTGCAATGACATTTGCATCGTTAACCATGACTTTATCGCCCATGGTTTTAATCATGACATCTTGCCCCTGAACCGTAGTCGCTTTGTCTAGCTTAACAACATCGGCAGCCATCACTTTCCCTGGGACGACGTGATAAGTCAAAACAGATACTAACTTGTCTTTGTTTTCCGGCATTAAGAGCATGTCGACTGTGCCGTCTGGCAGTTTTGCAAAAGCGTCATCCGTTGGTGCAAAAACAGTAAATGGGCCTTCCCCTTTGAGAGTGTCAACCAGGCCCGCTGCTTTCACCGCAGCAACAAGCGTATTGAAAGAGCCATTTTCAGCGGCAACGTCGACAATATCGGCTTTCATCATGCCATGCTCATGAGCCTTGACGGGCAGCATAAAAGATAACGTCGCCATCAGTGTCGCCGCGATAACTAAGATACGTTTGAACATAATGTGTTCCTTACTAGTTGAGGGTACAACGGGTTCCCTGGAGTGTGTTGGCATTTGTACGCATTGTGATTGAGAGATGATCATCGCGTCCTACTTTCTTTTGAGGGTCTAACATGTCGCGCAAGAATTCGTCTGCCTTCTTGTTTCACATCGGCTCGTTTCCGCCACGTCCATAAGCGCTCTCTTGCTGCCTTAGCTGCGTTGTCTGGTGTGATAATAGGTGCAAGGTAACGGCTATCTGGCTGCAACTGATACATGACAACTTCCATCTGGGTCATTGTCCAAGGCTCGAATAAAAGAGGGGGAGGAACCATTTGCAATTCAGGTACCCACTTGTAGATGAACGTGCCGTCAGGATCATGTTCTTGGGCTTGCTTGATCGGATTATAAATACGGATTGTGTTAGTCCCGGTTACTCCTGCTTGCATTTGGAATTGTGGGTAATGAATTCCGGGCTCAAAGTCGAGAAACAGTTGCGCTAAATGCGTTACACCTACTCGCCAATTCATGTTCATGTGGTGAGTAAGAAAGCTAACCAGCATGGCACGCATGCGAAAGTTAATGTAACCAGTGTGGTGCAAACAGCGCATGCAGGCATCAATCAAAGGTACGCCAGTATGCCCGGATTTCCATGCTGCTAACTTTTCTTCATCGAAAGTACTACTTTGTTTAATCAATGGTTCGTAAGCCCGATTAACGCAGTAAAACTCCATGTCGTATTCCGATTCGAATTTTTGGATGAAGTGACAGTGCCAATGAAGCCGTGAAGACAATGCAATTAAGCTGCGACGAAACCCAGCGACTTGCCAGTGTTTCAAAAGGTATTGATAAACTTCACGCAAGGATATGTTACCCCAAGCGAGATACGGAGAAAGTCGAGTACAGGCTGTGCGTGAGGCTGTGGGACTAGAAATGCTTCGATAGTAATCACGACCTCGACGATGAAAAAAGTCCTCTAGTGTTTTCCAAGCGAGCCGGCTTCCTCCCGTTTGCATTCCTTTGCATTTTGATAGCCAGGATGATGGTGGCGAAAACGAACAGCCGAGAGCTTCTGCATCCAATGAATGCAATAAGTCGGTTTGGAGCTCAATAGGGCTTATTGAGGCTCTCATGACAGAGTCCCAATGTTTGTCCCAACCTTGCCGGTTTTTTGCACCTCTGATAACAGCACCGTGTTCGAACTCAAACCAGTCGATGTTCTGCTTATACAGCCAAGCGGCAACTTGTTTGTCGCGCTCAAAGGTGCAGTTGAGTCCTATTTCTTGGTGAGAAAAAACAGCGTTGATTTGATATTGCGCTTGAATTGATTGGAAACATGCTAAGGCATCGTCAAACAGCACCGTGATTCGATGCCCATATGCTTTGAGCGTCTCATCCATGTCTTGCAGTGACTGCCAAACAAATCGCCAGTGGCGCTCAGAATAGTGTGGGTTGTTCAATAGCAATGGTTCAACAATATACAAAAGCACAGTTGGGTGCTTTGTTGATAATGCTTGAGTTAGTGGTTGATGGTCAGTCAGCCTTAAATCTCGTTTTAACCACACGACATTGATTGTTTGCATCGGAATCCTCTTTGTTTCCGATGTTGTACGCAAGTAAACCGAAGAAATCTCATCCAATGATCGGTTTTATTCTACAAAACGTAGAGGTAACTTTCAGGGAGGTGACACATGGCAATACCATTGAGTAAGTTACAAAAATACTTCTATGTAGACAAATTGGTCATTCATTCGCTTGATCTCGCATTGTACCAGGCATCTGTCGTGATTGATGGAGAAGCGCAATTTATCACTGATGACAACGGTATCTTTTTGAGGGCTCATTCCCTGATCGAGATGCAAAAGAAGTGCAGGAATATCAAAGCAAATAAGCAGGTTTTAGTACATCAAAGTGCTTATGATGAAATGGTGGGGCTACCCGAAGGCAAAAGAAACAATCAACTAGAGGTATTGGTGAGGGATACAAAATTGTACTGAAAGAGTATTGGTGCGCAGTAAAAGCGAGCCACCTTACGGCAGCTCGCTAAATATAAGGAGAGTTGGGCTTAGTCTTGTTTACGCTGCGCTTCTTTTTGCGCGTACTTAGCGGCACGTCGGGCTTCTCTTTGCTTGGCACTTTCACCACCAACATGCTGCTCGCCTCGCTGCTCTGCAAGAACAACTTGTTTTTCACGCTCGCGGAATCGAGCAATTTGTTCTTCTGAGTGTGTGCCGTGACATTTTGGACAGCTCACGCCTTGCTCGAACAATTCTGACTGTTTGTCTTCTTCAGTGATCGGTAGACGACAAGCGTTACATAAATCGTAATCTGCTTTTTCTAGCTGGTGGTTCACTGCAACACGACCGTCAAATACGTAACAATCGCCTTCCCACATGCTCTCTTCTTGAGGAACTTCTTCAAGATATTTAAGAATGCCGCCTTCTAGGTGGTAGACCTCATCAAAGCCCTGTTCTTTCATGTAAGCCGTTGATTTTTCGCAGCGGATACCACCGGTACAGAACATCGCAACTTTCTTGTGTTTTGCCGGGTCCATGTTTTCTTTTACATAGTCTGGGAATTCACGAAAGGTTTCAGTATTTGGGTTTACAGCGCCTTTGAATGTCCCGATCTCGATTTCGTAATCATTACGTGTATCGACAACAAACACTTCAGGATCAGCAATAAGATCGTTCCACTCTTGAGGTTTCACGTAAGTACCCACTACGTGGCGAGGGTCTATACCTTCAACACCTAATGTTACGATCTCTTTTTTCAGTTTCACTTTGGTGCGATTGAATGGCTGGGTCTCAGAATACGACTCTTTGTATACGGTGCCAGTCAAACGAGGTTCGTTGTTTAGCCACTCCAGTAGCGTATCAATACCTGCACGATCAGATGCAACAGTACCGTTGATACCTTCACTTGCCAGTAGTAATGTTCCGCGAATATGGTGTTTTTCCATCAACGCAAGTAATGGCTCGCGTAGCTCTTGATAGTTATTCAGCTCAACAAACTTGTACAGCGCACAAACTACATACTGACTCATGAGGTTTCCTTTAAAAATACAGGTGGTCAACGACCTTAAAATTTTAGCGGCACGAAGTATACCTGACTAAACTAGTCGGAAATACGGACAAATTATACGGATATTATGAGTAGGCGGGGCCTGGCGGTCTTTGATAGGGGGAGCATGTCCGCAGGTGAAGCCGCTATGTGTTCAAATTATAAGCATTAATTATAGTGGGTTAGGTAGGTTGGAGCCGATACTTTTGGTTTAAATTTATGCTGTTTTGGGCCCTTCAAAAAAGTTAGGCGCAAGAAGCACCAAGTAATCACCGGAGTCATTGACAAGGAAAGGACATGTCGCAGTTTTATACATGAGGTGGTGAGGGATAAAGGTTTAGGGACAAAGAGTGAATGACTGATCGCCATTGTTCATAAACCGCTATAAACGCCTTTTCATCAAATACTAAAAAGGCGTATTTCTAACGTCTGTCCTGCTTATTTCAACGCAGCTGCGGTCTGTTTACCCATGGCAATGAGCCTGTCGAGAATGCGTTCACCGTCGGCACGCAAACCGTTGTGCTCGTACTCGTTGGTGATCCACGCTTTTGAATTTGGGATTAACGCGAGCGTCTCTCGGCTGATATCCATTTCAACAAACATATCATCGGCGTAAACGGCGCAACTGACAGGCACTTTATTTTGAGCCAGTTGAGTTTGATCGTACAGCGCAGCCCAATCGTCTTTCGCGGCCAATATTTCTGCGGCGTCTTTTAGTGGTTTGAGGTTGACGTATTGGTCGAACATCCACGGGAAGACCATTTCCCCCGTAAAGTAAAATGGCTGGCCAGGTTCATAATTAAACTCTGTTCGGGTTTGGCGAACACGGTGCGCACTCCAATTCGACGCAAAGCCTTGGCAGTAAATCGATTCATGCAAAATGGCGTAGATCGGGTTGGTTTGGAAGTTTTGCTGCGCCAACATATCGTTCAAGAACTCATAGCGAAGTTGTGGTTTGCTGTTCACTTCAATCAACGCACTTTCTAGCCAATAGTAAGTCGGCAAGAAAGTATCACTCACACCAAAGTTGATGCCGATTTGTTGAAATTGCTCCACCGTGAAGCGTTGACCATTTGGTAGGTACTCTTCATTTTCCAGCAAGTGATTCGCAATGTTTTGGCAAAGTTGTTGCGCACTTGGAAATTGTTGGAAGAACGCTTGGTTTTTCTCCATGGTGCGTTTGAAGGTGGCTTCATACACATCGTCGGCATGACGCGAGACTGATGGCACGCCACCTGTGATGTAGCTTTGTAGCAAGCTGTCTGGGAACAAAGACAAATAGGTGAGGGAGCAAAACCCCCCAAAGCTTTGACCTAAGATCGCCCATTTTTCGACGCCAAATTGCTCACGAATGTATTCCGCGTCGCGCACGATGTTATCCGCTCGGAAGTGGCTCAAGTAGTCTGCTTGTTTTTCTGGCGTGAGGTGAGCAAGCGTCTGGTGATTAATTACGCTGCTGTTGCCCGTACCGCGCTGGTCGAGAAGCAAAACTCGGTACTCTTGCAGGGCGCGTTTTACCCAGCCATTATTGCCGTTTTGACGTGGAGAGGGAAAGCCAGGCCCGCCCTGAAAGTAAACCAACCAAGGTTTGGTCGATTCTTCATCGCCAACTAGGCAAACCGCACGGGCGAAGACTTCAATGGTGCCTTTGCTCGCGTCTTGGTAATCCAGAGGAACGGTAAAACCGTGGGGAGTGTAATGCAATCCTGCGTCGATAAATGATTGAGCGTTCATTGTTATCTTTATTTCCTTATTGAGGGGTAGCGCTACTTTACTGCGAATGGCGCGAAGAACCAACGCTATTTCCCAATTGCCTCTTCAGTTCTATACCTTGGTCAAATCAATGTAAGTTCAAGAAAATGAAACGATTAGCGACTGGTGCAACTGGTTGAGTGAGCTATGCTCAATAGAGTTGCGACAAAGTAAGAGCATGGAGGAAGTCGGATGAAAGTGTCACTGGCTCGATGGACAATTGTGACTTGTTTAATAAGCGTACCTACTTTTGCCGTTGTTACGCCCAACCCACCTCAGTTACAGGCAAAAGGCTACGTATTAATGGACTTTCAATCCGGTGCCATTATTGCCGAGCATAACGGGCGAGCAGGCCTTGCTCCGGCGAGTTTAACCAAGTTGATGACCGCTTATGTAGTTGGACAAGAAATCAAAGCGGGGCGTTTGAAATGGGATGATGTTGTCACCGTGAGCGAAAACGCGTGGTCGGCCAAGTTTCCCGGTTCTTCTAAAATGTTCATCAAACCGAAAGATGAAATTAGTGTTGCGAACTTAATGCGCGGCGTGATCATCCAATCAGGAAATGACGCGTGCGTTGCACTGGCTGAGCACGTTGCAGGCAGTGAACGCGGCTTTGTTGCCTTGATGAATGGTTGGGCGGAGAAATTAGGACTGCAAGACACCTATTTTGTAAACTCCCATGGTCTTGATAGTGATGGCATCCAAACCTCACCAACCGATATGGCAAAACTCATGCAGTCGATCATCAGCGATGTTCCTGATGTGTACGCGCTATACAGTGAGAAAGTCTTCAAGTGGAACGACATTACGCAGTACAACCGCAATAAGTTGTTGTGGGACAATTCCATTGATGTCGACGGGGGAAAAACCGGCTACACCAGCAATGCAGGATACAGCTTGGTGAGCTCGGCCAAAGAAGGAAGAATGCGCCTTATCTCGGTGGTGATGGGTACGCCAAGTAAACAGGCTCGGATCAGCCAATCGAAGAATCTACTCAGCTATGGTTTTCGTTTTTATGACACCAAGCAAGTTGCTAAGCAGGGCCAAGTTGAGTCTAAAGTTCGCGTTTGGAAGGGTAATGTCAATCAAGTTGAGGCGATCTTCGCTAAAGATGCCTATCTCACTCTGCCTCGTTCAATGACGGCTGGGCTTGATAAGAGTGTGGTGTTAAATGAACCGTTGATTGCGCCGATCGCGCAAGGAGATGAGATTGGTAAGGTCGTTTGGAAAAGCGATGACAGTACCGTGGCGAGTTATCCCTTGGTCAGCAGCCAAGCGGTAGAAGAGGGCTCGTGGTTTGGTCAGCTTTGGGACAGTCTGGTGCTGTGGGTGAAATCGTTCTTTAACTAGAATAAAAACGAGCAGAAGTGTCTTTCTGCATTCTTTTGTTGATGGCCGCCCAGCTAAACGTTGGGCGGTGTCTTTTTTAACGGTTTATTCCGACAAGGTGATGATTGGTAAATCGTCCCAAATCTTACTTTCATCCGATGCGCCACCGGAGAAGTTCCAAGGGCCTTTGTCTTGCTCTAGCGGACGGTAAGTTGCCGAAAGGCCGTCTAAGTCCCAAGTCGTCACATAGAATCGAATGCCATCCAGTGAATCAGGTCGACCCAGCGCGTCACTCGCAAAGTCCATCGAAATAGTGTTATTGGCTTTGTCTACTGTCACTGTTGGTGCTGGCGTGACCGCTTCTCCCCATGTCGTCGCATTTGCTCCTTTGGTGTTGTAAATCGAGCTTTGCCAGCCAAAAACAACCGCATTACGACTCCAGGTTCCGCTTGGCATAGAAGCGTTGATCTTCGGTAGCTCAGACAAGTTAGTTGCGGCTTCTTCAGGTAAATCCATAAAGATGGTGAAACCTACGTGGTCGAAGCCGTTTGGTGGCAACCAAGTGTCGGTGATGTTGTCCATGGTGAAGGTCAAACGTACGTTACTGCCAACGGTAAATACCTCAGCTTTGTTGATTGCGAGTTGGCTATTGTTTTTATCGAATGTTGGATCCGTTGGTAGCGAATAGTTACCGTTAGGACCGCCCATGCCATCTTGCGCATCACCCGCGTCATCAATAGTGTCGTCTGGCGTGTTTGACCAGCTTAAGTCCGACACAAAGTTAACATCTTCAATGCCAGCTTTTTTCTCAGTAGAATAAATCGCGAAGCGGTGTTGTTGTTCGCCAATTGCAAAGTGACGAGTCGACAGCGTGACACTAAACTGACCATCAGCGCCTGCAGTAATGGCTTGCGCTGTTTCTAAGTTACCATCGACGACAAGGTTCAACTTCTCGTTGGCGTTCGCACTACCCGCGATAACAATATCACCAGTGATGGTTTTTCCTTCCCAATCCTGCGCCAGTTGGATGTTGAGGTCTGGGGTATCTACCGATTGGGTATCGTTAGTTTTTGAGTAAATCACGGCAGATTTGGCTGGTAGCTCAAGGGTTACGTAACCGTTTTCATCTGCGATTAACTGCTCTGGAGCGTCTACCCAGTTCGACATGATTTGTTGTTTGAAGACGGTGCCACCAACTTGTTCTACATCGAGTTGGTTCATCAACATTGGAGAGTTAGATGTGTTCATTACCACTAAGACTTCGTCGTTATCCAAAGTGCGGGTAAAGGCGAACACACCTGCACCAGCTTTATCGCTGCCAATGACTTTCATTTCGCCGCGTGTCATGACTTTGTTTTCGGTACGTAACTTAGCAAGCTCTTGGATGAACAAGTACATCTCGCTGTTTTGGTCGAATGAATCTACGTAGTCGCCGTCTTCACGGTAACCGCCAGCAAACATCGCATCGCGCGCTGCTGGCATCGCTTGCTCTGTACCTTGGTAAATCACAGGAATACCGGGTACGCTCATCATGGTGATCAGAGCTTGCTTCATATCGTTGACACTGCCTTGCGATAGAAAACGCGGCATATCGTGGTTATCAATGAAGTTCGGCATGATGTATGGATTTGGGAACATCTCCATCATTTTCTCAAGACGAAAGCGTAGGTAATCGGTCGGTTGTCCTGCTGCAAACACGCGAGTCATGGTTGCTTGCAATGGGAAGTTCAACACCGAGGTTAACTGCTCCGGCGAGCCGCTTTCGCCGATGTAAGTCAGCATCTTCTCTTCGCCTTCGGTGTGGTAAGGCGTAGATGTTTCGAAGACTTCACCAAAGGTCAGGAAGTTATCGCGACCAGTATCAACCGCTTGAGTCATCACACCATCGTCGGCATGCAGGAAGTCGTTCCAGAAATCGTGCTCAACAAACTTCACCGTATCGATACGGAAACCGTCAACGCCCACTTCGCGAATCCATTTACGGTAGCTCTCTTTTAGATAAGCGCGTACTTCAGGATCGGATGTATTCAGGTCATCCAGATCCGACAGTTGCCAGGTTTTTTCTTGTACTGGGTCGTTATGGTCGGTGATGCTTGGCGTCCAGTGGTAGCTGCCTGTGCCGTCTGTTTTACACTCATTCATGTTGAGTGGGTACGGCAGCTCTTGCCCGGCAGGTAGTGCATTTTTTATCAAACGGAAACCTTGGCAAGGAAGGCTAGGATCGTAATTGTATGGGGCATCGTAAGTGAAGAAGTTACCAACATGGTTGGTCACGATGTCTTGAATCAAGAACATGTTACGAGCGTGCACTTCTCGCGCTAACGCTTGGTAGCTTTCCATGTCACCAAAGTGCTCATCCACTTTTTGGAAGTCACGCGCCCAGTAGCCGTGGTAGCCGCCGTAGTTTTGCTCTGCATCCCACCATTGGTTAGCAACTGGCGGAGTAATCCAGATCGATGTGGCACCGAGATCTTCGATGTAGCTTAACTTATCACTCACACCAACGAGGTCGCCGCCGCTGAATTTTTTATCCGACGTCGGATCGAATTCGTTTTGCTCTTGATCATTGAGAGCGCTGTCGCCGTCGTTAAAACGGTCGATCATCAGGAAGTAAATGATTTGATCTTGCCAATCAGGAGATGCCACGTGGCTGCCTGTATCGACTGGTGTGGTTTCGTCGCTTCCACAGCCAGAAAGGGCAAGAGCGATCGCGAAAGGAAGTATTTTTATTTTATTCATTGGGTTAGGTAGAGTTTCAAACACAGTTTTTGCCTCCGTTATGCAGCAATGCAGAAACGATAAAGCAAAGGTTTGAAATTGAGAGTGTCATTTTACGCCAAAAAAGACGTGAAATGATGTCACGAAGTGATGGTTTTGATCTGACCGACAGTTTTAATTGAGCGGTTGCACAATAGGATATTGTATCGGGTAATGCTCTTTCGCGAGCTCGTTGTCGGATTCATCATAAAGGCGGAAACGGCACTGCTTTGCAGTTTGAGTGAGCGATAATTGCAGCACCCAACAAGCATAATGTAGCGAGTGTTTGGTTAAGCGCATTGCGTGAGGTGTGGGATCATCATCGACGTAACAGTCAATCCTCGCAACGTTTTCAAGTCGGCATGCCAGTTCGATAAAGAGCGTGTATTGCGCCCCAATATTAATAAGCTGCCGAGTCGGGACAATGTATTCCGTTGCACCAATTAAAAGCCCCTTAGAAACCACATAGTCACGCTGGTGGTTATTCTCAATGTAACGTTCCCCATCGACTTCATAACAAAGGCGAAAGGTAAGGGGGTGCGCTACCGGAAGTTCGGTCGTTGCCCAGAGTTCGATGCCATGACTTAAAAAGCGCTCGAAGAAGGCTGGGTAGCGACGCCACGTGCCATCACGGTCACGGCATTCTACCGAGACCACTTTTTCAAACGCAATATTGTCCACTTCCATCCAGATTTTGCCGACAGGTTGGTCGATGTGGTTATCGTCGAAGGTATTGGCTTTGGCGTAGTATAAGCGGATTGGTTGTTGATTTAGTTGAGTTCGGTTATCCAAACATTGTTGGCGATATTGCATGGGTGAAAACGGATACCAACGACGAAAAGTGCGGTGAAAGTTCGAAGGTTCTTCATAACCAAGTTGATAGGCGATTTGCTGCGTTGTGAGTTGGGTGTCGGCAAGCAAAGTGAGTGCTTGCTTTCTTTTAGCGAAATCAACGCATTGAGAGTAGCTCATTTGCTTTTCTTGCAGTCGACGTTGCAAGGTGCGTTTGGAGACGCCCAGTTGCCTTGCCGCTTGCTCTAACTTGAGCGCGTAATTACTGTTTTTGATGAACAAGGCGTTCAAAACACTCAGCAATTCTGGCTGTTCAATTGGTTGGTGAGAAAGCAGCAAATAAACATGTTTCACCAGTTCAAACACGCTTGAACTGGTTTTAGAATCTCGCGTTTCCCCTAGAAAAATATCGACCGCGAGTGGATTGCTGGCTTGAACTTGTACTTGTACTTGTATTGATTCACTTAGCTCAAGCGTCTCCAACTGCATTTTGAGCAAGCCAAACACCGACTCCGCCCAATTTGGCATATCGGCTGTTCTGCATTCTACTTGCAGATGGATTTGGGCATCACCATGTTGAAATGTGACGTACAAACGGCGGTCGAATAATGAGACACTTTTACTCCACCAAAGCAGCCCTTCCTGGAGGTTAGGCGCTTCTTTCAACATCATGCATTGCAAGGCCACCAACTTCTCAATGTGCCAATATTCGCCGGCAATTCGAAGGTGATTGTGACCGAGCTTTTTGCACAGAAAGGATGTAATAACGTTATCTTGAGGCAGCATGAGTTGAGTTTGGTTGCGAGCAAACATGCATTATTGCCGAAAAGATGAAGAAATTCAGTGAGAACGCTCAAAGCCTTTCTTATCGTTTTATTTTCAAATTTATTTTGAAAATGTTTTTAATCGAAATCGGTTTTTCCCTTTATCTCATGAGGTTATGCTGTTACACAGCTTAAATTCATTAATTGGAGAACCTCATGGATATCGTACAAGCTGCAAAATCTCGTTACTCAACGAAAGTGTTTGACTCAACGCGCAAGCTATCTCAAGAAAAAATCGACGCAGTTAAAGAGCTGATTCGTTTTAGTCCATCGAGTGTGAACTCCCAGCCTTGGCATTTCATTCTGGCAAGCACAGAAGAAGGCAAACAGCGCATCGCTAAAGCGGCGCAAGAGAATTACGCGTTTAACGCGGCGAAGATTCTCAACGCTTCTCACGTATTGGTGTTTTGTGCGAAAACAGGCATTGATAACGACTACATTGAAGCGCTAATGGTGCAAGAAGAAAAAGATGGTCGATTCCCAACTGAAGAAGCGAAAGCGGCTGTACGCGGTGGTCGTAGCTACTTTGTGAACATGCACCGTTTTGATTTGAAAGATGCAAACCATTGGATGGAGAAACAAGTTTACCTCAACGTGGGTACGTTGCTGTTGGGTGCTTCGACGCTAGAAATTGATGCAGTACCAATTGAAGGGTTTGATCCAAAAGTGCTGGATGAAGAATTTGGCTTGCGTGAAAAAGGTTATACCAGTGTTGTGATCGTGCCGCTTGGCTACCACGCGGAAGATGACTTCAACGCGAAAACGCCAAAGTCTCGCTGGGACGCAGAAACCGTATTCACCGAGATCTAATTCGAGCTTACTTACAGGTGACGTAGAACCCCGTAATCAATATATAAATCGCAAAAGAGTGATAAAACGATGATCCACTTAGTCGCAGAAGTGAAAGCCTATCCAGATAGTAAGGATCAGGTGGTGAATTTGCTTGCTGGTTTACTAGAGCCAACTCGTAAAGAAGAAGGCTGTTGCCAATACGAGTTGTATCTCGACGAAAAAGTTGATGGCCTATTTATGTTCCAAGAAATCTGGGCGTCGCAAGAGGCCTTGGATAAGCATTTGCAAAGCCCGCATATGGCGACGTTTCTTGAAACATTGGAAGAGAACGATTGGGTTGAATATACCCAGATTCGTCCTCTTCGATTTATCGCCTAATGACAGAAGGTTGCCAGCACGTTGGCGCGTTGCTGGCAGCATTTTTGCTGGATAAAGTCGCGGAAAGTCCGAATCGTTGGCGTCAATAATCGACGATCGGCACATACCATGTAGAGCGGCACTGGGCCGCAATCCCACTCTGGTAACACTCTCACCAATCTTCCCTCGATTAAGTCTCGGCTAATGTCCATCAATGATTTATTCGCAATGCCTTTGCCTTTGATCGCTAACCGATGTGGCAAGTCACTATCGTTGCTCAACAAGTTACCGCTGACCACGATTTGTTCTTTCTCGCTGCCACGCGTGAGCGTCCATTTGTTGTAGACCGAATCCGCGACCATGTAGCACAAGCAGTTGTGTTGCGTTAAATCGGCAGGAGAGGCGAGTTCTGGATGTGTAGCTACGTACTCTGGCGATGCACATAATATCCGTTCGTTTGACCCACACAATGCCAATACGACCAGATTGGAGTCGGCCGGTTCGCCGTAGCGAATCGCAATATCGACAGGCTTGGTGTACATATCCGTCAAGCTATCGGACAGCTCTAGTTTGATGGAAACATTTGGGTAGAGATCGATGAACTCATCCACCCAATCGAGCAACATATTGCGACCAAAATCGGAGGGTGCAGTAATGTGCAACTGACCAGACAACTCCCCGCGCGCACTTGAGATCTGATCCAACCCCTCTTGCAATGTTGCCAACGCTTGCGTGGTTTTGTCTAAAAACAGTTCGCCCTCTGAGGTTAAACGCAGGCTTCGGGTGGAACGCACAAACAGTGGGAAACCGATTTGCCCTTCAAGACGCTTAATCGATGCGCTAATGGCGGCAGGTGTCATGTCCATGCTGTTAGCGGCTTTTGAAAAGCTGCCTTGGCGCGCGGTTTCGACAAAAATATTGAGGTCGTTGAGGGCTTTCATAATGAAAAGGGCTTTTAAGAAGTTTGGGCTACTATAGGGGAGAGTCGTAGGCCAATTCAAGGTTAAAACATTAGGTTGCACGGCGAGTTTGAGTTAGATTAGCGCGCAACTTCACTTTACCGGATCAATAGCATGAGCCAACAGCAGCCGAATAACCCACTTCACGGGTTGAGTTTAGAGAAAATCGTCACCCGACTAGTTGAACACTTTGGTTGGAATGGCATGTATGAGCGCGTTCGTGTGAACTGTTTCAAGAAAGATCCTTCAATCAAATCGTCGCTGAAGTTCCTGCGCAAAACGCAATGGGCGCGGGACAAAGTCGAAGCGCTGTACATCGAGACGTTCTGCTAACCGCTCTATGGTCTGCAGCAAGCGGTAAGTAGATTCTTAGTCTCGCTTTGGCTCGCTAGAATGACGCAGCTTTTCTTATCGCGTAGGTTGGAAGAGTCGCTCTACTGATACGTCTAAAGCGAGATTCCGAGTGACTCACTTAGGCTTGTCTGGAATCGCTTTTTTAGATGGTTTTGTAGAGCTCAGAGCCAAACTCGAACTGTTATTCTGAACCGAGAGGAACGAGCGTGATTCAGAATTTACCCTCAGATTGTATTGAGTTTATTCATGGTTCTATGGTCTGCAGCAAGCGGCAAGTAGATTCTTAGTCTCGCTAGAATGACGCAGCTTTTCTTATCGCGTAGGCTGGAAGAGTCGCTCTGCTGATACGTCTAAAGCGAGATTCCGAGTGACTCACTTAGGTTCTTCTGGAATCGCTTTTTTTGATGGTTTTGTAGAGCTCAGAGCCAAACTCGAACTGTCATTCTGAACAGCGAGGAACGAGCGTGATTCAGAATCTACTCTCAGATTGTATTGAGTTTATTCATGGCTTTATGGTCTGCTGCAAGCGGTAAGTAGATTCTTAGTCTCGCTATGGCTCGCTAGAATGACTCTAGTTTTCTTATTGCGTAAGTTGGAATGGTATCTCAGCATCATTCCCGATAGCGATGAAGGAGCGCTGTCGGGAACCTCGCCTTTAATCTCTCGTTTCTTGCTACTCCAAATGATGCGTACTACCCACGGTTCCTTCCAAGTCTAAAATCGACTGGCGAACGTGATCTGGAATCGCAGCTTTAACGTTGTTCTTAAAATCAAACATCACACCAGTGGCGGTCGCGATGGTCGCAATTTTACCCCACTTCTTACTCAGCACTTGGTACTCCATCGTGATGCGATCTTCTTGCATGTCGATTACGCGAGAACCGACTAATAGCGTGTCTGGGTAAGTAACAGGCAATTTGTAGCGGCATTGAGTCTCGCTCAGTACTGGCCCAATTTGCGAGGTCTGCAGGTCGACCAGCAGGTTAATTTTGTTGAAGTAATCTAAACGTGCGGTCTCGAAGTAGCGAAAATAGACCACGTTATTAACGTGTTGCAGAGCATCCATTTCACCCCATGCGACTTTTATCTCTGTGATAACGGGAAAGTCCTTTAACAGTGTGTCCATTTTTATTGCTCCTTTTTCATCTGCTTTGCCACAAATTGCGACGCGACTTATCACTTTGAGCATTTATTCTAGATGTAATCATTTAATATGTAATAAAATTGTTTTTAAAATGTGAAATGAAATAGTGGTTTGATTATGTAAACTAGAAACTTTACATAATCGAGTTGAAGGCGTAAGTTTAACTAAGAGTAACCAGATAGGAGGTGTCTCATGATTGAACTCAAAGGTTTCAACCTCGCAAGAGTTGAGAAACGCATTGATTGGACAGGTGAGCTGTTCAGTTTGAGAATATCTGGCGCGCCTCTTTCATTTAAAGCTGGCCAATTCACCAAGCTTGCTTTGCTTGATGATGAAGGTAAGCCGATCAGCCGTGCTTACTCTGTGGTTAATGCGCCAAGCGAGCAATTCGATTGGTTGGAATTTCTAATAGTAGCCGACCCTCAAGGACAACTTTCTCCACGGCTCCAAAAGCTTAAATCTGGTGATAGCATTTATGTCGGTGCCACCGCACATGGCGATTTAATCCATGACTCTATTCCTAAACAGGCTCATGACCTGTGGCTGCTATCTACAGGTACGGGGATTGGACCGTTTTTATCGCTGCTGGATGATATAAACTTACCGCCTCACAATGAGCGCATTGTGCTGGTTCATGCCGTTCGTTTCGAAAAAGATCTGGTTTATAAATACCTAATTGAACAGCTTCAGCAACGATATGAAGGCAGATTAAAGTATATACCGATAGTCAGCAGGGAAGTGGTTGACGGTAAATTACAAGGCCGAATTCCTGAACTCATCGAATCGGGTTTACTGTCCAACGCCGCTGATGCGCCATTCTCAGCTCAGCGTAGCTTTGTCATGATGTGTGGGAATCCACAAATGATCAAAGATACCGTGCCCGTTTTACAAGAGCTAGGCTTGGAAAAGTATCGCCATCAAACTGGGGGAAATATCATTTACGAACGTTACTGGTAGCGTTTTGTTAAATTGATACGGTTATGCTCAAGATGTAATGATTACTTTTGAGATATGACCGCGATTTAGTATGTCTTAGTTGAATATTATGTTGGCAATACCTAAACTGCGCTCACCATTGCGCGTCTGTACACTCAGTCATTCTCGCTTAACCAATTACATTGAGGTGACTGAAGTCCATGTATGCTTTTATCGCGAGCAAGCAACAGAGAATCATTGCTGGTTTTATCGACCTGCTCTTTACGATGGTGGTCGTGTTAATAATTGCATTGAGTATTAACTCTTTTCTTAACGACTTTCAGCTCTCTTTAGCAGATAACCTCACGCTTGTTCGTGAAACTCAGGCGTTTTACTTGCTTTCTTTACCAACGGTTTTAATGATCAACTGGAATGCATTGAGTCATGGGCAAACCATCGGTATGCGCATGATTGGTATTAAAGTTGTAATGAAAAATGATAGTAAGGCAACGAAAGTTACAGCAGGGTTAAGGCTTGTTATTAGCTACTTACTGGAGATGCTCATTCCGGGGATCCCGTTGGTAAATTTGGCATTGTTGTTCTTTCATCCGGAGCGACGTTTGTTGCATGACTTGATCGCCAATACTAAAGTTGTTCAAGTTTCCTAATTTTTGATCAAAAAAGCCACGTGAAGTGGCTTTTTTAATATCGATAAAGTTAACCAGATTTACTGTTGATTAACATATTTCTTAAAGCGAGCTTTGGTTTCTGCGTCTGCTTTTTGGTACCAGAAGTGCAGCATCTCTTCAGCTGTCGAATCCGCTTTAACCGCAGTTGCTCTCACTTGCTTCATATCCGCAGGAACCTTTGCAGGAAGCGTGACTGGCTGCATGGTCGCTGCGCCAGCAAAAGCCACGGCTGCTGCACCGCCAGCTTGGTTATAATCTTCGATTTCACGTACGTAATCACGACCGATTTGCATACCCGGTTTGAGCAACTTGTCCTGGTCAACCGCGATTGCGTTGCCAGAATCATCAACCAGTTTCCAATCTAAGTCTTTGATCTTTTCTTCCGCATCACGTAGGTTGCGGTATTCTGGCATTTGTAGAGTGAGTTTGGCATTGGTCGCGTCAAATCGTGTAACGATAACATCGCTTTCAACACTTAAACGGTCATTACCTTGGTTGAAGTAAGGGGCGAAACGAAATACGACTTGGTTAAGGCCATCAGGTAACGTCAGTGTTCTCTCAGAGGCGAAAAAACCACCCGAAAGATCTGCTTTTTCACCGTTAGCCGCTAATACTGAAACGTTGTCAGGAACACTCACGGTTACATCTGCGAATGCCATGCCACTCATTGCGAGAGCAAGCGCACAAGTTAAAGGCTTGATCAATTTCATTGTTTTTATCCTAAGCAAATTAGTGGTCATCGAGAGTGCATCGTTCATTGCCCGATTGCAACTCCCAAGTGTAATAAGTATGAAAATTTAACAAGAACGTCATTTTTATCGCATTTATTACGACGAAACTGTGATCCAAATAGAATCAAACCGCTGAAATTCAGCGGTTTGATATCATAAGTTATAGATTGAATTTCTTTCTAACTTATTGATTTATTATATGCCTGCGCCGTGTCCAGGTTCTGATTGGTCATCAGAAGCGTCTTGTTGGTCTGCCATTTCTTCTTGCTGTTGCGCTTTCTCAATGCTCAACCACCAAACAAATAACTCATACCAAATTGCTAGGATAACGGCACCTAAGAACAGACCAACGATGCCGTAGAAAAGCATACCACCGATGGCACCGAGCAGAATCACAGGCATTGGCACGTCGACGCCACGTCCCATTAACATTGGTTTGAACAGGTTTTCAGAAAGAGCCGCAACTACGACCCAAACAGTAAACATGGTTGCTGTTGAGGTGTCTTGGGTCATGTACATGAAGCCAATCACAGGTAGCACTGCGAGCAACGCCGGGAGCTGAGCGATACATAAAATCATTAGAAGCAGTGTGAGTAAACCTGCTGCCGGAACGCCAAATACGAAGAAACCAGCACCGATCAACAGTGCTTGAATCGCCGCTACACCGACTACGCCAAGCAGTACGCTTTTAATTGTCGCAGCGATAAGCGTGGTCCAGCTTTTTGCGTTTTCACCAGCGGTTCGAATCGCGATGGTTCTTAAGCCTGATGCTGCAGATTCAGAGTACGTCATGAAACCTGCTGCAATCGCAAGTGACAAGATTGAAAGCAGTAAACTTCCCAATACGCCCCCAAGTGTACCCAGTAAAGATGTGAGTCCTGCCTTTATTTGTGGCATAAAGGTTTGAATCGCTTGCTCAAGATTAGTAGCGAATAGGGTCCACACTTCGTAGAGCTTATCACCCACGATAGGCCATTCCGCTACGGAAGGTTTTGGCCCTGGTATTTTCACTTGTCCATTTTGTAGTACTTCAAGCGCGTGCGTTGCACCATCCACAATGGAGCCTGATACCATAACAAGTGGCGTGACAAGGAGGGCAATACCAAGTAAAGCAATGGTTGTGGCTGCCAGACCTCTGCGACCACCATATACACGCTGCAATTTTTGGGTAAGCGGCATTAAAGCGACGGCTATAATAGCGCCCCAAATAACCGGAAGGATGAAGGGTTTGATGATGTCGTACGTAAACATCAGCAAGACAAAGATCAAGCCAATGCGTATTGCCGATTCCACCATATTACTGATGAAAAGCTTACTGTCGATTTTTACCGATTGTTTATCCATTTTTGTTTACCTGATGATCAATGTTAGAACTGACGAGACTTGAAACAACAATCGCCATATAAAAAACACCTGTGATGGCCTCTAAATACACCACGACTTGAGCCAGTGGTGTTAGAGGACTAATGTCGCCATAACCGAGTGTGGTTAAGGTAACGAAACTGAAATACGCTGCATTGGAGAAGTTCTGCCCCCAAGAAATCGCTTCCATACCGGTAAAGGCTTTAGGCGAAAACTCAAGCAGAATGAGGTAGGCAATCGCCCACATCAGACCAAGCAGCAAGAAAAGCGCGATCGAGCCAATGACTTTGTTGCTGTTGACATGGCCGGTGAAAAGAATCTGTCTTGCGATGGATTTAAAAGTGCCGAAAAAGAACGCAAAGGTGAGGGCAAGCATCACCACATTCATCTCTCGGATGTCGAAAACGGTTTTGATCACAATCACAAGAACCCAAACACCAAACAGGCTGTAGAGGAAACGAGACCAGGTTTTGTCAAAGCGAAGGCTCGCAAAACAGACGATAAACGTCAGAACCGTGAAAGCCTGAAGTATGTGTTCAATCGTCCCTTCACCTACGACTTGTGCCATCGCACTCCCTAACAACAAAATCACTAGCGCTAAGGTTAGATAGAAGAAGTTGTTTTCTTCATTAATGTTTTTGAGGTTTTTACCAATGACCATGGCTCTTCTCTCTTAGTTATTGTTCACTTTCTGCGGATGACTCTCTCATCACCATGATGGACGCAGAAAGCCCGAATCGAAGATCAACATCTTCAGGAAGTTCTTGTAGGGAGATTCGCACCGGAATACGTTGTGCTAAGCGAATCCACTGAAAAACAGGGTTTACGTTTGGAAGAAGGTTGTAGCCGACCGTGCCGTCTTTGGGCGCAATACCCCAACCAATCGAGTCAACCGTCGCGTCAATTGGCGTGTCTGGGTGTGACATCAAAGTGACACGTGCTTGGCTGCCAGGTTCGATTTGCGCAAGTTGGTTTTCACGGAAGAAACCAAATACCCAAAAGCTGTTTTTGTCGATCAGTGCGAGCAGTGGTTGGTTTGCGACCGCTTGCGTACCGTTTCTAATATCGAGGTTAGATACAAAACCATCGACGGTCGCATAAACTTTGGTAAAGCTGAGGTTAAGGCGTGCTGATTTTAGTTGTTCTTCTGCAGATTTGATTTGCAGTAGCGATTCTTCGTAAGCGATTTCACGACGAATCAGATCCTTATGAGAAACTGCGCCACGGTCTTTGGCACGAATGTCTTTTAAGCGGTCATATTCGATTTTTTTACCGCGAGAGCTAACAATGGAGCGCTCCAGTGCTACTTCGGCTTGAGATAACGCAACCTGGTAAGTCGCAGGGTCGATTTCAAACAGTAAATCCCCCGTTTTTACTTCTTGGTTGTCTTGCACCGCGACATTTACAATTGGGCCTGATACGCGAGGAGCCACTTTGATGACGTTAGCACGCACTTGCCCATCTCGTGTCCATGGGTTATTAAAGTATTCCTCAAACTTTTGATAGCCGAGCCAAGCTGCGCCACCAAGAATGACAAGATTGAGTGCGATTACGAATAGTTTTTTCATCTTGTTTGGCACCTAAAATTGAATATAAAAGCTGTCGATGGCCACCACATAACCGACCATGATGGCAATAAACGTCAGAGACGGAAAAGCGATGAAGCGAGACAAACGTGTCTTGTTCAATATCATCACCGTTATCCACGTGGCCGTGACGGCGAGAAAGAGCACGAGTAGCGTAGGAGAAAAGTAAACGTCTCCCCAAGAGAGTTCATGAGGCATTACCGATCCTCCGTTTTGTTTTCATCACTGGTCTCAGCCGGAGTTTCGAGTCGCAAAGGCGGCAATACGCGGTTTTCTTCATTTAAATAACTTCCCCAGTCAGTGCGCTCTGTCATCTGCGTGGCAATCGATTCACTGATGAAAGGTTTGCCTGTTTGGGTTTGCCAGCCTCCACCGAGGGCTTTATAGAGTGCAACAACTTGGTTCGCAACATTACCTTTGATCGTTGCGTAGCTGTCTTCTGCGCGGGTCATTTTTTCTACCGAGTTAAGCAGACGTTCGAATGAAATTTGTCCGTTTTCGTACTGTGTCATGGATATGTTGAACGCACGAATAGAAGAGTTGACCGATTGCAAGCGTAAATCTTTTTGCTGCAAATACAGGTCATAAGCTTCGATTGCATTGGTGACTTCATTAACGGCTTGCAGTACCTTTTTGTTGTAGTTGGTCAGCGTTTCTTGGAAGCGAGCATCTTCGAAACGAATGTTATTTTTCACGCGTCCGTATTGGAAAATGTTCCAACTGAACGTTGGGCCAACCACCATGGTGAGCGAATCGCTAAAACTGAAACTGCTGCCATCGGGAACCGTACTGTCGATACCGATGGAACCGAACAACGAAAAGCTTGGGTACAGAGCGGTTTCTGCCACGCCAATCTGCGCACTTTGCGCGCGAGCTTGCATCTCAGAGACTTGCAAATCCGGACGTCGCATCACTAAGTTAGCATCCACTTGCGTATCCAAAAGCGGTGGACGTGGCACAATGGAACGCTCGTCGGTGCCCGATAGCGCCGATTTTCTGCCCGTCGATTTGAACTGGGCTTCGTACTCAGCGATTTGCTTGTGCATCCCATCCGACTGTAGCAGTCGATCTACTTCTTCTGGTAACAGACCCAGTAGCAAAGCCAACACAGTACGTGATTGCTTCATTGCCACTTCGAGGCTCGGTAACGCTGCTTTGGTGGTGTAGAGTTGGTTTTTAGCTTGTTGAACGTCCAATTCTGTAACGTTGCCAGAGTCGAACTGCACCTGTGTAATGCGGACGACACGCTCTTGAATCTCTATGTTGCGGCGAGACAGCAAAATACGTTCTTGGAATGTGCGATAGTTGATGTAATTGCGCGCCACTTCGGCGGTTATGGTGACCATGATGTCGTGATACGATGCGATGGATGCGTAGTAACCCGCTTCTGCCGACTCAATACCGCGAGCATACTTGCCCCAAACATCCATTTCCCAAGCAGCATCAAACGACAAAGTGGCGTTATTCACGCCCTGATCATTTACGTAGGCACGCGCTAGGTTTCCTGACACGGTTTGAACTTGTGGGTATTGCAAGCCAGTCGAAATACCAAGCAATGAACGTGCTTGGACAATTCGTAGCCCTGCGGCTTCTAAATCGAGGTTTTGTTTGCTCGCCAACTCAACCAGCTGATTAAGAGTCGAGTCATTAAATTGCTGCCACCATTGTTGTAGCTGTTGCTCTGATTGCTGCGTATCTTTGGCTGCTTTTTGCACCGACCAGTCACTTGGCAGTGGCGCCTGCTTTGGATGAACATAATCTGGTCCTACCGTGGTACACGCACTGAGTCCGAGCAAAGAAAGTATGGCGAGGCTTGGTTTGGTTAGTTTTGGAAGCATCATATCCCCACCTTTAAAAACGCTTCTGTTGTAAGTTCACCCAATCGATATCCTCGTAGGTTTGCTTGCAATGCTTGATTGCTTCGAACACGTTCCGTTTTAAATTCAGCAAGATATAAAAACCGGCTATCTCTGAATAAGCGTAGTCAGATAAATCCAACTCACTAAAAAAATCTTCCAGTTTATCTTCGAATGTTTGGTAATCTTGACTGTATTGGTCGAATACGGAGTCGAGTTCTTGTGTTGCTTGATGGCTGGCTAAAGCGCCCGCCATCAAAGGAATGATGGAATCGCGGTGCTGTTGGCGAAGCTGAGTAATTAGTGGATTGGTCATCAACTTTTTCTCGGCGGCCATTAAGATGTTGATGTGATTACTGAGTACATCACACGCTTTGCTAAACGCGCCAATCGCTTCTGGCGTGGTTTTATCAAAGTGTTTGTGGTTGATTTTCGAACCCCAGACTTTGAGCTTTTTCGATGAGACATTGAGTGTCACCAAGTGCAAGGCCCGTTTGAGCGGCGTAATAACCGAGCTGGACTGTTGTTGATAGGTAGTGAACAGCTCTCGGGTATGTCGGAAGTAGCGTTCTTTTATGGTCAAAAAGAGGTGTTCTGGTCGTGAGCTAAACGGGAAGTAGTGCGCGAAAATAATCATGAACACCACCATGTAGAACAACAGCATGATCGTCATGAGGATCCCGAAGTGATAAAACATGTTGTTGTCTAAACCAAGAACAAACAAGCCAATCATATAGAAAATCGTCACTGGCCCGTTAAACAGATAAAAGCCGATAAAGGTGTAGATAAAGATGAACAGGCCAAGTTCTAACCCGAGATCCAATTGCGGAAGAATGAAGACGTAAGAAGGCACCGCGAACAAGAAGCCGAAAGTGAACAGCACAAGCAACAAAATTGGGTGCACAGGCACGAACGACAGCAAAGACATAAACATGGTCGAGAAGACCACGAACGAGTAGCCGCCTGGTGGATTGAAATAAATCCAAATCAGTCCTGCAACCCAATAGGTAACAAAGGTTTTGACCGCAGTTTTAAAGTTTTCTGCGTCCCACCATAGAAACTTGCCTTTCGGTTTCGGCAGTGGCACGTCAAAGGAGACATTGTTCGTCACAGAGTCAATACAGCTAATGCTCTCCGCTAAACGCGACAAGTTTTGATGCATCAGTTCCAACAGGTGACCAAGCGTAAGCGCAGAGCCTTTCTCTAGGTGAGCTGCGTCTTCTAGCAACGCTTGGTTGTATTTGACTTTGAATTCCTGAGCACGAAAAGCGGGCTCTTTTTCGTCCCAGACTTGTTGGCAGGTATCAAATAGCGCGTCAATTTCCGCAACGGCTTGATCAAAGTTGCTGATGCTTTCACGGTCTTGCTGGTGGCTAAAGTGGCTGTGCGCCGCAACGGTCAATTGTTGCGTTACTTGCTTGTTCAAATGAACCGCCAAGCGCCACTCTTTCATGTAGGCCGACACGTCGCTGCATTCCACACTGACTGTGGCAAAACGCTGTTCGAGCGCATTTTGGGCGGCAAACATCTGTTCGATAAGAGAATCCACGCTAGGTTGTGGCTCTTCCGCTTCTGGATTTTCTTCGCCCTCTTCTTGAAGAGAGACTTGCCCTGCCGATTTTTGCTCGAAATTTTGCAAGATAGAGGTGAACAACGCGCGTTGTGCTTGGTTGAGTTGTTCGATGAGCTGTCTTAGGTTTTGTTCTGTTTTGGTCGGGAATAAGAAAGTCCCCACGAGTGTGTAAACCACCACCCCAAACACCGTCATATAGGCGCGGTCAACGCCATAAAGAAACGCACCTTCTGCGTCACCGCCATTGGACATCATCAGTGTCATCACGCCGGTCAGCATGAGTAGCGTTGGATCTTTTTGATAGGCATTACGGAAGTAAAAAATGAATGAGACCACAACCGACACGCTCAACATGTACAGCAAGCGGTCTTGAGCAAACAATCCCACCAGTAACAAGCCAACGACGGCGCCAACCAACGTACCGAACACGCGTAAGGTACCTTTGGCGAGGGATTCACGACGACTGCCTGTGGATGCAATCAGCATCACTGTGGTTGCGGCCGTCGATGCTTGCGGCCAACCCATGGCAAACGGGATCAGATAAGCCAGAGTCAGGCTAAGCGATACTTTAATAGCGAATTTTATTTTGTCGTTCATAGTGTCAAAGTTTGCTCAGGCTTATCGTTATAAGTTGATGAATTTCTTATGTGAATAATCAGAATCTTGTTCTGAATAAATTCGGGGGGCGGAATATAGCGGGTGAAAAAGTGTGCTTTGTAAACCCTTTGTCAAAACAAAAAGTGCGTATTTGGCTTGATCTCGTGCTAGCCCTTGGCGTTATTGGTGAAACGCCTAAAACGAGCAAATTCGCGATCTGTGATGATTCTCACTTTTGAAACAAAATCGCTGCATTGTGTGAGCCAATTCTCACCTTATATTCTTCGCCTGGTACCAAAGCAGACCACTTGTACCATCTGCAATGAGCTTTACTGCTTTAAAAAGCATAGATGATGAATGGGTACTTGAGAGGGAAAGTTATTACTTTTTATCGGCTTGCCGATTGTTCGTTTGTTTTTTTGGATCGAGATAAAAAAACCAAAGCGATGCCACCAAGAATGATGCCGCTGGTTAAAAGAATATGCAGTGAAAGAGGCTCGTGGAGTACGACGGTGCCGAGTAGCAAAGCAATGGCTGGCACGGAAAGTTGGCTGACGGCGGCTTGAAGCAAAGAGAGCTTACGCATTACTTGATACCAAAGCGTATAACCAAGGCCAGAGGCCATGGCACCAGATGCGATAGCGAGCAACACTCCGTTCCAAGAAAGGTGGATTGAGGACAAGATTAATGGCGAAAGGAGCACGCCAATTATTGATGCAGCGATGAATCCCCACGTGATGCCACTACTTGGAGAAGGCGCTTGTTTACCGAGCGCAGTAAACGCAGCCCAACAAACGCCAGAAATCAACATGAGAAGTGCAGAGCTAATATCGGGGCGAGTGGCAGATGGCAACATCAACCAAACAAATCCAACAATTGAAAGGCCGATACCGACGATTTCGAGAAACTGAAAGCGCTCACCTTGCAACCAATAGATCGCCAGTAATGTAAGTTGCACGGCACCAAACAAAAGCAAAGCACCAGTTCCTGTCGCCAGTTGTAAGTACGCGAAAGAGAAAAGGGCTGCGTAACCAAATAACGCCACGCCAGCAAAAAAGCGAAAGCGAGAAGTTGGTCGATCGGTTTTCCACTGACCTCTCACGACAAGCAATGCGATTAAGATAACAGCGCCAGATATCAATCGAACGAGCGTGAAGCTTCCTGCATCAATTAACCCTTCTGCCAAGGCAAGTCGGCACAATAATGAATTGGCAGCGAACGCCAGCATTGCAATAGCAGTGAGTAAGAAGGTCGACATCCTTGATCCTTAGCGTGTAAATGAACAGCTAGTGTAGATCCAAAAGAACATTTTTATTAGTTGATAAAGTGATTAGTTATAGCTATCAGAGCAAGAAAGTCATTAAAAATAACCAGAGAAAACCTGACCTTAGCCTGAGTCTTACTGTGGTTGGGAAGGTTGTTTGTACAATGACTTAATGGTGTTTTTCAACCATAGCAATTTGGGGGTGTACGCATTGCGTTTATGCCAAATCATGGTAAATGGAATCAGTAACTTGTCTTGTTGAGTTTTGTCTAACGGAATTGGCAAGCACACCAAATCGAGATGCAGCTTTTCTGTGTAACTTTTGCAATAGTGCGGCGCGGTGGTGATCATGTCATGCGTCGGCTGCGCTGCCATAAAAAGAGATTGCTCAAAGTTGGACATCGTCAGCCCGATAGAGCGCTGTAGCCCTAGTTCCGCTAATACTTCATCCAACGCCCAAGTTTCACTTTTTTCCCAAACAATATTGATGTGTTGGTAGCTCAGAAAGGTCTCGAGATTCCACTCTTGCTGTAATGCCGGATGATCTTTATGTAAATACACCATTGGCAGGTCATAAAATAGAATCTCAAAATCCAAGAAATACGGCAGAAGATCCAACGACTCTTTCGATCTCGGGTGACTCTCTCGGCCGGTAAAACCGATATCCGCCTCTCCTCGAATGATGGCGTCGATTGAATCGTAATCCCAGTTACTGGTTTTTACTTTCGCTTCAGGGTATCGCTGGTGGATAGCGACGATGAGTCTGTCCAGCACTGTGAGCACTAATGGCGACTCAATCGTGATATCAAAACGCACTCCTTTAGGCGTAATATCGCTGCGTTTTTCTGCAATTTGGCTGCCAATTTGCAGCCATTCTGCGAGATCTTGCTCCATGCTTTGTGCCAAAGGCGTTGGCGCAAGACCTTTAGGTGTTTTGACAAACAAAGGATCATCGAACCAATGACGAAGTTTGTTGAGCGACTTACTTACGGTAGAGGGCGTAACGTTCAGCTTTTTCGAGGCTTTCGAGACGCTTTGCTCTTGCAGCAATAATTGCAGAGTGAACAGTAAGTTTAAATCAAGTCGCGCTAGGGATTTCTTCATAATGGGTATCGTGAACAGGCTTTGGAATCAATAGTATTAGAGCAAGGCTGATTACGCTACCTAACACTAAGATAAACACCAACATATTCAGTGCACTAACGCCGATGAAACCCATAAACCAAATATAGAACGCGGAACTACAAACTTGAGCAATGCCCAGTAGTGAGCTCGCCACGCCAGCTTGTTGAGAGAATGGGCTGAGCGCTTGGCTCATGGCCACGCCAAAGCCACAAGCGAAGCCAGCGCAAATCAGCCCAAGTCCGAACACATAGTAAAAAGGCTGTCCATCATGGAAATGGGCTGCACTGAGCACGATGCCTGCACAAGCGAGCAATACTTGAGAGGTTATCATTAAGGTTCGCTGTTTAAAAATCCCCAATACCAATGGTGCCGAGAACGAAATCAACATACTGATCGTCGCAGTACCAGCCATGATGGAAGAATAGCCACCGCGATCAAAACCAAGCATGCTCATCACGACAATTGGTGAAGCGTTAACAAAGGTCAGAATGGTGGTCACTCCAAGTGCAGTAATGATCAGCCTACTGATAAAAAATCGCTCGAAGAAAGTCTCTTGATGGCTCTCTGGCGCTGTCTGTTCTTCACCTTGTTGGCTGGGTAGTGATTCCTTGAGAACAAAAATGGCCAATACACTGACGAGAATGCCCATTCCTGCCATTGTGGTAAACAAACTCGGCCAAGGAAATTTCAGCATAATCAAGTGACCAATCACGGGTGCGATCACTGGAATGATACAGGTGATGCCATTGAGCATCGACAATACTTTCGCGCGGCGTTCATCGTCTAACGTGTCGCGTAAAATCGCGAACGCAACGACATAGCAAGATCCAGCCCCGATGCCTTGGCAAAAGCGAGCAATCAAGAAAGTGTTTGGTTGCTCAGCCATCCCGCCGAGAAAAGACGCGAGCACGAAGATCATCGCGCCGACGACGGCAATAGGTTTTCGTCCCACAGAGTCTGCAATTTTCCCCGCGAATAACATGGTGGTAGCCATGCCAGCTAAATAGATCGAAAACGCAATATGCAACTGAGATTCACTGGCGTTGAGATCTGACGCAATTTGAGGCAAACCAACAAGGTACAAATCAATGGCAGTAGGGTAGAGTAAAACGAGTGCAAAACTACAAAGTAAAAAACGGGACATGGAAACCTCTCTATCGAATGGCGAGGATAATAGAGTGCTAAACGTTTGCCTGCGAGTGGGAAATACGACACTAGGTATTTCTATTTACGACATACCCTGTATGAATTGAGCATAAAAACAACAAGGAAGATTATGATTACCATTGAAAAGTATTCGCCTGAGCGACATGAACACACTTGCGAACTTAGCGTTCTAGAAGAGCAATCGCAGTTTACGGTCGCGGATGTGGGTGAAATGCTTACACGTCTTGAACCCACAGAGCTTCCGCATCTGATTTTGGCAGACGATGACGTGGTTGGCTTTTTTCTATTTGATGCTGCTTACAGCGAGAAATACGATTTTTGCCCGAAAAACAGTTTAGGCGTACGTGCTTTGCTGGTGGATCACCGTCATCAAGGCAAAGGCATCGCCAAGCAAGCCATTCAACAGTTTGCCGATTTCGCCAAACGCCATTATCCCGAGTTTGATGCGCTTTATCTCACTGTGAATTGCCGCAACATACCCGCTTATCAGTGCTATTTAAAATCAGGGTTTGAAGATACCAATGAGCTTTACCACGGCGGCCCCGTTGGACCGCAGCACATTATGAGACAACCGCTTTAGCTAGGAAAAAACAAGGATGGAAAGATGAGGATTGAAATCGACAATTTAGAACGGCCGCAAGTGATAGCGATGTTGGAAGGACATTTACAGGACATGTACGCCACGTCACCACCAGAAAGCGTGCATGCGTTAGATTTAGATAAGCTCAAAGCGCCAGAAGTGACATTTTGGACCGGATGGAAAGGTGAGCAACTGCTTGGGTGTGCGGCGATTAAAGGGTTGGATGACCAACACGCGGAGCTGAAATCCATGCGCACCACGCCTACGGCAAGAAACCAAGGTGTGGCATCTCAATTATTGATTCATGTGATTGAGCAAGCGAAGCAAAAAGGTTTGCAGCGCTTGAGTTTAGAAACGGGCTCGATGGAGTTTTTTAAACCAGCGCGCCTGTTGTATGAAAAGCATGGCTTTGTGTACTGCGAGCCGTTCGGGGATTACGAACTCGATCCGAACAGTCAATTCATGACCCTAGAACTGAGCTAGGGCCATGAATTTTTAGAAGCTAAATCCAATCGATTTAGAAATTCAGATTCAAGTTGATGGTTGGCGACAAGAGGCTTGAACGCTCGTCAGCCAATCGCTTTCTCTTCTCTTTCAGTCTCTTGGCATTATCTTTGTCTGGATTGCCATCAAGCTGATTATCGATGACCGAGATTTCAGTATCGATTTGTTGGATGCGTTGCTGGCGTTGATATTCTTGATGACCTAACTGGTAGTTCTCAATGAACTCTTTGCTGCTGCATACACCGTAATATTCTTTGCCTTCGATACCGACAGTGTACCCATTGTCTGGTGAGCAATATTGGATAGTGCCTTTATCAAAGCCTTCTTTCCATTTCGCTCGGTCGGGTGTCACACCCGCTTCACCACAGTCTTCGGTATAGCTATTGATAATGTTTGGATCGTTGCCATCTCGGCCATCTTGATAACCTACGTTGTACCAGTTTGCCGTTTTGCACTCATCCGGAGACATGCTGGCGCAACCTGAGAGCAAAGTCAGTAAAGCCAGGGGGATTAGCGCTCTTTTCATCAGTGACTGTCCTTTAAATAAAATCGAATTGATAACTTGAGTTTAAAATGAACACTGTTCATATCAATGGTTGAAATCATTGTATTCACAATTGTGGTGACTCATTAATCTAAGTGATAAATTTATTATGCTGAATAGAAGTGTGTTTGATTAGTATTATCCACGAACTGCGCCTTTGCTGCATCAATCCACTAGCCTTGGCCCCAAATTAAGTGATAATACCAACATAAAGATAAACACCGTCAATGAGGCTAAGACATTGAGCGAACAACCCACCGTCCTTATTATCGAGGATGAATCTGCTATCGCAGAGAACCTGATTCATGTATTAGAGATGGATGGCTACCACGCAGAGTGGTTTGCAACAGCAGGAGAGGGCTTAGCTTTTTTGCAGTACAACTCCGCAGCGTTACTTGTCTTAGACGTAGGCTTACCGGATGGCAATGGTTTTGAATTATGCAAAACCATCCGTGAGTTTTCTGATATTCCCATAATCTTTCTCACCGCAAGAAGCGATGAAATTGACCGCGTAGTCGGTTTGGAAATTGGCGCGGATGATTACGTGACTAAGCCATTTAGCCCGCGCGAAATGTTGGCTCGCATTAAACTTCGAATCAAAGCTAAAGCGCCAATGATGGAGCACAAACCAGAGCCTGTAGCTGTTCCAGAACAACCTCAATTTAGTCAAGATTTGGTAGCGCAGAACTTCGACTACGGTGTCGGTGGACAAATGCTTGGGTTAACTGCGGTGGAATTTAAGATCCTCGATAAGCTGATTTCCGTCTCTTCCAATGTATTGAGCCGAGAGCAGCTCATGGTCGCGGCAGACATGGCGCCAGAGGCTGCATACGAGCGCAATATCGATACCCACATCAAAGCCATTCGCCATAAGTTGAAGCCGTTTGAGATGTCTGAACGCATCTGTACCAAACGTGGCTTTGGTTACTTTTACTGCATTAAAGGTGAATGATGAATCGCTGGCCGAAGATCCCGCTTGGACTCAGACTGTTTTTTCTCTACTTCATCTTAGTCGGAATGACGGCTTACATGGTGAGCAAAACCGTTGTCCAAGAACTTAAGCCAACCGTGCGTCAAACCACTGAAGAGACGCTGGTGGATATGGCGAACTTGCTCGCGGTATTGGCAGAAGAGGACGTTGCAAACGGAAAGTTGTCTGAGAGTCGCTTCTCCAAACTGCTAGCGGCTTATGGGCAGCGAGAACCTCAAGCGCGCATTTGGGAAATTGGCAAAAAAGCGATTAATCATCGAATTTACATCACCGATAAACAAGGGATTGTGATTGCGGATTCTTGGCAGCAAGACGTTGGCAAAGACTACTCGCAATGGAATGATGTGTATCTCACGTTGCGCGGTCAATACGGCGCGCGCAGTACCATCGAAGACCCGAAAGATCCGCTTTCAACCGTCATGCACGTTGCTGCGCCCATCTACCACAAAGGCGAAATCATTGGCAGCGTGACGGTGGCAAAATCTAATCGCTCAGTACAACCCTTCATCGATCTTTCTAAACGCAATGTATTGTTTTGGATGGTGTGGATGAGTGGTTTAGTGCTATTGGCAGGGGCATTGTTTGCTTGGCGAATTCACTCGGCACTGAACAAGCTAGAAGACTACGCGACCAAAATGGGTGAGGGTGAAAAGGTCTCTAAGCCAACATTTCGTATCTTCTATGAGTACGGCACGCTAAGCGACGCATTGGAGAAAATGCGCAACCAACTCGACGGCAAACAATATGTGGAAGAGTACGTACAGACGCTGACTCATGAGCTGAAAAGTCCGTTATCAGCGATTAAAGGCGCGAGTGAAATATTGCAAATGCCATTGCCTGAAGAAAAGGTCACGCGCTTTGCTGGCAACATTGAGCGAGAAAGCGACCGCATGCAGTCATTGATTGATAAGTTGCTAGAACTTGCTCGTCTTGAAAAGCGCCCCGAGCTAGAACAAGTCGAAGCTATCTCGCTAAAACAAATGGTCAATGAAGTGGTTGAATCGGCGGATGCGCGTTTGAGTGCAAAGTCGGTGATTGCCAACATCCAAATTGATGACCACCAAGCCGTGCTTGGTGATGCCTTCTTACTGAAACAAGCCGTTTTTAACCTGATGGACAATGCGCTGGATTTTGTCCACTCTGAGGGATGCATTGAATGGAAAGCGGAGGTTACGAAAGAGAAGGTGTGCCTGTCGATTTTCAATTCAGGTCCTCACATTCCTGACTACGCGATGCCTCGTTTGACCGAGCGCTTCTACTCCCTCGCTCGGGAAAATGGCGTTAAGAGTACTGGGCTTGGGCTAAATTTTGTTGAGCAAGTGACCAAGCTGCACAAAGGTAAGTTGCAAGTCGAAAACGTCGATTCTGGTGTGAAAGTGACCTTGATTTTACCAACTCCATAGAAACTCCACATTAGCTCCATTCGTTCTCCAAATTGCTGATTTAGATTACTCCCATCAGCAAATGGAGAATGAAACATGAAAAAGATCCTCAATAACCAACTCGGCACGAAGTTCGCCTTCGTGCTGTTTTTGTTTGTTTTACTGCAAATCCCGCTTTCAATGGTCACAGGGCTGATCTCAGAACGCTCATATCGCCAAGATGAAGTCAGAAATGACATCGCACGCAGCAGCAGTGGCGAACAGCGCATCATTGGTCCATTCATCATGGTTAACTACACCGAAACCAGTTACCGAGATGACAAAGTACAGATTAAAGAGCGTCGTAAATTTCTTTTACCTAGCACTTTTGATATGAGCGCGAATCTGGACAGTTTTGAAAAGTACCGAGGCATTTACCGCGCGCGTTTATACAAAGCACAAGTGGCACTGAAAGGCACTTTTGATGCAGACGATCTCGCGGCGTTGCAGGGGCTTGATATTGAAAACATGAGTCTAGTGGTTGGCATTGAAGACAGCCGCGGATTGATTCGTTTGGATGACATGACCATGGCGAGTGCTGATATCGAAGTCGCACCGGGAACGGGGTTAAATCAGTTACCACAAGGCTTCCACAGTGATCTGACACTTGCAGACCTAAACGCAGAACAACCTTTGGCATTCGATCTTAACTTCTTGTTGCAAGGGATGGGTCAGCTTCAAGTCACACCAATCGGCAGTCAAACAACGGTTGAGCTCTCTTCAAAATGGGCGCATCCAAGCTTTATCGGTGATTACTTACCAGTGTCGTCAGAGGTATCTGAAGATGGATTTAACGCGCAATGGGCGAGCAATAACTTCTCTACCAATATCGCGCAGCTGTTCCAAAGCTGTTTGTCATCGAATCATGCGTGTCACGAGCTTGAACAGCGACAAATGGGCGTAGATTTGATTGACCCCGTTGATCACTATTTGAAGTCCCATCGAGCTGTGAACTATTCACTGTTGGTTATCACATTAGTGTTTGCGAGTTTCTTCTTGCTGGAGCTGTTCCAAGCGCGTCCGGTTCACCCAGTACAATACGGTTTTATTGGTCTGGCTTTAGCGCTTTTCTATCTATTGCTGATTTCGATGAGTGAACACCTCGGCTTTAACTGGGCGTATGTGGTGTCAGCAGTCGCATCGACGGGGCTTTTAAGTGTGTATGTGAGCGGTATGTTGAGCAACACCAAACACGGCGCGATATTCGGAGCGTGTTTACTTACTCTCTACGGATTACTGTTTGGCTTGCTACAAGCAGAAAGCTACGCATTGGTCATGGGTACATTACTGTGTTTCGCGATTCTGAGCTTCACTATGGTTATTACACGCAACATCGACTGGTACGCACGAAATAAGAAAGCAGCAGAAAGTGCAAAGGCGAATCATGAAGAGGTTTAAACGAGTCACTCTTACTGGTCAACCAAGCAATATGGTGGAAGAAACGTGCGCTATCCACCTGCGATTTTCGGTAAAAAATGGACTGAAAAGCTTGGTGTGTTTTATCGCATTGGTCGTTATTGCGCTCTATGTTCGAGACAGCTTTATTCGTCCGACAGTTGGTGATGTTCTCGTTGTGGTTTGGCTCTACTACTTTCTTGCAAGTATGTTCTCTATGCCCGTTAACTGGCTGGTTTCATTGGTGGTGTTGATTGCGTTTGCTGTCGAGTTGGGGCAATTGCTTCAGGTTGCAGCTTGGCTTGGTATCGAATCTTCATCGCCTCTGGCTGTAATTTTGGGCGCTACATTTGATTGGAAAGATCTGCTGGCTTACTGCATCGGAGGTCTACTGTGTTGGTGGATGGAAAAGAAATGAAAACCGAGATGAAAGCTATTGCGCTACCAGACCGACGTCGACATTCCAAACGAGGTATTCGTAAAAGGATCAAAATCAGTTTACTCAAGCGCGTGTACCTTTGGTCACTGACCAATAGAGAACTGCTGTAAACCTCACCTCTTTATATGAAATCAAAAGGGAATCTCAAACTCACCGGCGCACAGGGTGAGTTAAGATTCCCTTACTATTGACTAAGATATTGAGTTCTTACTATTAATTAGCTTTCAAATGAAAGTTTATCGCCGAACGTCTCTTTCCAGTCTTTATCGAACTGCTCAACCGCGGGTTTTACTGCTGGGTGAGCGAACATTTGTGCCGCCACATCGGTTGGCAATGTAATGGCTTCGATGCCTAGCTTCATCACTTCCATCGCTTGTTGAGTGTTCTTGAAACTGGCTACCAAAATCTTCGCTGGTAGTTGGTTCTGATCGAGCAACAATTGAAGATCCGCGACCACTTCAACACCGTTGCCGTTCATCGCATCAATGCGGTTTACGTAAGGTGCTAGGTAGTCTGCACCGCACAGTGCCGCTAGGAAACCTTGTTGAGCTGAATAGATAGCGGTAGCAAGAACCTGAATTCCCTCTTTTTTCATTAGCTTAATCGCTGCTAAGCCGGTTTCTGTTGCTGGCACTTTTACTACCATGTCGTAAGGCAATTCATTCAGTTGGCGTGCTTCTGCCACCATACCTTCGACGGTTGAACTCACGACTTGAGCGTGAAAGCGAGGTGTACCACCAAGTGCTTCTTGCATGCCTGCTAGGGTTTCATTCAGTCCCTGTTTTGACTTCGCCAAAATGCTTGGGTTTGTCGTCACGCCTTTTAGCGGTAGGCACTGGTTAAAGCGTTTTACTTCTGCCACATCAGCAGTATCTAAATAAAGTTCAATCATGGTTTCTACCTTAAACAAAATCTTCGTTTTGATGATGGGATCACTATAGATCTGACAATCGAACGAGATCTTGATTTTGATCAATTGAAATTTCATTTGAAGCTATAATAATTTCATTAAATGAAAGTTAAGTGAAACTTGTAAACGCTCAAATGAAGCTTTCAGTTAGAAAACAGAAAAGCTGTTCATAAGACTCAACGAGCAAAAGAAACGAATTAAGTAAATAGCGGTAGCACAGACCAAGAGGCAAGCAGAGATGTATTTCAATATTCAACGATTCTCTACCCATGATGGTGATGGCATTCGTTCCATTCTTTTTCTTAAAGGATGCAGCTTGTCTTGTCCTTGGTGTCAAAACCCAGAAAGCCGCAGCGAAAAGCATTCACTGTTGTTTGATCAGCGAAGCTGCATGGAAGATTGCCAGCTGTGCGTTTCTGCGTATCAAGCTACAACTCAAACCACGGCGGGTAATGAAACGGCGAGCGATGGTATTCAACGCATCGACAATCAAATCATCATCAATCGCAAAGCCATCAAAGAAGACCAACTGATCGCGCTGCGAGACGTCTGTCCTACGCAAGCACTGACTGTCTGCGGTGAAGAGGCGAAATCAGACATGCTGTTCGACACCTTAATGAAAGACAAACCTTTCTACGACCAAAGCCAAGGTGGCGTGACCTTCTCCGGTGGTGAGCCACTCATGCAAGCGGATTTGGTGGCAGAACTCGCGCAGCGTCTGCATGACAACCAAGTCTCGACTGCGATTGAATCGTGCATGCATGTGCCGTGGAAGAACGTCGAAAAAGCCGCGCCGCATATCGATTGTTGGTTGGCGGATTTAAAACACACCGATGAAGAGAAGTTTCTTAGCTGGGCGAAAGGTTCACTAAAACGCATCAAAGACAATTTCCGAAAACTGGCACCTATCGCGAAACGCATTGTGATTCGCGTTCCCGTGGTGCCGGGGTTCAATGACACCATCGAAGAGTTGAAAGACATCATCGATTTTGCGGCTTCACTAGAAAGCTGCCAAGAGCTTCACTTGCTGCCGTACCACACGCTCGGCATCAATAAATACCGTTTGCTCGATATGCCTTACGAGTGTTCTGACATGCCATTAAACAAACCAGAACTGCTAGAAAGCGCCATGCAATACGCAAGCGAAAACACCCAACTTAACGTGATTGTAAGAGGTTAACTATGGACCTGAATTACCTTCCTGAGCGTATCAAAGCGCACAAATCGGCACTGGTAAATATCGTAACGCCACCTGTCTGTACCGAGCGTGCAGAGGCATACACTCGTGCTTATCAAGCAAACGAAGACAAACCTGTGATTGTCCAACGTGCGTTAGCACTGCAAGAGCACTTACGCACTCGTACGATTTGGATTAAACACGATGAGCTAATCGTCGGTAACCAAGCGAGCAAAGTACGTGCTGCGCCTATTTTCCCAGAATACACTGTACGTTGGATTGAAGCGGAAATTGATGAGCTAGCCGACCGCCCTGGTGCAGGCTTTGCGGTCACTGAAGAAGATAAGCAAAGCATTCACAGCATCACACCGTACTGGCGCGGTAAAACTGTTCAAGACCGTTGTTATGGCTTGTTCACTGATGAGCAGCAAGAAATCTTAGCCAGCACCATCATTAAAGCTGAAGGCAACATGACTTCGGGTGACGCGCACCTTGCGGTGGATAACGAGAAAATCTTGAAGCTAGGCATGAACGGTTTGCTAGAGGATGTTCGTCAGCACCGTGCTGACAATGATGTTTCGACCTTTGAAGGCTTGAAGAAAGAGCAGTTCTACAAATCGGTCGAAATTGTACTGCTTGCCATTCAAGACCACATGGTGAGCTACGCTGAATTGGCGGCAAAAATGGCGCTAGAAGAGACGCGTCCGCTGCGCAAAGCTGAGTTAGAAAGCATTGCGGCAAACTGTCGTCATGTCGCGAGCCACGCACCAGAAAACTTCTGGCAAGCACTGCAATTGAGCTACTTTGTTCAATTGATGCTACAAATCGAATCGAACGGTCACTCGGTTTCTTTCGGTCGTATGGACCAGTTCCTAAACGAATTTTATGTTCGCGATATCAAAAACGGCGCGATTGAAAAAGACTTTGCATTAGAGCTGCTGCAAAGCTGTTGGTTGAAGTTGCTTGAAGTAAACAAGATTCGCTCTGGTGCGCACTCGAAAGCATCGGCAGGTTCTCCGCTGTACCAAAACGTGTGTATCGGCGGTCAGAAGTTGAATGAAAAGGGTGAGCCAGAAGACGCAGTGAATCCCCTTTCTTGGGCGATTCTGGAATCTTGTGGCCAGTTACGTTCGACGCAACCTAACTTGAGTGTGCGTTACCATGAAGGTTTAAACCAAGAATTCCTGATGGGCTGTGTTGAAGTGATTAAATGTGGCTTCGGTATGCCTGCGTTTAACAACGATGAGATTGTCATTCCTGAATTCATCAAACTTGGCGTCGAGAAAGAAGACGCGTACAACTACGCATCTATCGGCTGTATCGAGACGGCGGTTCCGGGCAAATGGGGTTACCGTTGTACGGGCATGAGCTTTATTAACTTCGCTCGTATCCTGCTGGCGGCACTTAACGAAGGTGTGGATGCAACATCAGGTAAAGCTTTCTTGCGGCACGATAAGTCATTAGCAAAAGGCAACTTTGAGAACTTTGAGCAAGTGACAGCTTCTTGGGCAGAGCAAATCCGCTACTACACCCGTAAATCGATTGAGATTGATACAGTCGTCGACAGCGTACTTGAACAGCAAGCTCAAGACATCTTCTGTTCAACGCTGGTGGATGACTGTTTGGCTCGCGGTAAAACCGTGAAAGAAGGCGGCGCGAAATACGATTGGGTATCTGGCTTACAAGTCGGTATCGCAAACTTAGGTAATAGCCTAGCAGCTATCAAGCACCTTGTTTTCGATGATGCGCAAATCACCCAACCAGAGTTGGCAAAAGCATTGGCAGAAGATTTCGACGGCATGGAGAACGAGCAGCTTCGCCAACGTCTTATCAACTTTGCACCAAAATACGGTAATGATGATGACGCAGTAGACCAACTACTGGCAGACGCTTACCAAGTGTACATTGATGAGCTAGAGCAGTTCGTTAATACGCGTCATGGGCGTGGTCCAATTGGCGGCGGTTACTACGCAGGTACATCAAGTATCTCGGCAAACGTCCCGTTCGGAGCTTCAACTATGGCAACGCCAGATGGTCGTAAAGCGAAAACACCACTGGCAGAAGGTGCAAGCCCGTCGTCTGGGTCAGACCGTTTAGGTCCAACGGCAGTGTACAACTCGGTCGGTAAAATCCAAGCGAATAAGATCCTTGGTGGCGTGCTGCTTAACCAGAAGTTAAGCCCGGCAGCGGTTGAGTCTGAAGGGGATAAGCTCAAGCTCTCTATGTTGATTCGCACCTTCTTCAACCACCACAAAGGTTGGCATGTTCAGTACAATATAGTCTCTCGTGAGACCTTGCTAGCTGCGAAGAAGAACCCTGAACAATATCGTGATCTTGTTGTGCGAGTTGCAGGTTACTCAGCCTTCTTCACCGCGCTATCACCAGACGCGCAAGACGACATCATCGCACGTACTGAGCACGAGCTGTAAGTACACTGACTAAGTAAAACAAAAGGCACCAATCGGTGCCTTTGGTTTGAATACTTAATTCGCAAATGACTATACCTGAACGCATTAAAGCGTGTGCAAAATGGTCACGCATTTCTTCGTGACGTTGTCGTACTCTTTCGTCATGTAAGCGGTAGTGATCGCGCCCTCTTTCATGATGCAAATGGCATCAAGTAATGCAGCGTTGTCTGATTTGAGATAGCGTTGAATTAGCTCTCTGACTTGCTGCTTATGGTAGCGGCAATACGTTGCGATCTCGCCACTGTCGTCACTGAACTCCGCGGACGTATTGATGAAAAAGCAACCGCGAAACTCGCCCAACTTTTCTTCAGAGCCATGAAACCAGCCGTTGAGTGCAGTAAATAACTGATCGATCACCTCCGCGCCCGTTTGTGCTGAAGAAAGCTTTTCCTCCAACCATTCCATAAATATTTGGTGGCGTTGTTCTAATGCGGCGATGATAAGCGCTTCTTTGCTCTCAAAATGGTTATATAGCGTGCGTTTAGCCACGCCGGAAACATTGAGGACTTCATTGATGCCAATAGAGTTGATGCCTTGTTTGTAAAACAGTGACAAAGCTGTGTCGATCAATAACTGTTTCTTTTTGTTCATAACTACGTCCTCAAAAAGTTCCATAAACACATATTGACAAAGGTAGACAGATTTGTCTATTTTATTTTGTAGACAATTCGGTCTACTTTTGAGGTGTTTATGAATAATTTAATTTTATCTTTGGTCGCGGGGCTTGGCGCTACGTTGGCTATTGGTGTGTTGTCTTACGCCGAGGTATCTCTTACTGAGGTAGTACTTCTCATGGCGCCATTTGGTGCTACGGCGGTGTTGGTGTTTGGGGTGCCTAGCAGCCCTCTCGCTCAACCAAAAAACGTGATCATTGGTCACTTCATCACGGCATCTATCGGTATTGCGTTTAGCCAGTATGTTGACGTCACGCCGGTCACGCTCGCGATTGCGACGGGGCTAGGTGTTTCTGCGATGCTGATTACGAAGACCACTCATCCACCTGCGGGTGCAAATCCAATTTTGATCATGGCGTCTGGGCAGGGATGGAGTTTTCTCTTCACGCCTGTCCTGATTGGCGCGGTAGTGATTGTTCTGGTCGGTAAAGGGCTACAGTTGCTCCAAAGTCAGTACTTAAACCCTCGATTGAATGGTCAGAAGACCTAGTCGGGTTGTAGTTAGGGCCGCGAAAGGGAGTGATCTCTTTTGCGGTTTTATCTTTTGTAGGTTTGCAAAAACAAAATCTGATTCTCTCTTGGTATTCAGTCGTATACATCAACATGGTAGTTAAATTGGTACAATGCGATGAACAGAATCCACCCTAAGAAACTATTGCACAGTAAATGGACGGCAATTTCACCTGAAAACAAAGAGAAGCATTTTGTTGTGACGGAAATGGAACTAGATGAAGATGGTAACGTTGTGAGATGTGTCATCGAGGCAGTCATGAGTAAACGCGACCGAGAGATGAACTGGCAAGACCTAAAAGACTCTGAGCAATGGATGCAAGGGTGGAAGTGAGTGACGCTTCGTTGTTGGGCGAATCAAGCAGAAACGTGCGTTGCGAGTAGGCAAAAGTGGTGCTATCTGATACGTTGATAATTCGTTCTAACGCCCACTCAAAGGATTAATTATGATTGATTTCGACAATTCCTCTGTATTTAAGCTTAAGCCGATTGACGTTTCTAATGCCAGAGAAGACTTCCTTAAGTTCTTGATTGATGGTGAGACTATTTTCGCTGTTTTTAAAACAGTTCGTGACCAAGTGGTGTTTACGAACAAGCGAGTGATAGCGGCAAATGTGCAAGGGATTACCGGCTCAAAAGTGGATTACACTTCTTTGCCTTACAGTAAGATCAATGCATTTTCTATCGAGACCTCTGGTACTTTTGATTTGGATTGTGAAATCGAGTTCTTCATGAGTGAGGTGGGAAGAGTGCGTTTTGAAATTAAAGGCTCGTTTGATTTGATTTCTTTCAACCGTATGGTTAGTGAGTATGTACTAGGTTAAGGGATTAGAAATGAGAGCTTCGCTGAGAGACAAAATTATAGAGGTCTGTGACAAAAAGATCGCGAGTAAAGGTGAATTGGTTGGTCTCTCATTTTATGCGTTTTTCGCTAATAAAAATGACGACCCAGAGCTGTTGATGGAAGCGGCTACGTGGTGGATTCAGACTCATCAGCTCGACCACTTCGAAAAAGCAGTAAAAGTAAAATCAATGGTCGAGTCGGGGAGCTAAATTAAAAAAAAGAAGTAAAGAAAGCAGACAAATGCTAATAACGTTGCGGACAAAACAGGGTAGATAATGTAAGAGTCCTGCTTGTTGGTTCGTTGAAAACATAGCGAAACAAGTAAGACGTTATAAACTACAAGTAACAAGCTGATCATGGTTCCGCTGTTTAATGTCATACTTGATAGCTGAGTTAAGAAAAACGCCAATAAAAGGTAATCGAAGACAATGAGCCATAAAAAGGCTTTCTTCAGTAAGTCGCTTTTTCTTTTTTCGGATGATGTTATGTGCATATAGAACTCAACTAAAAAGTCACAGTAACAGAGGCTTTGGTTAGAGAGGTCACCATCAGAGTGGTGACCTTTTAAGATTATAATTCTTGAATTTTTACTTCGCTGGTGGCGGTATCGCCGGAGTAATTGATGACTTCTTGACGAATGACTGGTTGGTTGAATTCAGCCTTATCTTTCGCTTTTTGCAGTTCGCTTTCTTGGTGGTTGCCAAAAAGGGTCTCAAGCACTTTAGCGGCAGGAGTCGTTAAAACAAACAGCTCAATACGACGGTTTTCGCTAGAATCTGGCTCATCAGGATTAAGCAGCGCTCTATCTGACATACCCGTTACCTGCATTACTCTATCATCCGGCATACCGCCTTCAACTAACGTATTTCTTGCTACGTCTGCTCGAGAGGCTGATAACGCCCAGTTAGATTGACGACCAAAACGCTTTTTAAATGGAATTGCATCTGTGTGTCCGCTGATGATCAGAGGGTTGTTAACACGATGAAATACAGGTGCTAGTGCGAGCAGTAAATCTTCAAAAAAAGGAGTAAGTTCTGCACCACCACGGCTGAACATATGCTGTTTGTAATCATCTTGAAGGACGATACGCAAACCTTGTGGTGTCACCGTGACGTTTACATTTCCCTGCGCATTAATTTGGGCAGTCATTTGCTCAATTACTTTCGCTAGTGCGGCAAGTTGCTCTTGAGTATCGAAGTTACCAGGAATCAAAGAATCAATTTCTGGTCCATCCCCATCACCTTTGAAGTAAGAGCTTACCACATGGTTGGAGTTGTGTTTACTTGGCACAGAAGAGTCCTGTGCCAAGTCGATAGGAGAAATACTTTGTGACGTATCAAATGGGTTGCCGTAACTCTTGTCGAATACGCTTGAACTATGCAAGTGGGCAACAATCGCTTTACGCTCTTCTTTGTCTACCACCTGCATAACCCAAAGTACAAGAAACAGCGCCATTAGGGCGATCATGAAGTCAGCAAACGCGACTTTCCACGCGCCGCCATGAGACGACTCATCATGGCTGTATACTTTGGCACGTTTGAACACTACATGCTCTTGTTTTTGCATTATCCCTCCTGTTCAGCTAACCACTTCTCCATTTGGTTGAATGTTGGTTTGATGTCTAGCTGAATATGTTTACGACCAGCGTCAATGGCGAGCAATGTCGGCTTTTTCGCTACGTAGGCAACCAAGGTTGCACGAACGCACTCAAAAGCAGTCATATTACGTTTTACTCGCTGAGCCATGGCGTTACTTAGTGGATCTAAGCCACAGTAACAACCGAAAATACCAATGAATGTACCAACGAGAGCTGCCGCAACGTGATAACCAATCATAGCGATTGAGCCATCAATAGCTTGCATGGTGATAATGATGCCACCAACTGCTGCAAGAATACCGAAGCCAGGTAGTGCTTCTGCTGTACGCTGTAGTGAGCGTGAAGGTAAAAGCATTTCGTTCTGTATTGCTTCGATTTCTTGCTCTAGCAGTCCCTCTAATTCATGAGGCGACATCTGTCCCATTGCCATTAAACGTAAATTGTCAGTAATGAAAGAAATTAGGCGATGATCTTCTGCGATCGTCGGGTAAGCGAGGAACATAGAGCTTTGCTCCGGAGCCTCAATATGAGAATCCAGAAACTTGTATCCGCGGTTTCTCGCTGTCTCTAGCAAGTTGTTGAGTAGTGCCATTAATTCCATGTAGTACTCATGCTCTTCTGTTGGACCTTTAATGGTCGCTGGCACTTGGCGACGCATTTCTTTCAGTACATGAGGCGGATTACCGATGATCAAAGAACCAGCAGCGGCGCCAATAATGATAAGGAATTCGGCTGGCTGCCAGATAGCACCTAAGCTACCACCGGCCCACATATATCCACCGAAGACGCACACCAGGATAGTGAGCACTCCAAAAAACTTTTGCATCTTGTGACTCCTAAGAGGACATTAATTGGTTGAGTTGTTTCAGCGCTTGTTTGTGAAGCTGACATATACGAGGTGGTGTCAGATCCAATACCAGAGCTATTTCGTGTAAGTTGAGTTCATGTTGATAGAACAGAGTCAGGAGCAGTTGATCGCGCTTAGGTAATTTACCCAAAGCACTGTCTAAACTACGACGAATATGTTCATGTTCCATGCCATCGTATTGCCCGCCAATGTAGCTATCACCGCTGCTCTCCATCAGTTGGTCAAGGCTTTGCATCTCGCCTGCGAGAGCGGCATTTTGGCGGTTGTAATAATCTTGCTCATTCGTCCCTAAAGCCTGGATGATTTCGGCATCCGTTGGCATTCGACCTAACGTTCGAGTGAGATCTCGAGTCACGTCGTTGAGCTCGTGGGCTTGTTGACGAGTCTTACGTGAACGCCAATCTAGTCGGCGTAATTCGTCTAAAATAGCTCCCCGAACTCGACAAACGGCGAAAGCAGGAAAGTGAGGATCGTCAACATCGCCATATCGGCGTCCAGCCTCGACTAGAGCGATAAGGCCTATCTGCTGCATATCTTCAATACTACAGTGAGAAGTGGCATGAACGCGCAGCTGGTTAACTACGCGTTTTACCATGACCTGATGACGTTGTAGCAATGCGTTTTCATCAATTGGTCGTGACGGTGTTGTCACTTCCTCTTCTGTGGTGTAAGTGTCTTGTACATTCATGTCTAACATGGTTGTGCTCCGTTATTGCACAACATATTTAGTCAACAAAACATCGTCGATTTCTCGGACGATGTCTGTTTTAGCAAAAGCGAGTAGAAGCGTTTGCTTCACTTCGTCTTGCAGAATATCGATGGCACCCGCTTGCTGTAACTGATCAAACGTTTTGTCGCTAAACAGTTTTAATAGAGAGTTTTGTACCATAGGCATGTATTCATCGATCTCTTTGATACGCTCTGGACGGCGTGTCTCAATTGCCAGTTCTAGCATCACAAAGTGAGTCTGTTTCTTGCCTTTAACGGTCAAAACGACTTTGTCCAAAGGATGGAAGCTAGGACCTTTACTTGTCGGTTGTTCTGTGACCAAAAAAGACAGTGGAGAGTCTTCGATCAGTGAACCAGAGTCAGGTGACTCTTGAGCGTGTTTGTTTAAGTACCAGATTCCGCCCATAATTGTGACGGCCGAAACGAGGGCACTGGTGATGATCATGGCGATAAACAGGGCGATCATTTGTTGTTTGGTCATAACCTTTTTCCTCGAAGATTCACTAAGCTTGAGTGCTTAGCCAGTGTTCTGAATAGTTAGTTGTTGTCGTGGTTTGGAATGCACCAGATTCTCGTGCGGCGAAAATATTGGTGTCTTCTTCGTTTGCGTGTGGGTCATTTCGACCTTGGTTTTGATCAGAGCCAACATTGACATCGACATGAACGAAGTTTTGCTCTTGTAACTCAGTACGCAATCGTTCCGAAACTTGCATTAAAGCTTCTCGTGTTGCTGCGGCATTGGCGTTGATGTGGACACTCAATCGGTCACCTTCAACACGTACAAGTAAATCCAATTTCCCTAAGTCTGGTGGGTCTAGGCGGATTTTTGCTTCTTGTACATTTTGTTGAGCTTGGAGCGTCACGCGATCATGTAAAACTTGCATCATTTGCTCCCCCCACTTTCCGGCAGTGGTATCAACACGCACCGCTGCCCACTCAGAGCCTTGAGCTTGAACATGACTCGTCGCAACCGGTGAATGTGCAGATTGTGTTGTAGGAGCTTGTGCTTGAAGTAGAGATGCGGTTGGTTGCCCTTGAACAGGTTGATTCAAAAGAGTTTGAAACTCAGCACCGGAGATAGGCAAACGCGAACTCGATGAAGTCGGCAGACTTTGCTTCACATCTTGTTTTGATGATGTGTTTAACATAGCGTTAGACGAATCTTGAGTAACAGACTTAACTTCGCTCGCAGTCATTAAAGATGACGCTTTTCCTAGTTTCTCAGCCTGCTTCTCTGCCATGGTAATCATACCCTGGGTTAAAGCTTGAGCTTGCGCTGCAAGATCAGTCGATTCTGTTAACCCTGGTGTACTGGTCAAGTTGGCATCCGGATCTGAAGCTGAGCGGTCATCAGTATCAAAACCATGACTTTGTACTTTGTTTGCGTTGTTCAAAGTAGAGGCCGTAAGGTGAAAACTCGGTACCGCTGACGCAGAGTTAAAGTCTTGCTCACCATTCTGCTTGTTCCCTGATTTAAAACCATGAGAAAAGCCGTGTACCGAGTTCGCTTGCTTGATGTGACCCTCATTGTTAGCTGGCGAATTACCCGAGTGCTGAGTTGAAGAAGGTATGATCATTGAGTTAGCTCCATGGTCATTGCTAATTGATAGGCCATAGCGCGTTCTTGATGGTCATTGACCATGTTCATCTCTTTTTTCAACTCGTTGGTCGACTTCTCTAATACTGCGAAGGCATTAGCGTGCACTGTTTTCGCTCGCTGGATTTCAGGTGCAAGCTTAGGATCTTTCAAAAAAGGCTTGTGACTGATCAAAAGCTCTCGCAACTGCAAGTCGTACCGCTTGAGCGCATGCCAGTCGGCCGTTTTTGCGGCGAACTGGATGAGCTGAGATAAATGACGGAATCGCTCTGGCGATACTTTATGCTTGTTGTCCAAAATTCATCCAACCTTCACGAATGTTACCCATTACACGCTCAACGTTAACCAAGCGATTTGCATCGTTTTGCACGCTAGCGTAATAAAGTTCGACTTGGCAGAAGTCATAAAGCTGGCGTAGGTTTTCCGCAATTTCACCGCCGTTTTCATCATCTAGAGCACTTGTTAGTCCAATCAAGATGTTCATGCATTTGTTGATTCCATTCCCTTTCTCGGCCAAACGATTTGCGGCTAGGTGGCCGCGAATACGTTCAACTTCATCGAGTAGGCCATCGATTAACATGATGACCAATTGGTGTGGATTTGCTGCTGCCGCTTGAGCGTCGAGATCGACTTGTTGGTACGAATCGTAACCAGAATCCATAAGCATGAATATTTCTCCTAAATTTGGAACCAAATGTCTTATTTTTGAGCATTAAACATGGACATGGTTTGGTTCATTTGGGTCATAATTGAATTCATTTGAGTGAATTGTTTGAGATAGCGGTTGTACGACATTTCGTACTTACGCTCTAAATTGGTTTGTTTATCTTTGATTCGGTCTAAGCTTGACTGTATTGCGTCTTTACGCGTGCTGAAGGTACCTGATGAGAACTTCAAGAAAGGCTCTACCATCGCGTCAAGAGAATCTAGCAAAGCGTCATCCCCATTAAACAACGCCTCTAAGCCTGCGCTGTTTGTTTGTTGAGCTTCTTTGAACTTTTCTTGATCAACTTTCATTTTACCGTTGCGGTCTAGGCTCACGCCGATTTCGCTTAGGCGCATACCATTGTGTTCACCTCGGATTAACCCCGTTAACTGACTCTCAATAGAACGCAATGTCGAGTCGCTAGCGAGCACGCCGCGTTTCTGATCTTCACCGCCAATTTGGGTGTACTGATCGATAGTCGAAACAAGGGCATTGTAGGTTTCCACAAACTTATCTAGTTGTTCTTTAGTGCCTTCGCTATCAGCTCCAATTTTTAAACCGATTGGCAAATCTCCCGCGGCTTGCGGTTTAGATACGGTAATGTCAACACCGTCGATGACACCTTCAAAAGTATTACTTGCGTTGGTTAGTTTCAGGCCTGAGTCTTTTGCACCTAGCCACATAACCGCATCTTGCGGAGCGTTAATTTGCTTGAGGTTGGTGAAGGCGTCTTCAAACCACGCTTGGCCAGTACCCGTTGCAGATACGTTGATCTTATTTTCGACACCAGTCTCAGTGCTCGATAGCATAAAGTGTGTTTGACCATTTGAGCGAACTAGAGTGGCGTTAACGCCAGGGTTATCCGTGTGATTGTTAATCGCACTTGCTAAATCACTGATCGTTGCAGTGCCGTCACCATTAACATCAACGGAGGACAAGTCTAGAGTCATTGTTTCACCGTTGATGGTGAATTCTAAAGATCCAGTTGTTGGTACTTCTGTCGTCGCCTCAAGGTCTGCAGGCATTCCTGTAGATACTTGATGTGCTGTTGCCACTTTTTCTACAAAAATCTGATAGTTACCCGTTAGCGCTTTAGCATCCGCGTTTGCAGTAAAGTTACCTTCTTGAGAGAGTGTCGCACTGTTTTTGATGATGCTGTTTGTGCTGTTATTCATCTCTTTCATTGCAGTACGAAAATCACGTAGTGCGCTTTCAACTTTATTAAAAGCTGACAGTTGTGACTGGTACACATTAGCTTGCGCTTGGTAACGGTTTTTGAATGGGTTTGTGTCCAATTGTGCGAATTGGGTTGCCATTTTTACTGGGTCTAAAGAACTCATGAGGTGTGCTCCTCTCATCTCTTATTGGCTTGAATACTTTGAATGCTACGCCTTAGTTTAATTATCAGTGGCAAGATGCGTGCCGTATATTAAATTCAATTAAAACAAAGGTTTAAAGCTATTTTGTTTTCTTGGGAGGAAGTGGTGTTTCCACCTTGTTTGTTCCGCCTTCCTCCATGGAAAAAGTAATTTCCTTATAAGAAAAGGCGACCTAAACAAAGAAAATATTTAATTGTATTGACGGTTCTAATTAGGAGAGATGTTTTAATTAGACGTTATATTCAGCCTTTACTTCAGCTTGATTCAGATAATTCTTACAGAGTGCATTAATTGCGTTCTGATATTATTTTTGATAGTGCGATGTGCAAGTGTTCTCACTAAAAATTAAATTTTTTACGTTTCAAAGAATGTCAGTTATGAATGAATTTGCGTTACGATTGATGAAATGTGCTCGTGCATATGAAGAGTTCATTAACAAAAAACTATTAAGTAAACAGAGCATCAATTCTGATGAGATAGCTAGTATCTTAAAGGAGGCTAAGTTCAATTTTCCTGAACTTAGAGATAGTAAAATAGGAAGTAAATTAGAGACGATAGAATTAGAACTGTTTAATAAGGTTTTATTCAATATTATGTTGAAGTTCGGATTCAGAGTGCCTGAATCTCACAAAGATAATACGAGCTCTATTTATATTCGTAGATAAAAATAAAGCCTTCCATAGGAAGGCTTTATAATTAAGACGATTTAAATTAAGCGCACTATTAACTAAGTAATTAGCGTAGTAGTGACATTGCCATGCTTGGAAGCTGGTTAGTTTGAGACAGAACAGTTGTACCTGCTTGCATCAACATTTGGTTCTTAGTCATGTTTGAAGACTCTACTGCAAAGTCTGTATCCATGATACGACCTTTAGATGCTGTAACGTTTTCTACCATGTTACCAAGGTTAGCCATAGTGTGCTCAAGACGGTTGATGTTCGCACCGAAGTCTGCACGAGAGCTACCAATTTTTTCTACTAGACCGTCAGCGCCGCTGATTTTGTCTAGCGCTGCTTTTGCTTTAGTCGCGTCATCGATACCATCTGTAATTGCTGCATCAGCAAGAATAGTAGTGATTTCACCGATACCTGCGCTTGCGCTTACAGTCAATGTTTCAGCAGAAGATGCACCGATTTGGAATGTTACGTCACCTGCACCGAAGCCGCCGCCTTTAAGAAGGTTTTGACCACCGAACTTAGTGTTGTCTACGATGTTGTTTAGTTCTGCAGTAAGCTGTGTGAACTCTTTGTTAAGAGACGCACGGTCTGTTGCACTGTTTGAACCGTTCAACGATTGTGTAGCAAGGTCGTTCATACGGTAAACGATGTTTGTCATTTCATCCATCGCACCTTCAGCAGTTTGCATCATAGAGATGCCGTCTTGTGCGTTACGCATTGCTACTGACATGCCGCGTGTTTGCGCTTCTAGACGGTTAGCAATTTGAAGACCAGCAGCGTCATCAGCAGCTGAGTTCACACGGTAGCCTGTGCTTAGACGTTCCATTGCTGTGTTTAGAAGTCCGCTTGTTGTGTTCATTGTGTTTTGAGTTACAAGCGAAGCGTAGTTAGTGTGCATTGATAAAGCCATCTTAGTCTCCTTAGTTAGTCACTATATCTTTCAGGCCTCGGGATATTCCCTTGTCACTAACTAGAGGCGGTCGGTCGGCTTTAATGATTAATTTGAAAATTAAAAAATTTCTAAAAAAGATAAAAATTGATGATTTTTAGTGATTTGTATTCCATGAAAACCGGGAAAATCATCATATAAGCCTAAGTTTTTTAGTTAAGTTAAAGAAACTATTGCCCAATGATCTTGTGGTTATCCGTTATAAATAAAAAAACAGCACGAATAAATCGTGCTGTTTTAAATATAAATGGTTGAGTTTCAACTATTCCTCATCAAAAGACTGAAAGGAGAGAGAGGTTGGGATATCGCTGAAATAACCAAAATAATAACTGGCACCCAATAAACGATAACGGTTAAGTTCCGTTTGACTCGCTACACGTCCGGCAACCCAAGTATATTTATGCTTTCTTAAGAACTTAGCAATAGGTAGGAAAGCGTGTCTTTCTTCTTTATCTTCTAGTGTGACTGACAATTTGATCATATCGGGACTAAAGTCTGCGACGCGCTCGAAGTTCACTTGCGATGTCGCGACTTCAAACCAAAGTGAATATGCATTCTCTTTTAACTTTTTGGTGAGTGTGGCGACTTTATCACGATCACATAACGTTTCATCAGCTTGAAGAGAAGGAATCACATGTTGAAAAGCAGAAGAGTGGAATTGAATCGTCTGTTCGAGAAAATAAACCCCAGGCTCCCACAGTAATGCATCCACGCGAATCGGCACGACAACATTACTAATCAAGTCGTGATGAAAGGCTTCTAACTGAAATTGTGTTTGTCTTAGTGCAAGGTAAAGACTGAACAAATCCAGGCAGTACTGCATTTGTTCAGAGAGTTTGAATTGATAGACACTTTGTTCTCCACGCATACCAAATCTCAACGTCAGGTGTTGGAATTCTACTTCTCCTGATTGAGCTTCCCTAATTGCTTGGCATGCGTGTTGGACATCATTGTGTTTTAAAGCATCAAAGACTAATTGATCGTCATCCGTGACGATATGTTGTACTGCGAGACCAACCAAATGTTCGTACATCGCATGTGTTGAAATAAGATTAACCAAGGTTTCCTACCACATTGATTTGTTTGTTTTCTGGGATTTCGTTGTAAGACAATACTGCCAGCCCTTGCGTAAATGTGCGAGCGTAACGCGCTAGAAGAGGGCGCAGCTGTGGCATAACGAGAAGGATCGGAGGTAGCCCCTGTTGTTTAAGCTGTTGTCTAATCAATGGCAAGTTTTGTTGGAACTGACCAAGAATGTTTGGCTCAATTGGGAAGCTATCTAGTGTTACCGTACCAGAAGATTGTGCTTGTTGCAGTGAAGTTAGTAGCATTTGTTCTAACTCATCAGACAGTGCGTAGACATTTAATTCGTTCTTTTGTCCTGCAATTAAGTTAACAAGCGTACGCTTTAGTGCACAGCGTACATCAGATGCAAGTAGGATCGGGTCCTTTGTATTTTCCGCGGATTCCAACATTGTGTTGGCAATCGTGCGAATATCTTTTAGTGGCACTTGGTCCAATAAAAGCTGACGATATACTTTCAGCTGCTGTGCTGGATTAAGTGCTGCTGCTAATGCTTCTGCTAGTTTCGGGGCTTGTTGTGTCAAACGCTGGGTTATTGCTTCCACATCGTCGTGCGTAAACAATTCTGCAAGGTTTGTCTTCATGATTTTACTAATATGAGTGGCAATAACAGTGCCATCATCGACAACTTGGTAACCCATATTAAGTGCTTTTGCTTTATCTTGATGCTCAATCCACACAGCTGGCAACTGATAAGCAGGATCGCTACCCAAAATGCCATCTACCTCACCGTAAGTTTCGCCAACCGCTATCGCCATTAAACGTTCTGGTTCAATAAAGCCTTGCTCAATGACTTCGCCATTTAGAGAAATTGTGTATTGGTTTGGCTTGAGGCTCAGGTTGTCACGAATACGAACTTCAGGTAATAAAAAGCCAACTTGTTCAGAAAGGTTTCGACGCACACCGCGGATACGTTGTGATAAAGGAGCCCCTTGTTCTTTGTTGACTAGATGGACGAGTCGGTAACCAAGCGCAAGTGATAATGTTTGGACGTGAGGAATATCATCCCATGTCAGCGGTGTATCATCGTCTTGCATCGCTTGTGAAAGTGCTTCGACCTCTTCAATCTGGGAGTCTTGCACTGGCTTCTTGGTTTGACGCCACCCTGCGAACGCTAATGCGCCAGCAAAAGCAAAAAAGGCTAGGTGTGGCATACCCGGTACCATACCGATTACCGCCATAATACCTGCGACAGTAAATAGCGTTGCAGGAGTTGCCAGTAATTGCTTTTGCATGGTTTCCGACATGCCATTATCGCTATCATTAATTCGCGTAACGATAATCGCGGCAGCCGTTGCCAATAGTAGTGAAGGAATTTGAGCAACTAGACCATCACCGATTGTGAGTAGGGCATAAGTTTTAAAGGCGTCAGACGCAGCGAGTCCATGCTCGAAGACACCAATACTAATACCACCAATGATATTGATAAACAGAATCAACAAACCTGCGATGGCATCGCCACGCACAAACTTTGATGCACCATCCATCGAACCATGAAAATCGGCTTCGTTGGCGACTTCTTTACGGCGTAAGCGAGCCGTTTCCTGATCGATAAGGCCAGCGTTTAAGTCGGCATCAATTGCCATTTGTTTGCCTGGTAAAGCATCCAACGTAAAGCGGGCTGAAACCTCAGAAATACGTTCACCACCTTTGGTGATTACGACGAAGTTGATGATCATCAAGATGACGAACACCACCATACCAACGACGTAGTTACCGCCAATGACGACTTCACCGAATGCTTGAATGACCTTACCCGCTGCGTCACCACCATTATGTCCTTCTAGGAGTACAATTCGCGTAGAAGCCACGTTCAATGTGAGACGTAATAATGTTGCGACCAGCAAAATAGTTGGAAAAACAGAGAAATCTAATGGTCGCTTTGCGGTTGTGCTGACTAGCAATACTAGGATTGCTAAGACGATATTAAAGGTAAACAGCGCATCCAGTAGCAGAGGAGGCAAAGGAAGAATCACCATTGCTAATATCATTAGCAAGACGATTGGAATGCCAACGTAGCCTTTGGTTGATGTTTGAAGTTGTTTTAACCGGTTAAGCATACTTTCGTGTCCTTGGATAAACGCGGGTTAATCAGTGCTGCAAATGTTTTGGAATCGAAAAATGAGGTAAAGGAATTGGCTCTTTTCCCTCACCTTTACGAAAGGCTTTCAATTGCAAAACGTAAGTAAGAATATGTGCCACTGCGATGTACAGTTGGCTTGGGATTGCTTGTTCAATCGCCGTCGTGTGATAAATCGAACGGGTAAGTGGCGGGGAGTTAATGATTTCCACTTTGTTTTCTCGGGCGATACGTTGAATGTGCATAGCAGTTTCGTCTACGCCTTTTGCGACGACAAAGGGCGCGTCAGAAAGCGAAGGCTCGTATTTCAGTGCGACTGCGTAGTGCGTTGGGTTTGTGATGATCACGTCAGCCGTCGGCACCATTTTATCGATCTTACGGCGCGCAAACTGTTGCTGTATTTGACGAATACGTTGTTTTACTTCCGGACGACCTTCATTATTTTTAAATTCCTCTTTCAATTCTTGTTTCGTCATGCGGAGTTCTTTTAGGTGTTCCCAACGCTGATAAGGAATGTCGATAACCCCAAATAACAACAAGGCGAAGCCCATTAAGAGTAAGCCTTCAAACAGAATGGACATTACTAGAGAAAAACCTTGGCTTAGTGGGAGGTTTTGCATACCAAGTAATGGCTGTAAGTGGTTGTCTAAATAGCCATATAAGATGCCGAAGATCACGGCTACTTTGAACGTCGACTTTAAGAGCTCAACCACTGAGCGGGTCGAAAAAATGCGCTTTATCCCGCTCAAAGGATTAATTTTGCTGAGCTTTGGCATCACGTTCGCGGGACGGAACATCCAGCCGCCTAGCACAAGGCTACTACCACAGGTCACGATAATAATGACGGTAAACAATGGTAATAGCATGTCGATGATGACCGCTAAACTTTGTCCCAATTGCTCGACAAGTTGTTTAGGGTTTTCTAGGTCGGCTCGTGTCAGCATCATGTTGTAGCGAAAGATCCCCGACATGCTTTCCCAAATACTATTAAGCTGAGAGTAAAAGTAGAGCGCCACTGCTAGAAATATTACCGCAGTAGTAAACTCTTTCGCGCGAGGAATTTGTCCTTCCTGGCGGGCTTTCTTTACCTTCTGCGGTGAGGCTTTTTCAGTTTTGTCTTGAGAAGATTGATCGCTCATGCTCCCCCCAACATAAAGTTACTCAAGTGTCTAATGGTGTCGTGAACGAGCGCCGTGTAGCGACCAGGAACACCAGAAACTGAGATTAATACGCTGAATAGACCCAGCAGCATCGTCATAGGAAAACCTAACGCATAGACATTAAGTGATGGTGCGGCTCGGTTCATTACACCAAAACTGATGTTGGCTAGAAGCATGGAAACAATAGCGGGCAAAGCCAAAGCGAGTGAAGAGGCAAACATCCAACCGAAAATATTGACAACACCTTGCAGAGAAAGCGATGTGATACCAGATCCGACTGGCCAAACAACAAAGCTTTGAATCACGATATCTATGACGAGTAAGTGTCCTTCTAGCGCGAGGAACAACAAGGTTGAGAAAATCAGAAATATGCGTCCCAAAATGGCGACAGAAAGCCCGTTAATAGGATCATTCATCATCGCCATACCTAAGCCCATTTGCAGAGAAATCACCTGACCAAGCATGGTGAAAACGTTAAAGAGCATGTGCAAAATTAACCCAAACATTACCCCCCAAATAGCTTGCTCAAAAGCAAGGAACAGGGAAGTCATAGAGAATAACTCGACTTGTGGCATGGGTGGCATTAACGGTCCAGTAATGACAACGATCGAGAGGGCCAGTAAAGTACGAACCCAAACAGGAATAATCGCATCACCAAAGAAAGGCATTGAAATAAATACGGCTCCCACACGAAAAAACGGCCACCAGAGTTGACCGAGTATCGCCGAGAGCTCTGCAAATGTGATGGCCATTAGCCAATCATCCCTGGTATGTTGTGGAACAAGAAATCAAACAGTTCCATGATCTTACGGAGCATCCAGTGACCTGCAAAAATCACCATTAATAAGGTAACGAGCAAACGTGGCAAAAAGCTGAGTGTTTGCTCGTTGATTTGTGTGGCAGCCTGAAATACGGCGATACACAAACCGACAATTAAGCCTGGAACAACCAATACGGCAACCATCAAAATGATCAGCCATACTGCATCGGAAAATAACGTTACGGTTAGTTCTGGGGTCATAACTGCTCCTAGTTAACCGAAGCTGGCAGATAAGGTGCCAACTGTCATTGCCCAACCATCCACGAGTACAAATACCACCAACTTAAAGGGAAGTGAGACAATCAAAGGTGATAGCATCATCATACCCATTGCCATCAGGACACTGGCGACAACCAAGTCGATGACCAAAAACGGGATGAAAAGCATAAAACCAATTTGGAAGGCGGTTTTCAGTTCACTAATGACAAATGCAGGCAAGACAACGGCAAATGAAATATCCTCAACGTTTTGGTCGAGAGGCTCATTGGCAATACGTAACATTTGTTCAAGAGAGCTTTGGTGCGTCTGTGCCAACATGAACTCTCTCACTGGTTTCTCTGCAACAGAAAAAGCCTGTATTAGCGTGATTTCGCCGTTGTCGTATGGCTGAAACGCATTTTCATAAATATCGCTCCAGACAGGGCGCATAATCAGTAACGTCAATGCGAGAGCGATCCCGACCAACACTCTGTTAGGTGGGCTTTGTTGAAGACCAAGAGCTTGGCGCAAAATCGCAAGGACAACGACAATTCGAGTAAAGCTCGTCGCCATCAAAATAAATGCTGGAAGAAAACTGAGCGCCGTCATCAACAACAGAATTTGCAGTTTAACGCTGTATTCTTGTTGTGTGTCGCCATCAGAAACGGACAAGATAGTTAAGCCGTTGTCAGCCGCCATTGTTGGGAAAGCAAACAAAAGTGACACCAATACCAAAAGAGGTAACCAACGGTGCCAAGCGCTCAGATTTTTCATTGTGATGCCTACCTAAGATTATTGACCAACGCCACTCAATGCAGAGTCATGTACATCGATCAGACGAAGTCCATACTTATCATTGACAACGACAACTTCAGCGTGGCCCATAAGAGAACCGTTTACTTTCACGTCTAAAGGCTCGCCATTGAGCTTTTCTAACTCGATAACCGTGCCTTCACCCGCTTTCATTAAGTCCCCAAGTGGGATCTCCTTACTCGCAACTTCCAGCGTGACTGTGACAGGAATGCTTTTGAAAAAGCTAAGGTCACGTTCCGCAGTGGCTGGTTCTTGTTGGAGCGTATCTTCGGCTTCAAAGTCTTCTAATTGAAAATCATCAAAGTTCAGTTCTTCTGCGTCGAATGCATTAGTTTCTAGCGCTTCGCTCATCGCTGCGGTTCCTTATCAGGGTTAAAGATCAAAACAAGTTGGCCGTCTTGCTCGGCAATACGACCTGTAAATAGAGATTGGTTGCCAATGCTTACTGGAACCGTGTTAAGAAGCTCAATAGGTAAAATATCGTTGGGTTGTAAGCCAACCACATCACTTAAAGGCATCTTCTTTTTACTTAGAACAACGTTCAGTCGAACGGGGGTCGTCTCTAAAGAACGACAGAAAGGTTGAAACAAATCGGTATCAGGTTGCAGTTCAAGCTGCTCGATCAGCGTTTGAATAAGATGACCATCTAGCTTGAGATGAATTGAGCCTTGATGATCGTCAAACGCAATGTTTAATTGAACGTTAATGCCAATACCTCTAGGGGTCTCATACTCACCCGTGTCCCACATTTCACCAGGAGCAAGCCAACCGATGATGATTCGACTGATGCGCTCTTGTAAACGTAAGTCACTGGCCGTCAGAGTAGCGGCTGAACGCTCTGCACTTGCACCATAAAATCTATCAGCTAACTTTATTAGCGTGTGAGGGTTACCATGGATGAATACCATGCCGCCTTCCTGATGTTGATAGGTCGACGTTTGCTCTTTGTCCATCTCAACCGATGTAAAGCGGTGCAAGTCTACTGAGGTTAAGCTAGCTTCCACTTTTCCTGTGCTGAGCCAATTTTGTAATTCAGTCGTAAGGTTTGAGCAAGATTCTGAAATTAAATTATCGAGCTTCTCACGAATGATATGAATAGGTTTGCCTAATAATTCTACATCAAGTAGTTGACTATCAGAAATAGGCTCGCTAACTCTATTTTCCATTTATATTTTACCGTGCGTTAACAATCGAAAGTGTTTTAACTTAATGGCGTGTAGTCTACACAGAAATTTTAATGATCTTTTAGCTCCAAACTCTAAGATTGTGACTTTAGTTCACATGTTGCTTTGTTCATATAGTCATAATCTTTTAATGAAATTTAAAAAGAGTTAGTTTTCTTTATAAATCGCTTAATAAATAAAATAACAATGTTGAGCGTTTTAGTTGTTATAGATTTTTTAAATTGCCTTTATGGCGTAACAACAACTTCAAACAAATAAATTATAAGATACTGTTTTTTATGCTTAAAGCTTCCATTGGAGGCTAAGCGTGCTCTCTTGAGCGTTTTGTAACCAATTTTAATATTCAGAATAGGTAATTAAAATGATTAGCTATGCCAGTTCTCTCGGCTTGGTGGCATATTTAATTAAACGGTTTAAGTCATGGGAATGTAAGATATACATGAATCATGTCCGTTTGATAATTTGTAACACAATTATTGTTATCAGTTTTATTTTTTCAAAAGTGTCATATTCAGAAGAAGTCTTAACAATCCCTATGGACCTCTCTAAATGGACATATGAGGGAAATAAATTCAAATGCAACTTGTTGCAATCAAATAATGACTATGGGAAGTTTTATTTCCTAGCGGAACCTAATAATAAATTCTATTTTATTTCCGATATAGAATATGAAAACAATAAATGGAAAACGATTGCTTTAACAACTCAAAATGCTCCTTGGAGTAATGAGCTTTATAGAAAAGAATTTGGCTCCCTTGAATTTACTAAGCCGTCTCAGCGTTTCATCTTTAATAAAGGCGCTGAAGAATTCATGGATTCAATTGCTTCGGGTAGTTGGGTGACGCTGTCACTTAAAGGAAGTAATGCTTCCTCTGTTTCAGAGATTGTGATTCCTACTCTTCAAATTCAAAACGCATTGAAATCATTTAATGCGTGTCGCGCGCGATTGCCTAAATTGTCTTTTTCAGAGGCAAGGGATATGGCGCTCTCATTTGAGTTTGGTCAGAAGACGTTAAGTCGTGGACAGAAAGCAACACTAGAAGCGCTGTATAGCTATGTATCTGTGGATGATCGAGTGACCAAAATCCTCATCGACGGTCACACCGATAACGTTGGTTCAAGTTTAACGAACCTTTCTGTGTCACGTACTCGAGCAGAGCAAGTCACCAACGCTTTGATTGAGCTTGGGGTCGACGAGTCGATGATCGAAACACGAGCTCATGGTTCGCGTTACCCAATTGCCAGCAATAACTCGGTTAATGGCCAAGCAAAAAACCGACGTGTCACCCTGCGTTTAGTGAGGGACAACGAGTATACGGCTACGAAACACCACCCAGATCTACAATCACAAAATCAACAAACGAAAGTTAAGGTTCAATGATGACGAAAACGAAAATTTTGTTGGTTGAGCCAAATGAAGCTCTTGCTCAACCAGTATTGGATGTGTTGCAAAATGCAGGTTACACCGCGAAACACACTCGTACTGGTCGAGGCGCTTTGCTTGAAGAGCGAGCAGAAATCACTTTAGTGAGCTCTACGCTGCCGGATATGTGTGTTCGTGAGTTTGTCGCGTGTCACCAAAAGCAGCGAAATTCGGGTGTTGTTATTGCGATTGTCGACCAAGAACAAGGCATCTTGGCTGCTGAGACGATGAAAGCGGGCGCTACTGATTATCTATTACGCCCATTTGAATCTAATCAGTTGGTTAATCTGCTTAAACGTGTTGAAGCGTTAGGTAAGCCAATGGCCAACATTGTTGCGGAGTCTTGGAGAAGCAAACAAGTTCTGCAATTAGCGCATCGTGCAGCATGTACTAACGCGAGTGTGCTTATTACAGGTGAATCGGGAACGGGTAAAGAAGTGCTGGCGCGATATGTGCATGAGCACTCTCCGCGTATCAATGGTCCATTTGTGGCGGTTAACTGTGCCGCCATTCCAGAGTCAATGTTAGAGGCTGTGCTATTCGGTCATGTAAAAGGCGCGTTCACCGGAGCGACAAATTCTCAAAGCGGTAAGTTTGAAGAAGCAAATGGCGGGACGATTCTGCTTGACGAGATTGGTGAAATGTCACCTGCGGTTCAAGCTAAATTGTTACGCGTCCTTCAAGAGCGTGAAGTAGAACGTGTTGGTAGCCATAAAGCCGTTCAGCTCGATATTCGTGTTATTGCGGCAACCAACAAAGACTTACGTGAGGAAGTTCAAAAAGGCACGTTCCGTGAAGATCTTTATTATCGATTAGATGTGCTGCCTCTGCACTGGCCGCCTTTGCGTGAAAGAAAAGAGGACATTCTACCGATTAGCCAATTCTTTATTGAAAAGTATCAAGATAGCAGCCGCTGTCACCTATCCCAAGATGCGATTAGTGCGCTGAGTCAGTATCACTGGCCGGGCAATATTCGTGAGTTGGAAAATGTCATTCAACGCGCTTTGGTCATGCGTCATGGTGATTACATTACAGCCCATGACCTGATGCTGCCTATTGAGCTTGTCGCGTCAGTTCCTACAGCAGAGCCAACTTCAAGTTTTGGTCATGTAGAAGCGAAGAAGCAAGCTGAATATCAGTTTATTTTGGAAAAGTTACGTCAGTTTGGTGGAAACCGAACGAAAACCGCAAACGCGCTTGGAGTCTCTACTCGAGCGCTACGCTACAAGCTCGCAGCAATGCGAGAACATGGTATTGATTTACAGTCGGCACTAGGCTCGGCTGCCTAATAGGAGAAAAAATAGATGGCAAGTCAACCTACTCATGCGGTCTCGGCAGAGCAACTTATGTTGTCAAAAATGCAGGCGATGCAGGCACAAGTGCAGCCGCCAGAGTTTATCGTGAGTGCAAATCCTTTAGATCAACAATCACTAAACGCACCTTTATCGTTCTCACAAGCGATGACAAATGTGTTGGATACAGTGAATCAACATCAATCAGTGGCTAGTCAAAAAATGACGGCCGTAGAAACAGGAAAAAGTGATGACCTAGTTGGTGCAATGGTCGCGAGCCAAAAAGCCAGCTTGTCCTTTAATGCTTTGATGCAAGTGCGCAACAAAGTCGTGACCTCATTTGAAGATATTATGAAGATGCCGGTGTAATTCATGTCAGAACTAACCCCCCAAGTCGCCGGAAACACAGCTATGGCTACCGGCACAGCACAGACATTTTCTACTGCCAACGGCATGGACGATGTGACAACGAAGCTGAAGCAAATCTGGTCTAGCAGTCAGAGAAACTTAGTGCTATCTGCGGTGTTAGCTGCGATTGTTGCAGCGATTATTGTGGTTGCACTATGGAGTTCCTCGCAGAGCTTTCGTCCGCTATATAGCCAGCAAGAGCGTTTTGATATCGGCGAAATTGTGTCGGTATTAGAAAGCGAAGGCGTAAGCTACCGCATGCAAGAGCAAAATGGACAAGTTCTTGTACCAGAAGGTGAGGTTGCGAAGGTACGCATGTTGCTTGCATCAAAAGGTGTTAAAGCTAAGCTGCCGACAGGTTTGGATTCGCTCAAGGAAGATAGCTCTCTTGGTACGAGCCAATTTATGGAAACGGCGCGTTATCGTCATGGTTTAGAAGGTGAGTTAGTACGTACTATCATGTCTTTGAACTCAGTAGCGAACGCGCGTGTTCATTTAGCAATACCTCGTCAAACTCTATTCGTCCGCCAAAACAGTGAGAATCCTTCAGCATCTGTCATGCTTGAGCTCAAACCTGGTGAAGACTTAAAGCCTGAACAAGTTGAAGCGATCATTAACCTAGTGGTCGGCAGTGTCACGGCAATGAAGCCAGAATTTGTTTCTGTCATTGACCAGTATGGCCGTCTTCTTAGTGCGGATGTCGCTTCTGCGGAAGCTGGTAAAGTAAATGCGAAATATCTTGAATACCAGAAGAGTGTTGAAAAACAGATCATCCAACGCGCAGCAGATATGCTTACGCCGATTGTGGGGCCGAGTAACTTCCGAGTACAAGTCGCTGCCGATCTGGACTTTAGCCAAGTTGAAGAAACACAAGAAATTTTGGATAACGCACCGGTTGTGCGTAATGAGCACACCATTCATAACAACTCGGTTGATCAAATTGCGTTGGGTGTTCCTGGTTCTCTAAGTAACCAACCGCCAGTGACAGGATCTGGTGAAGTGGAAACGAACGATAGCCAAAACACGAATGCGCGATCTGAAGTGAATCGTCAATATGCTGTAGGGAGCAGTGTTCGTCGTACTCAATACCAACAAGGCCAAATAGAAAAGCTTAGTGTATCGGTTCTGTTGAACTCCAAAGCTTCGCCAGATGGTGTGGCGTGGAGTGAAGCCGATAAAGAGCAAATCTCAAACATGATCATGGATGCTGTTGGTATCTCTGCCACACGAGGTGACAGCTTAAGTTTAATGAGTTTCAACTTCACCCCAATCGAAATTGATGCTCCTCCTGCACTGCCGTGGTGGCAAGACCCTACAGTACAGCAGCCAATACGCTACGTTATTGGTGGCTTGTTAGGCTTGGCGATGATCTTCTTCGTACTGCGTCCATTAATCATGCACCTAACTGGCGTTGATAAACCTGTGCCTGAGCTAAATTTTGCTGAGCCTCAGGAAGAGCCTGACTACGAAAACTTGCAAACGCGTGAAGAACGCGAGCATGAAGAAGTACTTGATCGCCGCCTATCTGAAAAAGGCATCTCAGCCTCTTCAGGTTTAGATGTAAACAGCGACATGCTACCACCAGCAGGTTCGCCATTAGAAATTCAATTGAAACACCTACAGCTTATTGCTAATGAAGAGCCAGAGCGCGTAGCCGAAATACTGAAACAATGGGTAAACATCAATGAACACAGTTCTATCAAAGCAGACGCTTAGTTATGTTGAACAAACCGCGCTCGTGCTATTAGGCATGGGCGAGGATGCCGCAGCGAAGGTTTTGCAACACTTTAGCCGTGATGAAACCCAGCGTGTGACTCGTGCAATGGCGAAGTTAAATGGCATTAAGAGCGATTCTGCTCGTGGTGTTATTCAAACTTTCTTTGAAGATTTCCGTGAGCACAGCGGTATTCGAGGAGCCTCGAAGGAATACCTATCTAATACATTGCGTAAAGCATTGGGTAACGATTTGGCAAAAGGGTTATTAAATACCTTATATGGCGATGAAATTCGCAACAATATGCAGCGCTTACAGTGGGTGGAAGCAGAAACTCTCGCTCGTTTCATTGTGAACGAGCACCCACAAATGCAAGCAATTTTTCTAGCGTATTTGCCAGCAGACAGCTCTTCAGCGGTATTGAAGCACTTGCCACAAGATTACCATGACGAAATCTTGTTCCGTATTGCTCAATTGCAAGATATCGATCATCAAGTTGCCGTTGATTTGCATGAACTCGTTGAGCGTTGCATCGAAAAAGTATCCGCAAGTCAAAGCACGCCGTTATCAGGTGTTAAACAAGCAGCAGATATCATTAACCGCTTTGAAGGTGACCGTGGTTCATTGATGGAAATGCTGAAGTTGCATGATGAAGATGTTGTTAATGCAATTGAAGAAAACATGTTCGACTTTATGGTTCTTGGCCGACAACGCGAAGAAACTATGGACATGTTGGTGCAGCAAATCCCGCTAGAGTTGTGGGCAGTTGCGCTAAAAGGTTCCGATATTACCTTACAACAAGCTATTAAGCGTTCAATGCCGCAACGTATGGTGAAAGCGCTAGAAGATGACATGGACGCACGCGGCGCTGTTGCGTTAAGTCGAGTTCAAAAAGCACGTCAAGACATCATGCAAATGGTACGTGAGCTGGATGAATCTGGTGAAGTTCAGCTGCTTCTCTATGAAGAGCCAACGGTGGAGTAAGGTCATGCTAGAGATAAAATCAAGTACTATGCGATTGCCTCCGAGCGGGTATCGTTTACACCGTTTTCCTCCTTTAGCGCAACCTAAGACTATCGAAGACGAATTCGGGCTAGATAACCAAGGCTGGCAAGAACCTCAAATTGATATCCAACAGCAACTTGAAGAAGGTTTTCAACAAGGTTTGCAACAAGGACATGAGGAAGGCTTACGCCAAGGTATCGAACAGGGCAAGCAACAAGGTCTGTTGGAAGGCCAAAAAGAAGGTTTCCAAAAAGGCTTTGTTTCCGGTGAGCAGTCTGGAAAGCAAGGCTTTTTGGAGGCGGCGAAGCCTGTCAATGAACTTTTTCACGCCCTTTCTCGTTGGCAGGATGAAAAAGAGCAGCAACAACGTCATATGATTTGTGAACTGGTACAAAAGGTAGCTCAGCAAGTGATTCGTGCCGAGCTCACTTTAATGCCTCAGCAGATCCTAGCTTTGGTGGACGAGACATTGTCTGCCATGCCTGGTAAAGCGGAAACAGTAACTGTGCATTTAAATCCGCAAGATTTAGAGCGCATTACTCACATCAATGCTGATTTGCCGCAATCTTGGAAACTGGTCCCTAATACGGAGCTTCCTATTGGTGGCTGTCAGTTAGTGACTGATGACGCAGAAGCGGATGCGAGCTGCGACTCTCGCTTGGAAGCCTGTATGGACAATGTAAAGCAACACCTTTTGGATGAAGTCAGTATTCCACAGGTAGAGTCTGAGCATGAGTAATACCCTAAGCCATGAACTATTAAGTGAGCGTTTGAGCGAAGCCTTGGCTTCGCTCGATTCAATCCCTGTTGCTCGCGTAACAGGGCGATTGATAAAAGTAAACGGCCTAATGTTACAAGCCGTAGGGTGTCGGTTTAAGCTTGAGCAGCGTTGTCTCGTAGAAACCGCGGAAGGCGATATGATCGAAGCGCAAGTTGTGGGTTTTGAACACACTATTGCTTACCTCATGCCTATCCGCCGTTTAGGCGGTCTGTTTGCAGGTGCAAAAGTCATCCCTCTTGATGGTGACAGTACCGTGCAGCTAAGCTCTCAGTGGTTAGGACGCGTACTGAATGGTTTAGGTGAGCCGTTAGATGATGGGGCACCGCTTAAGGGGGGAGATCGAGTTTCACTTGAACCAAAACCGATTAACCCACTGAAGCGACGCCCAGTTGATACACCACTCAACGTAGGCGTGCGTGCTATTAATGGACTATTGACGGTAGGCAAAGGCCAACGTATTGGTTTGATGGCTGGCAGTGGCGTCGGTAAAAGTGTGTTAATGGGGATGATCACCAAAAACACGGAGGCCGATGTAATTGTGGTCGGGCTTATCGGTGAGCGAGGCAGAGAAGTACGTGAGTTCATCGAGAGAAACTTAACCCCAGAAGCGCGCAAGAAAGCGATCATTATCGCGGCTCCTGCTGATGAATCCCCGCTAATGAGGTTAAGAGCGACACTACTTTGTCATCGCGTTTCAGAGTATTTCCGAGACCAAGGCAAAGACGTTCTACTTCTGATGGACTCTCTAACCCGATACGCCATGGCACAGCGCGAAATCGCTCTTTCGCTCGGTGAGCCTCCAGCTTCTCGTGGTTATCCGCCTTCTGTCTTCAGCGTGTTACCTCAACTCCTAGAGCGAGCGGGTAACAGTGAAAATCAACATGGTAGCTTAACGGCAATTTACACCGTATTGGCAGAAGGGGACGACCAACAAGATCCTGTCGTGGATTCCGCGCGCGCCATCTTAGATGGGCATGTTGTTTTATCGCGTCAACTAGCTGAGCAAGGGCATTATCCCGCGATAGATATCAACGCGTCTATTAGCCGTTGTATGAATACTTGTACGCAGGACGCACACAGCACGATTGCGAATAACTTCCGTCAAATGTACTCCAACTACCTTCAGGTTAAAGAGTTACTGCCATTAGGGGGTTATCAACCAGGACAAGATCCTGAGTTAGATCAATCAGTTGCTATGTACCCAAACTTGCGTGCATATCTACAACAAGCTGCCAACGAGTCTGTAGATTACCCAACCAGTTTGACCGAGCTTGCGCAGCTTTTTCAAAATGCTTAATCAAATGGGAGTGACAAGGCTGAAATGAAATCCAAGTTAAAAGCCGTAGGCAAGTTACAGCAAATGGAAGAAAAACAGCGTGATCGTGTGGGTCAACAACTTGATGCCATGCGTCAGCGTCACTCCCATCTTTCAATGCAATTGGAACAGTTATCGGCGTTGAAAGGCCACGCTGGACAATCAACCCGAACCGGCCCGACGCTGACGAGCGCGGCTTTGATGAACTTTAATCGTGTTGACCAAATGCTACAAAGAATGCTTCGTCACCACGAGCAAGAGCAAGCCGTTATGCAAGCGGAATGTGCATCTGTACAGAAAACACTAGAACACAAGCACGCACGCGTTCAAGGGTTAGAAAAAGTGCTTGAGCGTTGGCGTACTAAGCAGAACTATGAAAAAGCGAAAAAAGAGCAAAAGATGATTGAAGACATCATTAACTCTCGCGTTAAGCGCAAGATATTATGATGTCTTGTTGACGCAACTAGGAGCGTGAATCATTTCTGCGGTGTCTTAGCCAACCAAACCAGCCTCCAAGCATGATCAACCCTGATCCGAGACCACCGCCGCTGCCGTTATCGTCAAAGCCCGACGTGTTAGTATCTTCTGGTTCAAAGCCGGAATCGCCTTCACTATGATAATCTTCTGTACTTGCTAGGAGGGCGTTATAACGAGTTTTCACTCCCGAACTGGTTTGGGCTTCAATCCACGTTGTATAATTTAGAACCTCAGTAAACACACTCGGAATCGCAGCAGATTCACAAACAGAAGAACCATAGCTAACAATACCGATTTGCTGATACATGCCATTATTGTCTTGATAAGTGAGAGGACCGCCTGAGTCACCGCGGCAGATACCAGTGTAGCTTCGCTCAGGAAATCCATTCGCGCACAAACTTTCCTGAGCATTAAACCCTGTTACCAGCGAAGCGCATTGGGTGTCGGTAAGGGGTTTTACTTCTGCCCAGCGTAAATAGTTTGGCCCGTTTTCATCACTAGTCGAGGTCTGACCTAAACCGAATATCTGATAAACCGTCTTGCTGCTGTAGTCTCCAAAGTCTTGCGGTAAAGTGATGGATTGAACGTTATCGGTAATAGGGCGAGTCAATTCAAGGACAGCGATGTCATTAATCCATAAATCGCTAGGCACATAATCAGGATGAATCGTGATAGAGCGAACATCTTTGAATTCTTCAACAAACACGTCATTCATCGTAGGGTTTTTGACTAGCACTCGTAGATCGTTGATTGTCCACCCGTCAGTGAAAACGCTTGGTTCTACGCAGTGAGCCGCAGTTAAAATGAAACGGTCGTTTACAATGGTTCCCCCACAAATATTGGCAAACTGATTAGCGCCAGTTTTATGTAGAATAAGACGTGCAAAAAAAGGAAGTTGGTTTTGGGTCGCCTGCTGCCCTCCAATAATTGCCGTGGAGATCCCTTGTTCTGAAAGGCGGTTATCATTTTCTGCTTCTGCGGTCGCACTCAAAGATACTGCAAAACAGAGTGCGCTTAGCCATATTTGATACTGCTTCATAAACCATCCTTGGATGAAAAGTGCTCCTCTAACTTTATACTAGTTTTTCAGTGAATGTGCTTAACAAAAGTTTCTAATAGTTGAATGATTGTTGTAGCCAAGATCGCAACAGATGAAACGATTCAAGCTTTAGCTTGTGTGGCGGGCATACAAAGTAAAGCTGTTGATGAGGATTAATGACGGGTTCACCCAGCTCGATTAGCTGACCATATTTGATGTCATCCTTCACAAACAAGCGATGAGTGACCAATAACCCCAAACGACGAGTTGTGGCCTGGACGGCTTGTATCGACATGTTAAAAGTGATTGGTTTTTTATTTTTAGGTCGCTGGATACCCGTCGCGTCCAGCCACACGTTCCAGTCATTTTTTCTTCGTTCGTTAGTAACTTCAATGATGGGATACTGCTTTAAGAGTTGAGTGATGTTTGAGTCCTTTGTCTTCGCTATCAATTCAGGACTGCACACCAAAACCAGTTCATCTTCACTGAGCTTTTCGCAGTAGTAATCCTGCCATTCTTCGGGATTTCCATGCACCAAAGCCGCGTCGATGCCTTCTTGTTCTAAATTGAATCTGCCAGACAGGTTTGATAAACGAACGTCTAATTGAGGAGCAAACCCTTGTAAATCTGACATTCGAGGAATCCACCAGTGAAGAGCCAATGAATTCACCATATTGAGCGTAACACGTTGCAAATTCTGATCTTGGATGAGTGCTTCCGTTGCATCGACAATTTGCTCTAAAGCGGGTGCCACCTTTCTGTAATACTTCTTACCGTCCGCATTGAGTTGAACTTGTCTGCCTATGCGATCAAACAGAGGCTTGTTGACTTGACTCTCCAGCGATTTAATTGCCTGACTTACGGCTGAGTGGCTTACACTTAATATCTGTGCTGCTTCTGTCATGCTGCCAGACTCAGCTACTGCAACAAATGCGTAGATGGACTTTAAGGGGACTAGTTTCCGCATAATTTAAAAACCGTAGCTGGTGATAGATAAGTTAAACTGTAAGTTTTTCTTACATCAATGGTTAATATTACTCGCTATTTACGATAAGTGATGTCTTTTAAAATGCTCCATATATTAAGGAGTATTGAATGAATGCTGTAAATAAATCTATCCTTTTCATGTTGATGTCTACGTTAAGCTTATCTGTTACTGGACTGTTAGCAAAGCAGTTGTCAGGCGAACTTTCCGTCACACTATTTAGCTTCTTACGTTTTTTGGTGCCTGCGCTTATCTTGCTTATCTTACTTCGTGTGAAAAACCTTACCTTTCCTAAAGCGGGCACGCTAAAGCCTATTTTATTGCGTGCTCTTTGTATCGGTTTGTCACAACTTTGCTTTATCGCGTCATTACAAACGTTAACGCTCGTTGAGGGGGTCGTTTTGTTTGCTACTGGCCCATTATTTATTCCCTTGGTTGAAAAGCTGTTCATGAGGGGGCGCATTCGTGTTTCAACATTGGCGGCTTTAGCAATGGCGTTCACTGGTGTGGTTATGTTGGCGGGCGGTGGAAGTGAGATTACATGGCGAGCGGATTTATTGCTCGGCTTGGCTGGTGGACTCTTCAATTCTGGTTCTCAGCTTACGTTATATAAAGTGAGTAAAACAAATATGTCGCCGCTAGAAATCAACTTTTGGGCGTTTGGTTTTGCTGCCGTATTTCTGTTGCCGCTAACTTTGTTTAACGACTTCGACGTGTTACTTAATATGAGTGTTATTGCGCCTGAGATTTCTTCAAATACGCTGTGGATCGGTATGATGTCTCTGATGATCATTAACACCCAAGTTTTTCGCTCCAAAGCATATAAACTGGCAAGCAGTGGCTCTCAACTTGCGCCACTCATTTTTACTAACTTATTGTTCACTGCGGTTTGGCAGAGCCTGTTTTTTGAAGACCGAATGAGTCAAAGTCAAATTGTTGGGATGAGTTTAATAGTGCTCGCAATCATACTGAACACATGTTGGGTTCGTTTTACGGCGCATCGCAGTGGCGGTTTACAAGCGAGAACTTCTTAGTCTGTCGGAAAATGAAGGGGGCAGGTAGATAAATTGGTCGTGTGGTTTGATTTTTCCTGAGTATGGGCTAGCGTCAAGAAAGGTTCAGGGAGAGAAATCATGCTTACGCTAAATTATTACGTCGAAATTTCGGCGACACCGCAACGAGTGTGGGAAGTGCTAACCGATGTTGAGTTGTATAAACGTTGGGCACAAGCCTTTTCACCGCAGTCTCAATTTGAAGGAGCTTGGGAAGAAGGAGGTGGCATCACTTTTTTTGATCCAGATATGGGCGGGACAAGGGCGATCATAGATACGGTGCTACCGCTTCAAAAACTTGAATTTCATCATGTTGCCATTTTTAATCCGGATAATCGTCAACAACTCGATGCTGACCTAGCATCTAGGTGGATCGGATCGCGAGAGATCTACCAGATCGATACCAACAACGATCGTTTACTACTCAATGTTACCATTCATACTCACAACGACTTTGTTTCCATGTTTAATCACGGATGGGAAAAAGCTTTACCCTTGATAAAAGCCATTAGTGAAGAGCAAGCTTAGGGTTCTTGCTTATCTTGGGCTGACGATGCGTTGCCTGAAGGTATACAATAGCACGCAAGATAGCGCACCTAAGAGAGTGGATGATGGAATTTAAAGTTGATACCCATACACATACGTACGCAAGTGGTCACGCGTACAGTACCTTGATTGAAAATGCAAAGTTGGCAAAAGAGAACGGGCTGGATATGTTCTGCACGACCGATCACGCAGAATCAATGCCGGGTGCGCCTCATTACTGGTTCTTCTCGAACCAGAAAATTCTGCCTCGCTTTCTTGAAGGCGTTGCGATTATTCGTGGCGTTGAATCTAACATTATGAATACCGAAGGCGACATTGATATTCCACTGAGTGTGGACCGCAACTTAGATTGGGTGATCGCGAGTTTTCATGAACCCGTTTTTCGTCCTGCAAACAAGCAAACTCACACGGAAGCACTTGTTAATGTCATTCAGAGTGGTCGTATTGATGCGCTCGGTCATCTTGGTAATCCAAATTTCGACTTTGATTTTCAGACCGTTTTAGCGTGCGCGAAAGAGCACAATGTCGCGATTGAAATTAATAACACCACGCTGAAAGGCAACAGCCGAGTAGGCAGCGTAGACCGTTGCCACGAGATTGCACAAATCGGGAAAGATCTTGGTGTTTTCTTCACCACGGGCAGTGACGCGCATTTCTGTCACGATGTTGGTAATCTGGATTTGGTTGGAGAGTTAATGGACAAAGTGGGTATTGATAGCAAGAAAGTGATTACTCACACCGCTCAGCAGTTTTTGTCTTTCTTAGCTTTGAGAGGCCGTAAACCAATTGCAGAATATGACAGCATTCTCAACGCATAAACTTGATTACATTTAAGGTATGCACCCGACGCCAGATTGCTTTACACTGCGACCCGGAAATACTCAACTAAGCTAGTTTTTCGCCTCTTATGGCGTAGGTTATTTGGGTGAATAAAGCCGACACAGAATTCGGCACTATAAATGGAGAAGTGAAAAATGTTACGTCCTTTAGTCCTAGGGTGTGCGATTGCGTTTGGCTCAACATACGCAATGGCAGAAGCGGTTGATTTAAAACAAAACATGAAACAGATGAAGATGGAATTCAAACAGGCGGCAGAAGCATCTGATGTCGAAACCATGAAATCTGCGATTGATAGCTTGCAAGCGATTGTTGAACAATCTAAGCGTGGTAATTACCCACCAGAGAAGTTTGATACTTACTTAGAAGGCTTTAACAAGCTGACGGTAACGCTAGATAAGATTGAAGCGGATCTTGATGCGGGCAAGCTACAAGAAGCAAAAGACCAACTGCGTGAAATCGATAGCCTTCGTGAAGAGTACCACGACAAGCGCAATCCAAGCATTTGGAGCAAGTTGTTCGGCTAATTATCTACTGAGCGGAGCATTTGCTCGTGGCAGTGGATTACGCGTTATCTCTAAGTAATGAATGAACACATTATCAGCCTGCCATTTCGGCGGGCTTTTTTGCGCCTGTCAATCGATGCATTCAAGAAAACCTGTGAGGTAGCAACCACTTATTGATACTGTTTTTTGAGCTATCACTCAAAATTGGTTACGCTGTGTGAAATTTGTTAAGTCACCGTTATGCGTAGATTAATTCCCTTTTACCGCTCGATGTTATTTGCTAGTGCTCTCAGTTGGGTGCTAGTGACGCTGATGCCTGTTATCAATGCTCATGGTAACAGCATGGGCGTGTGGGCGACGCTATGTACGCTTAACGGATTTGAGTTGGTCCAAATAGAAGAGGGCGACAATTCGGTCAGCCACAAAGGCAAGCCTTGTCCGTTTAGCCACTTCTCGACTTTTCATCACGATACACTTCCAACGACACCGATACTTTCAAGACAGAGCTTGGTGACTTCTGACAGCTACGCTTATTTGGCTCTAAGTGTGCGATTTGAAACACCAGTTCCTAGAGCGCCGCCAGTTTCCCTTTTCTCATAACGAAAACAATTACAAGTAAATAAAGCCAACAACACTGCCACTTCGAGCAGTGGTACTCCCGAATCTAAGTCAAATAGCGCCGCATACGAATACGTATGTGCAGGACGCGTTTGGCTGAATTTGGGTGTTCAACAATGAAAAAAGGAAAATACACATGTTGAGAAACTCGGCAAAGCCTCAACTCAAGGAAGCCTCACGCGCAAAATCCATCTACTTTATGACGTGGCGATGGCACTTCTACGCAGGTTTGTTCGTCATTCCATTTATGCTGATGCTTTCCGTCACTGGGTTGGTGATGTTGTTTGATGACGAAATCGAACTGGCTCGATACGAAGCGACATTACAAATTTCACCACAAGAGCAAATGGTTCCTGTCTCTGCACAATTGGAAACCGTAAAGCAGGCGTATCCCGATTTTAATGTCACTCAATTTGTACCTGCTAAAGCGGTCGATATTGCCAACCGATTCTCGATTCAAAACCAAGAAGGCAGCTCACTGATTGTTGCAGTAAATCCCTACACAGGAGACGTGCAAGGCACCATTGACCGTGGTGATAGCATCTATGAACTGATGAGCAGCATTCACGGTACGCTGCTCATTGGCGACCTAGGCGACCGTTTAATTGAAATCGCCGCAAGTCTGGGGATTTTGCTGTTGGTGTCTGGTTTGTACCTTTGGGTACCGAGAGACAACGCCAGCCGCGCTGGCTTTTTGAAAATTCGCTTTAACAATGGCCCTCGGATTTTGATGCGTGACCTGCATGCGAATTTAGGTGGTGTGCTGTCGATTGTTCTGTTGTTCTTTTTGATTTCAGGTTTGTCGTGGGCAGGGATCTGGGGCGCGAAAATGGTGCAAGCTTGGAATACCTTCCCAACCTATTACACATGGGGTGAGAAACCGGAATCCACACTGACACATAAAGATCTTAACCACGGTGCTTCAGAAGAGATGCCATGGAACTTAGAGCTTGCTGCTGTGCCAGAATCGAAAGATAAGCCCGTTCATGATCATGCCAATATGAAGGAAGATATGGCATACGCAGGCAACCATGATGCGCTCTCCATTGATGATATCATCCTCAAGGCTGAAATGATGGGCTTCACTGGTTATAAGCTGTTTTTGCCACGCTCTGAGACGGGCGTTTACACCGTTGCAGCTAACTCCATGGGTGGTGATATCTCCGACCCAAGACAAGATCGCACCAGCCACTTTGACCAATATTCCGGTCGCTTGTTGGTGGACGTCACGTGGCAAGATTACAGCGTATTTGCCAAGTTCATGGCGGCAGGTGTTTCATTGCACCAAGGTGATGTCAGTGTGCTTAACAAAGTGCTCAACGTGGTGTTCTGTTTGGCGTTCATCTTAATCTCAATCACAGGTGTGGTGATGTGGTGGATTCGTAGACCAAGTCGCAGTGCTGCATTAGGGGCACCACCTAAGTTTCAGCAAGATGGCATTTGGAAGCTTGGTTTGGCAACGTTAGTCGTACTGTGCTTGGCGTTCCCGATGGGCGGTTTGGCAATTGTTACGGTTCTCGCACTGGATTGGCTGTTGTTCAACCGCGTCGAGAAGCTGAAAACGGCGTTGAATTAGTAACAGACAAAGAGTGGAATAGTAAAAGAGCCAGCGAAGTGCTGGCTCTTTTTATTTCTGATAAATTTCCAGCGGTAAGCCATCTGGATCTTGGAAGAAGGTAAAGGCTTTGCCTGTGAATTCGTCAATACGAATTGGCTCAACTTCAACATCATTCGATTCTAGGTAGGCTTTCACTTGTTCAACATCATCAACCAAAAAAGCGAGATGCCGTAGCCCTTGCGCTTCAGGAAAGCTCGGTCTCTCTGGTGCGCCCGGAAAGCTAAACAGTTCAACTTGACTGCCGTCAGGTAAAGCGAGGTCAAGCTTGTAGGAGTCTCTGGCTTCACGATAGTTCTCGGCAATGACTTTCAGTCCTAACACTTCAGTGTAAAAGCGTTTTGACTTTGGGTAATCGCTGCAAATGATCGCGACGTGATGAATGGCATTAAACATGGTTAGCCTCTTCAAGCATGGTTAGTATCCTCGGAGACTAAATGCTCCTTAACGAAGTCGATAAACACACGCAGACGAGCGGGCATGTATTTGGTTTGCGCATACTGCATCGCGATAGCGCCATGATAGTTACTCTTGATCATCCAATCCGGCAGAACCTCCACCACTTCTCCTTGCTCTAACGCGTCTTTGATCACGAAATCATGGAAGATCCCAATTCCCAAGCCAGACTTAACCCCGTTCAAGCGCATTTGAGAATGGTTGACGGCGTAGCGTCCACTTACTGCAATCGAGTGGAACGCTTCCTCTTTAAAGAACGACCAGATGTTGTCTTTGTCGTTCTCGGCAAGGTAAATACAGTCGTGCTGCTCAAGCTCGGTTGGGTGCTCAGGCATACCGTGTTTGGCTAGGTAATCTGGAGAGGCACACAAAACAAGGTTGGTCTTGCTGATCTCTTTGAGGACCAGGTTCTCATCGGGTTTGTCGGTGAGCTTAAATGCGACATCAATTCCTTGGCGGAACAGATCGATCTCACCATCTGCTGCACGCAGCTTAAGCTGTATATTTGGATAACGTTCTAGGAATGGCAACACAAACGGTTGAAGCACCGAATTAAGAAATGCTTCAGGGGCTGCTACTGTGAGTGCGCCTGTTGGCTCGGCATGATCTTCCGCAGATAGCTCAACGGCTTGCTGTGCGGCATTCACCATTGCGATGCTTTGGTCGTAAACCTTTTGCCCTGCTTGAGTGATGATCAACTTACGAGTCGTGCGCTCAAACAGTTTGACCGAGAGGGCTTGCTCTAATCGTGTGATCAACTTACTTAAAGCCGATGGCGTCACGCCGAGTTGTTTGGCTGCAGCGGTAAAACTGCCTTCGTTTACCACTAAGATAAACGAAGCAAGATCAGGAAGTAGGGCAATGAGTTTTGGATTAACCATAATTGTTCAGTTCTGCGCAGCGGAATAACGACATTGTCTGGTACGGTTTCACGAGGTTCAAGTGTCACCGTCTCGCTTTAACGATATTTTGCCAAAAATGCATTGAGTGCAGGCAAGCCAGATTCACCAGTATGGTATTGCTGCCAACAGTGATAAATGGCCGTTTCGTGGTCTGCAATTAACTCGATAGCTTCTCGCTCAGCGATTGAATACTGCTGTGAAGCTTTCACTTCTTCATGCCACTCTCGATACTTAACCTCATAAGGTTCTACCCACTTCAAAAGAGTCGCTACCAACTCTTGCCATGGTAAACCAATCCACTTGGTTGCGTCTGCCAAGCCTTTATCTAGCATCTCTTGGTGTCGACTTTCGATATCCATGCCATTTGTCAGCAGTACCGATTTGAGCTTTTCTGCGGTGAGTTCTTCTACTTCAATCAAGGTTTGCCACAGTGTTTGTTGTTCACTTTGGGCGTAATGGCTCAAGTAGTGGTTGAAAAAAGCGATGCCGTAGATTTCGCCATAGTAGGCAGACAGAACGTTATGAATCATGGTGAGAATCGTGATTTAAACAGGGAATATCGCATTGTAGGAGGGGAAAGCGCGACGTGTAAATAGCTGATTAAGAGTAAAAAAGTGCTGCTGACAGAATTCGAACAGAACTTGTGAGAATTTTATGAGAATTCGATGAAGTTGCTGATAGATTTGCTCGTCATTCTTAGAGGCAAGAACGCAAAACGTTCGAAACGTAATGCTTAACCTACTCAAGTCACGAACAAAGAAGTAAAGCCGTACACATGGGCTTGGGTAGTTCAACCCTCATTAAAGGATGGAATCACAATGAAAAAACGTACCCAACTCGGACTCGTCATGACTTCAGTAGCTATGGCACTAGGCTCTGCATCAGTGAATGCGGCGGAATTGGAAATCACCGTGACAAACGCAACCAAAGGCATCTACTTTACGCCACTTATTGTTGCTGCACATGGCTCTGATCTTCAAATGTTCAGAACGGGTCAAGCAGCAACGCCAGAACTAGAAGCAATGGCAGAAGGTGGTGATATCTCTGGGCTTGCTAGTGTGATTGGTAACGCTGGTGGTGCGGTGGTTGAGAACCCTGCTGGTGGCATTTTGAATCCAGGTGTTGCAACCACCTTCACCTTGGATAGTGGCGACCACGGTTATCTTTCTCTGAGCGCGATGTTGCTGCCAACCAATGACGGTTTCGTCGGTCTAGATAGCTGGAAGATTCCAACGGAAGCGGGTACATACCGAGCAACGCTAAGAAGTTACGATGCCGGTACAGAAGCGAACGATGAACTTGCGTCTAGCATGCCAAACCCACCTTTCATTACCTTTGGTACTGGCGGCACAGGCGTTGAAGCAACGGTAACTAACGACAAAGTCCACGTGCATCCGGGTAACCTTGGTGATAGCGATCCAACCGGTGGCATCAGTGACCTAGACAGCAGTAGCCATCGTTGGTTAAACCCAGTTGCAACCATCACAATTGTTGTGAAGTAAGGGGGATGTATGAAATACAGAATCTTACTCGTAGCAGCTTCAGTCGGCTTACTCGCCGGTTGTCCAAGCGATGATGATAACGATGTAGTGAAATCTTACCGCTACACCGTCAACGTGGCGAACTTGACTGCGAATCAACCTATGTCTCCGCTTGCTGTACTCACTCACAATGGTGACTACCAATTGTTTGAAATTGGTCAAGCCGCATCCGTTGAACTTGAGCACCTTGCTGAAGGCGGGAGTAACGCTGAGCTGATTGAGTTGATGAACAGCAATGACAGTGTTTACCAAGGTATTTCGGGCAATGGATTGGTGTTGCCGGGTGCATCGGACGAAGTCACCATCACGGTTGACCCTAGTCGTTACGGTTACTTGTCTGTGGCGTCTATGTTTGTGAATACCAATGATGCCTTTGTTGGCGAAACGGGGCTATCGCTCAAATCGCTCGCAGTGGGTGAAAGCTATGAAATGAGCATGAACGTTTGGGATTCCGGTACAGAGCTAAACGATGAGCTTGCCGCAACCATTCCGGGCCCAGCAGGTGGCGGTGAGGGTTTCAATGCCGCACGTAATGACAGCAATGACGTTGTTGCATTCCATGCGGGTGTTGTTAGCCAAGATGACGGATTAGCAAACTCAGCACTTTCTGCGAACCATCGTTTCTTGAACCCAGGTGCGAAAGTCACCATCACTCGAGTCGAGTAACACAGGCTCCGATGACGTCTCCTTTCCAAAGCGCTTGTAGCCGAGCGCTTTATCCCTCATGGCGTCATCGGAACCTTTTTTGAAAGAATTTCTAATTTGTTCCGGTCATGTGCAAAGTGAGGATACTCGAAGGCAAGGAAAGGACCATGGAACAACAGGCAATCAATTTAGTCGCGAACATCTTGTTGGTGGAAGATGACGATGATTTGGCAGAACTGGTTCAGATGCATCTCAAGTTTCAAGGACACCAAGTATCGCGAGCCACAAATGTCGCCGATGCTAAAACGCAATACCAGCAACAACCCTTTGATTTATTGATCCTTGACCGAGGTTTACCAGATGGTGATGGTCTAGACATTTGCCATTATTTGCGTCAGCAACAAGATTGGAGCCCAGTGCTCATGCTGACAGCCAGAGACGGTGAAATGGACAAGGTAGACGGCTTAGAAGCGGGCGTTGATGACTACATCACCAAGCCATTTAGCGTATTAGAATTCCAAGCACGAGTGCGAAACGTGCTACGCCGAGTCAGCCAAACCGCAGAAGTCAAAGTAGCAAATGAAGTCCTCGATGATGCGATGGATTTTGGTCCGCTGAGAATCATTCCGGAGTTGCACCAAGTATCCCTAAACGACAAAGACGTCACTCTTACCGCGACAGAGTTTACTTTGCTGCAGTTTCTCGCGACTCGTCCGGGCAGAGTCTACAGTAAAGATGAATTGCTCGATCACGTTTGGAACACCAGTCATTCTGGTTATCACCACACTGTGTGTAGCACCATTAACCGTTTACGCAGCAAGTTGTCGTTGTCTGATTCTGATCATCACTTCATTCAAACTGTTTGGGGTGTTGGATATAAGTTTCAGCCAAGACACTAATGCAAGAAAGTAAGTCGGCAGTTGTTTTCACCGTCATTTTTCAATCATCACGGGTGTTGAAAAAACATCGCTGTTTAAGGAGGCGATAGGATGAGCTTCAAATCTCGCTTGGTAGTATTTACTAGCTTGTGGTTCTGCCTCGCGGCGGTGGTGATTGCACTGACTTACAATTGGCAAAAAGAAACCATTGAGTTACGCACTAAGCAAAGCCTGCATAAAGAGCTAGCTAGCCACATGCGTGATGATAATCCACTGATGATCGGTACGGATTACAACCCTAAAGCGCTTAAGTCGATCTTTCATACGCTCATGCTGATCGGCCCTGATTTTGAAATCTACTTCCTCGATAGCCAAGGTAACATCACCACTCATGCAGCGCCGGAAGGGGCGGAGATCATGGGGAAGGTGGATCTCAATCCCATTAAGCAATTCTTAAATGACCAACCTTTTCCTATTTTGGGTGAAGACCCACGTAATCGTGGTGAGCACAAAGTCTTTTCTGTCGCGGCGATAGAGGAATTAGGCTCTACGGTCGGTTATCTCTACGTGGTGATTGGCAGTACCCGACATGACGCCATTGCCAATGCTCAAGTTGATACCCCTTACATCGCGCTAGCAGGATTGGTCTTAGTGTCCATTTTAGGCTTTGCTCTTGGGGCTTATGTGCTTGTGAAACGTAGCCTATTGAACCCAATTGAGCGCGTGACCAAACAACTTCAACAGCAAGCTGAACATGATTTCCGTCTGCAACCTGATTTTACTCACCAAGTACCGGAGCTCGTGCCGATTGCGCACTCTTATCAGATGATGGCGAAGCACATTCAGCAACAGTTTTTACAGTTGGAGTATCAATCGTCTCATCGTCGTCAAAGCTTGTTGCAGCTTAGCCATGATTTAAAAACGCCGTTATCGAGCGTGCTTGGCTATTTGGAAACGTGGCGTTTGCAACATCCGGAATCCGACCCTTTGATTGACGTTGCTTTCCGAAATTGTGAGAAGCTCTCAACTCAATTACATTCTTTGTTAGACGCTGCGCGCAAAGAAGCTCCAATGCCAAATTACGAGTACCGCCCCGTAGATCTTGGCGTGTTGATGGCAGAATGTGCCGAAACGATGCAGAGCCAGTTTTCTCGTAAAGAAGTGGTGTTGAAAGTGGATATCGATAGCGAAATCAAAACTGTGGGTGACAAGGGGCTATTGGAGAGGTTGGTATTGAACCTGCTTGAAAATGCATTGCGCCACAGCCCAATCGGCTCGGAAGTGCATTGCCAAGCGCATTTGAGTGAGGATAAGTCGCGTATCCACTTTACCTTCGTCAATCACATCGAGGAAGAAGCGGAGGGCGGTTCTTTGGGGATCGGGACGAAGATTGTCCAATCGATCTTAATGCTTCACCACAGCTATCTTGAGACCAATGCAACCTCCTCTCAGTATCAACAGAAGTTCACACTTCTCGCAATCTAAAGAGAAGTGTGAGACATAAGTTAATGTTTATTCAATAACACCACATACGACGCGAGCGCCACCACCACCTAGCTTACTTGGGTGATCGGAGTGATTGTCACCACCTGCATGGATCATTAACGCTCGACCTTTTAAATCCGATAATTTTAGGCGAGGCGCGACAACGGGCTGATTGGCATTGCCGTCCATGTCCACATAGAGTGGAGGCAAGTCGCCTAAATGATTGTCATCGGTCCAAGGATAGCCATGCTTCCCTGTGTTGTTAGGATCATAATGGCCACCTGCTGCGCCGCCTAATACGGTTTTGTCATCCTTTTCTATGCTATCGCAAGATGGATTAGTGTGAACATGGAAACCGTGCACACCTGCTGACAAACCTGATAATTGAGGCGTAAAAACAACGCCATAATCACTTTGTGAAATCTCAATGGTACCCGCACTCTCATTGGTGTTGAGAGCAGTCATTTCTACCGTTTTTGCTAGCACGTTAGGGGCGGCGACAAGAGCGGATGCAACTGAAATGCATAGCAATCCTTTTAACATGGGACCTCCTTCTTTTTGGGTGTACGCTCAAGCACATATTAGTGAAAACCTGTTTTACTTATGTATGTTGAGCGGTGAGTTTATGTCATAGAGTGATGTGTATCACTTTATGGTCTTAAACTGATATCTCGATCCGAAATCAGCTTTCTTTTATTTAGTCTTAACATGTTGAGATCGTTAAGATATAAAAAGAATAGACGCCAATCTTAAAATAGCCTGAATATTTTTAAATTAACGCAAAGTTAAATTTTTAATGACTTTATAACAAAGCTCATAATTGTTTTATAAAGAATTTGGTGGAATTGTCCGCAATAAAGAATAATCAAATTAACGAATATATTAATGTGAACATTGTTGTTTATAGATTTGTGGTCAAACTGTTGCTTATATCATCAAATAAGATAAAAAATTGGAACTAAAGTCACTTAATGGCAGAGGAAAAAATTAAACTCTGATTGTAATGGGTAATAATGTTTTAGTAACAGATAGTTACGCACTTAAAATTAATAATATGGCTAATTTCCGACAAGGATTGAAAAAGATGAAAGACAAGGAATCTATTCAGACTAATAGCAGCCGCCGTAATTTTCTGAAAGGCGCAACAGGAGCTGTTGTTGCTGGTGTGAGTGCTTCCGCTTTCTCAGGCGTAGCTCAAGCACGAGAACAGAAAATTGATTGGAGCAGCCGCGGGCTAGGTAGAAAACACGATAAGCGCTTCTGGCGTAAAGTGCGAAGACAGTTCGTTTTGGACAAACGAACCACTTACATGAACATTGGTACAACAGGTTCAATGCCAAAACATGTTCTTGAAGATTACGAGCATAACAACAAGCTGGTGGCTAAATATCCTTGGGATATGAAAGGCAAATTTGGCTCTTGGCCTTATGTTTCAGAGATGGTTAAAGACGTCGCACCAGGTTTTGGTGCTAACCCAGAAGAGATCATTCTCAGCCGCAACACTACTGATGGCTTATGCTCGATCATTAATGGCTTACACTTTGAACCAGGTGATGTGATTCTAACGACACACCATGAACATATTGCTGCAACATCACCTATGAACGTAGCGAAACATCGTTTTGGTGTGGATGTGGTAGAAATTCAACTACCAGTATTTACTGGTACCGAAAACGTTTCTGAGCAAGATTACATTCAAGCGTTCCGAGACGCGCTTGATGCGAATCAAAACGTTCGCCTAATTGTTTTCTCTCATATCACATACAAAACAGGAACCGCGCTACCAGCAAAAGCCATTTGTGCTTTAGCAAAAGAGTATGGTGTACCTACTCTTGTTGATGGCGCGCATACGGTCGGTATGTTTGACCTTGATTTCCACGATATGGATTGTGATTTCTATGCAGGATCTGGTCATAAGTGGCAGTGTGGTCCGGGCGCGACAGGTATTCTGTATGTTCGTGATAACGGTAACCGTTTGAATGAGTATTGGAGTGACCGAGAGAACCCGTTATGGTTGATCAACTCCTCACTTTCTCATGCTGATTACCTAGGTAAACAGCTGCAAATGCAATACATTGGTAACGATAACTATCCTGCGAAACAAGCACTAGTTGATAGTTGCAAAATGTGGGATGAGATTGGTCGAGACCGTATCGAAGAGCGAGTTGTAAGCCTTGGTAGTTTATGTAAAACCTTGCTTCAAGAGTACTTACCACAAGCCAAAATGTATTCACCAAACGTGGAAGGCTTAACCAGTGGCTTAACGACGGTTAACCCGTTCTCCGATGTAACTAATGAAGAGATACTGACGGAATTCCGAGATCGTTTACGTGAAGAGTATGGTTACATCATCCGTACGACTAGCTTTAAGCTGCATAAGGATGATGACTTTGATACTTACGCGCTGCGTATCTCTACGCATTTGTTCCATGACGAACAAGATGTGGAAGGGCTCGTAGTGGCGATGACGAATTTGTATTACTCGTCGTTCTAACATCGTTGTTTATCACTCAAGCGCCCATTATTGGGCGCTTTGTGAAAGGTAAGGATATTATTATGTCAGTCATAACATTCAAAAGAACTTTAGCGACGGTGGCGCTCATGGTTACCTCTGTTGCGTCGTCTGCCGCTTGGTCAGACGATTTACAACAAATCCGTGAACGCGGTGTACTGCGTCACATTGGTGTCCCGTACGCTAACTTTGTCTCCTATATTGAACAAGGTGAAGTGGAAACTTTGACTGGCTTGGATGTAGAGATAATAAAAGGTTTTGCCAAGTCGTTAGGTGTTCAGTACCAGTATGTTCCAGCACAGTGGAGCGACGTGGTTGGTAAGTTGACAGGGCAAAATGTGCAATATCACAACAAGCAGGCTGTTGTCGGAGAAAGTGTTCCAATTGAAGGCGATTTGATCGCAAATGGCGTTACTATTCTTGATTGGCGTTCTGAGGTTGTCGATTTTTCACAGGATTATTTTCCTTCAGGTGTATGGTTGGTTTCCAGATCCGACTCTAGTCTGAGCCCGATTAAACCAAGTGGGTCGGTCGATGAAGATGTTAAAAACGTCAAGCAGCTGATCGATGGTCGCGAAGTGTTAGCTTTAGAACATTCTTGCTTGGATCCTAACCTTTATGACTTATATGACACAGGTGCAAAAGTTATATTGCCTGATGGGGCGCGTCTCCTTAATGAGATGGTTCCAGCGATAATGAAAAATGATGCGGAAAGCACATTATTAGATGTTGCGGATACGCTAATTGCCCTCGAAAAATGGCCGGGCGAAATAAAAGTCATTGGCCCTATATCTGAAAATCAAAAAATGGCTGTTGCATTCCGTAAAAATTCCCCTGAATTACGCAAAGCATTTGATCGTTATTTAGACTCGATAAAAAAAGACGGTTCATACGAAAAACTAGTAAAAAAATACTATCCATCTATTTACTACTTTTATAACGATTACTTTATAGAAGATAAAAAGAAAGTCCGATGAATAAGGCCGTTAAAAAATTTTCCAGTAAAAGATTTATTACAATAAGCGCAATATTAGTTTCAATTTACTTAGCTATGCTTATTACTGTGACTAGCGTAGGTCAAAATAAATTAAAAGCATCTCAATACAGAGAACTAGATTTAAAAGTAAAAAGTTATGCAAGCACACTCGATAATTTATTTACCATAGCGAGTGAAGATGTTGATAATTTAGCTACAGATAAAACAATACAAACATTCTTTGGTAATTTAGCTTCTGGTATGTCAATGGAGTATGGGTTAGGTGCAAGTTTAATTAATTTAAAGCGTCGCTTCGATGAGAAGATAGACAGTAAGCTAATTAATAGCAGCCAAATCTATAAGAAGCTCACGCTGGTAGGCAGTGATGGAGTCACCATTGTCACCACTGGATCTGAAAACCTTGCCGAGCACAAAATGGACATACAAACCTTAATGACTCAACACGGGCATCCCGAAGAGGTTTGTGCGACGCGATACAATGATGACGTTCGCATTCAAGTCATTAAGCAAGTTAAGTTCTCCGGAAAGCCTGTTGCCTTTTTAATTGCCGATCTTAATAAGAATATTGTTATTGACCAACTTACTAACCAAGAACACGAAGATAGTTATAGCCGAATGGTGCTAAAAATAAAAGACGTGGAAATGGTTGTATGGGATACCATAAATAAAACACCTTCTCACAATAAGGATGAGAATTATTTCGTTTCTGAGGCTGTAGACGGAAAAATTTACTTTGAAGTGCCTGTGGATAAACATCACTTCAAATTGATGGCGTGGTTCGAGCCTTTGAGTGAACGAGATATATTTACATCACGGCTCTTTATTATTGGTTTGAGTATTCTCGCCGTTATGATCGTCATTGCTTTATGTTATGCATTCATCACGAACAATAATAGGATTGAATTGAAAATTAAGCTTGAGGAAGAAAAAAAGCGTAAAGATATTCTTTCTAAACAGAATAAAAAATTAACGAACGAAATTGAACGTCGAAAAGCGTCTGAAAAAGAACTCGCCTTCCAAGCTAAATATGACACATTAACCAATTTACCTAATCGTAGTTATGGTTCCGAGCGATTGGCTTTGGAGTTAATTAGGGCATCGCGTAGTGGGTCTAAAGTTTTGGTGATGTTCATCGACTTAGACCACTTTAAGCAGATTAACGATTCAATGGGACACTTTGTTGGGGATGAAATCCTTAAACTCAGTGCTCAGCGACTGTATCAAGTCGCGAGAAAAACAGACTTATTGGCGAGAATTGGTGGGGATGAGTTTTTACTCGTCATCCCTGATTTGCCTGATAATGATACTGCAAAGCGAGTTGCTTCAAGTGTACTTTCGGCGTTTAACGATCCGTTTGTTTGGAACAACCATGAATTCTTCTTGAGTAGCAGCGTCGGAATGTCTGTGTTCCCGGATGACGGAGACAACGCTGAGCAGCTTCTTGCATGTGCAGATATGGCAATGTATCGGGCGAAACAAGATGGGCGTGATGGCTTTTGTTTTTATAACCATAATATGAACCAAGATTTGCAACGCTATTTGGATCTGGAAAATCGTCTGAGAAGTGCGATCTCCAATCAGTTGTTAGAGCTGTATTATCAGCCAATTATTGAGCTGAGTAGTGGTAAAATCGTAGGTGCAGAAGCGCTAATGCGTTGGAATGATGACAAGTACGGATTTGTAAACCCTGAAGAGTTTATCTCTATTGCAGAGAAAAATGGTTTAATTCATCAAATTGGTGAGTTTGCTATTCAACAAGCGTGTCGACAAGCGGCACAATGGCAAAGTCTGACTCCGTTGTTTGTTTCTGTAAACTTTTCTAGTGTTCAATTTAGGTACTGCGAGCGCTTACTTACGTTTATTAAACACAGCCTTGAGGAGTCTGGTCTTCCGTCAGATAAGTTCGATATTGAAGTGACAGAAAGTCTCCTCTTCAATCACGATTCTGAGCTATTAGACATGCTTAATAACTTACGAGCGTTAGGCACCAAACTTACTATTGATGATTTTGGTACTGGTTATTCTGCGCTGAGTTACTTGCAGAAGTTTCCGTTCGACCGCTTAAAGATTGATCGTAGCTTTATGCAAAATATGTTCGAGAACGACTCCGATCGCGAGCTTGTGAACGTAATCATAGCAATGGCGAAAGCGCTGGATCTTAAGATCGTCGCAGAAGGCATCGAAGAACAGCGTCATGTGGATTACCTGAAAAAACTAAACTGTGAGTTCGGACAAGGTTTCCACTATAGCCGACCATTACCTGCTAAGGACTTTGAAGCACTTTTGGCTAAGCCTACCTGGCTATAATTCCTTTTATAACAACCTCATAGAAAAGCATTAATCGAATTTGTGCCTAGGATTCATTAATGCTTTTCCACCTTAAGGTATAATCCTTCCTCCTTCCTTGAATTACACTACAATTAATTGATGAGAGATAGCCCGTGACGCCCGTCACATAAAGGCTCAACCTAATTCTAAACGAGTAAATACTCGCCAAAATAACTAGGAAGGAATTTCAAATGTCTTCTGCATTCTACCAACAGATTCAGCAGCAAATCGAAGAAGTAAAGGCGGAAGGCCTTTACAAATCAGAGCGTGTCATTACGTCTCAACAGCAAGCGGCTGTTAAAATCTCTACTGGTGAAGAAGTACTAAACTTCTGTGCGAACAACTACCTTGGTCTTGCTAACCACCCGGCACTTATCGAAGCGGGTAAAGCAGGCATGGACGAGCACGGCTTTGGTATGGCTTCAGTACGTTTTATCTGTGGTACGCAAGACATCCACAAAGAGCTTGAGCAGAAGCTTTCTAAGTTCCTAGGTAAAGAAGATACGATTCTTTACACATCATGTTTCGACGCAAACGCGGGCCTATTTGAAACTATTCTAGGCAAAGAAGACGCAATCATCTCTGACGCTTTAAACCACGCGTCAATCATCGACGGTGTTCGTCTATGTAAAGCGATGCGTTTCCGCTACTCAAACAACAACATGGAAGAGCTAGAGCAACAACTGATTGCTGCAAAAGAAGCGGGCGCTCGCCACATTCTTATCGTAACGGACGGCGTGTTCTCAATGGACGGCGTAGTAGCAAACCTTCCTGCTATCTGTGACCTTGCAGAGAAGTACGGCGCATTGACGATGGTTGATGACTCGCACGCTGTTGGCTTCATGGGTAAAACTGGTGCAGGTACGCACGAGCACCACAACGTGGTTGACCGTATCGACATCATCACTGGTACGCTAGGCAAAGCAATGGGCGGCGCTTCAGGCGGTTACACATCTGGTAAAGCGGAAGTGATTGACTGGCTACGTCAGCGTTCTCGTCCATACCTATTCTCTAACTCTGTTGCACCAGCAATCGTAAGCGCTTCTATCCGCGTTCTAGATCTACTAGAAGAGAGCGGTGACCTACGTGATCGTCTATGGGAAAACGCAGCACACTTCCGTACTCGTATGGAAGACGCTGGTTTCACAATGGGTGGTGCTGACCACGCAATCATCCCAATCATGCTTGGCGACGCAAAAGTAGCAGCAGAATTTGCAGAGCGTGCGCTGGAGAAAGGCATCTACGTAATCGGCTTCTCATTCCCTGTAGTACCAAAAGGTCAAGCACGTATCCGTACTCAAATGTCTGCGGCGCACTCTCGCGAGCAACTAGACCGTGCAATCGACGCGTTCATCCAAGTTGGTAAGGACATGGGTCTTATTTAAGATTCTAGGCCTTAGACAATAGGGCCTTTAATTAAGGTTACATTATGAAAATTAAAGCATTATCAAAGCTAAAGCCTGAAGAAGGCATCTGGATGACTGAGGTTGATAAACCTGAAGTTGGCCATAACGACATTCTGATCAAAATTAAGAAAACCGCTATCTGTGGTACAGACGTACACATCTACAACTGGGACGAATGGTCACAAAAGACAATTCCAGTGCCTATGGTTGTCGGTCACGAATACGTGGGTGAAGTGGTTGCGATTGGTCAGGAAGTTCGTGGCTTTGAAATCGGTGACCGCGTATCTGGCGAAGGTCACATCACGTGTGGTCATTGTCGTAACTGTCGTGGCGGCCGTACTCACCTATGTCGTAACACGATTGGTGTGGGCGTTAACCGCGAAGGCGCATTTGCAGAATACTTGGTGATCCCAGCGTTCAACGCGTTCAAGATCCCTGAAGGCATCTCTGACGATCTAGCGTCTATCTTTGACCCGTTTGGTAACGCAGTACACACAGCACTTTCTTTCGACCTAGTAGGCGAAGACGTGCTTATCACAGGTGCTGGCCCAATCGGTATCATGGCAGCGGCAGTCGCGAAACACGTTGGTGCTCGTCACGTAGTGATCACGGATGTGAACGAATACCGTCTAGAACTTGCTCGTAAGATGGGTGTAACACGCGCAGTAAACGTGGCTGAAGAGAAGCTAGAAGACGTAATGGCTGAGCTAGGCATGACAGAAGGCTTCGACGTTGGTCTAGAAATGTCTGGTAACCCAGCAGCATTCAACTCAATGCTAACCACAATGAACCACGGTGGTCGTATTGCACTACTAGGTATTCCACCATCAGACATGGGTATCGACTGGAACCAAGTTATCTTCAAAGGCTTGGTGATCAAAGGTATCTACGGTCGCGAAATGTTCGAAACTTGGTACAAGATGGCTTCACTGATCCAATCTGGTCTGGATCTATCGCCAATCATCACGCACCACTACAAGATTGATGATTTCCAAGAAGGCTTCGACGTAATGCGCAGCGGCATGTCAGGCAAGGTTATTCTTGATTGGGAATAACTTATTCAAGTAAGAAATGCGCTCCTTTTTGGGGCGCATTTTTGTTTCATGAAGATTTTTGTTTCGGGAAGAAATGGTCGCCAATCTTTTCTAAACTTCTCGTATCGTTCTGCTACTTTTTTAGATTTTTTCCACTCAACTTCACCCTACCTTCTAACTCATTGTCGATTCTATATTTGGAACAAGATAATAACCATTTGTTTTTAGTGGTTATTTTTTAGCATTAAATGCTTAAAAATCGTCACTTTTAAGTTTAATATTTTTATTCGCTGTTCGTCTTTATCCTTATCCTGCTTCTTTTTATTGTTTTACATTTTATATGCATTTGGTTTGTCATAATTGAGCTATAACTAATAAAAAGGTTACCGATATACAGTGGAATGTAAAAATGGAGCTTTATATGAAAAGATTTTATCTGATGATGCCTCTGCTCTTAACCTCATTTAGTTGGCAAGCGAGTGGAGCGTCAGTGAGCGGTACGATTGATGTTTCAATTAACCTTGTACAAGGTTGTGTGATTAATGGAAATAATGCGGTAGATGCAGCTTCTGGCGTTGGCTTTGGCTCACTCGCCTTTGGAGACGTGCCTGCAATCTTCAGTGAACAAGATGGTGTGGTAAATGGTGGTAGTGCGACGGGTATTGAAGTGCTTTGTAGTAACGGTGTGACACCGACGTTTACATTGGGCACCGGATTGTATGATGCAAGTGCGACCGTTGGTACCTATGCGATGTCAAATGGCGCGCAATTTATTGATTATACGTTGTTTACCGACTCAGACCGAAGCACACAAATTATACAAGGCGGGACGGTAGCTCTGTCTGAATTTACTAGTGCAACATCGCAAACTATTGAGCTTTTTGCGAAAGCTTACGGTACGAGCAGCATTGCCGGTACATACTCCGATACCATCAGTGTGACGCTAAGCTGGTAAAACGTGACGCTGGTTGTTAGGAGCTTTTCACTTGTCGCGATGAGTTTGTGTTCTTTAACTGTGCTGGCTGATGCGACACAAACTTTTCAGGTGTCTGCCATCGTAGATACAGGTTGTTTGATTAACGGCTCAGTACAAGAAGAAAGCCCAACCCAAGCCGGGCAAATAGGTACGTTAGATTTTGGTGAGCATTCTTCAGTTTACGCGACGGAAGTACAAGGCAGCATCACTTACAGTTCATCACTCACATTAAGTTGTACTCCGGGTATTACGATGAATGTTTCCGTAAATGGCGGGATGAATGCATCGGATGGTGTACGTAAGCTAAAGCACAGTGAAGAAGCGACAACGGTAGATTACTTTTTGTTCCAGGATCTAAATTACACGCAGGTGCTTAATATTGACACGCAATATTCCGTCGATACTGACCAAGACCCAGATAATATTCAGTTTCCTATCTGGGCAAAGGCGACAATAAATGGGAATGAAATGGCTGGAATTTATATGGATACGCTTACGCTGACATTAGAGTGGTAAGTGAACTTTGGAGGGGTGAAATGGAATTCATACTCAAAAAACTATTATTAATAACCTTCCTTTTTGTTTTTTTCTCAAATGCCAACGCTAACTCATTATTAATTTGGCCGATTTACCCCAAAATATCAGAGGAGAGTAATGCAACATCACTTTGGATGGTAAATAAAGGCAGTGTTGATTCTTATTTACAGGTGAGAATTTTTAAGTGGGAACAAAACGAAGGAGAAGATAGTTATTCAAGTCAAAGCCAGTTAATTGCAACTCCTCCGTTTGTCAAAATTGAACCAGGTGAAAAGCAGTTAATCCGCATCATCAACCAAGATGAGGCCTCTGCGGGTAAGGAGTATGCATACCGAGTGATCATAGATGAATTACCGCCAACTCAAAACCCTCAAACAGAATTGACGGAAAATGAACTCGCTGTCAAAGTCCGAATGCGTTACTCGATACCTTTGTTTATTTACGGGAAAGGGCTGACTGATACTCAAAAACCAAACCGTGACAGTGAATTATGGGGTGATTTACAGGCACAGTTTATTAAGAAAAATAATCAGCGTTTTGTTCACATTAAAAATTCAGGAAAACACCATGTTCGCTTAGTGAATTTACAATTGAACCTACCAAATAAAGATCCTGTCGTTATTTCCGATGGACTAGCTGGCTATATTCTTCCTGAACAGTATAAGGTTTGGTCTATTCCCCATAGTAATGTCAGACCCTTGAGTTTGAGCGCGAATATTGGAGGTAAACGTTACCAAATACCATTGAAGCAATAATGAATAGATTTAATACAATGAATGCTTTCTTTTGGTTGGTATTACTTAGCGTAACGTGGAGCAGTATTGGTCTTTGTGCAAATTCAGCAAACCACTTCTCTGAGCTACCGAGTCCTGAAAATTTCTCATTAGAAAAGTTTGAGAATATTAGCCTCAATCTGGAGTTGGTGATCAATCAAAGAGCAACCGGGCTTGTTGCGAAAGTTGAGCGAGTTGGCGATCAGTTCTTTTTGCTCCGGGAGGACCTCATTTCAGTTGGGGTTACCGCCAAGTCGTTGCCTGGAACTGAAGAGAGACTTGAGGTTACGTCTATCCCAGGAGTTAACGTGCGTTACTTGCAATCGTCATTGCAACTTACAATTGACGTACCGCCTAATTGGTTACCGATGCAGAGCTTATCAGCGCAGGATATGGGGCGATTTTCCCCGGCTCAGTTTGGGCGTGGTGGCCTGCTTAACTACAACGTATTTGGTGTGTACGAGAACGAAAGCCGACAAAAGGAGGTTTCTATAAATCATGAAGTCAGAGCCTTTTCTGAGTTTGGCGTTTTTTCTACTACCGGGATATTTAAATCTAACTTTCATCGCGATGTTCAGTCCCAGCAAAGCAGCCAGTACACTCGTTTTGATACGAGTTACGAGTACGTCAATCAAGAGAAGCGAATTCGTATGGAGGTAGGGGACTATATTGTTCGCCCTTTATCTTGGAGCCAACCAGTAAGACTGGCGGGTATTCAGTTATCACATGATTTCTCTATGCGTCCGGATGTCGTGACGACGCCGTTACCTGCATTTTACGGTGAAGTCACAGCGCCCACTACGTTAGATTTGTTTATCAATGGCTTTAAAACTGACTCAATGAATGTTGGGCCCGGTCCTTTCATTATTAACGATATTCCAATGCTCTCTGGTGCTGGGGAAGCAACGGTAATTGCAACGGATGCTCAGGGTAAGCAAACGGTCATGACCAGCCCATTTTTTCTCTCTTCCGATCTACTCAAGACCGGATTTACATCTTACAGTGCGAGTATTGGTGCGATCAGAGAAAATTTCGGTAATGCATCTAACGACTATGGAGACGGTGGCGTGGTTACCGCTCTGCGTCATGGCATGACTGATTGGTTAACATTAGAAGCTCAAGCTGAAGCAAAAGATGACCTGATCGTTGCGGGGCTGGGCTTTGTCACCAATGCTTTCAACTTGGGTACGGTGGATGCCTCGTTTCGTGTGAGTAATTTTCAGGATCAATCTACCTCATATGCGCTAGGTTATAGTTATCAGTCTCGGCTGTTTAGCTTCGCTGCTCGAACTCAAGTAGAACAAGCCGACTTTTATACCTTATCTCATTTACCAAATTATGAAATGCTCGATGAAGGCAAGGACGCTTCACTCGCGTCGCGCCATCTATCACAAATCAATATGGGAGTCCGTTTGGGAGATTGGGGCTCACTTTCTGGTGGGTACTTTGATATTCAACAATCCGACTCAGATTCACGTACCCTAAATCTTACTTATAGCTACGCTCTGCCTTTTAATATCAATATGTCCCTTTCTTACAACCATAGTATTGGTGGTCAGAGTGTTACGCTGGCGCAATTCTCTCTACCTTTCAGTTCTTTGGGGGGAAGTTCGGGGCTAACGCTGAAAAGAGAGGACGATGGCGATGTGCGAGGGCGAGTGGGTTATAGCCGCCTTGCGCCAATACGAGGTGGGTGGGGCGTCAATTTAGCGCATGATATTAACGAACACCCAGAAAACCGTAAACAGGCTGATTTGACCTACCGTGCGTCATGGGCGCAGTTCAGAGCGGGGTTAAATGGCACCAGTGGCGACTATGATTATTTTGCGGAAATGGCAGGTTCGGTCTCTACGTTGGATGGAGAAATATTCCCGGCGAATGAAGTGTATGACAGCTTCGCTGTGGTGAGCACCAGTGGTTTTGAAGGTATTCCGGTTAAATATGAAAATCAAATTGTCGGAGTGACAGACGATGAAGGTTACCTACTTGTTCCTTGGGCTACGGCGTATTACACCGCCAAATATGAAATCGATCCACTTAATTTACCTGCCAATGCTGCGTTTTCTGCAACAGAGCAGTTTGCTTCGATACATTCGGGCTACGGCTACCTGTTAGAGTTCCCAATAGAGCTACAAATTGCACTGAGCATGACGGTGGTAGACGAAAATCATTTGTTCCTTCCGATTGGTACATATGGCCGCTCAGAAACGGGCTTAACAAGCCAAATTGGTTGGGATGGTTTTACGTACTTTGAAGGCGTTGACCCAGGCCGCTATATTCAGTTTTATCCTCAAGGACAGCCGCCATGTAAAGTGTTTATTGAGGGGTTGTATCAGCGTGACAGTCAAAAAATACAAACATTGCCTGAGCAGGTTTGTATCAAAGCCGAAGAAGAGACCGCACTATGATTTTGCGCAGCTGGTTTGCTAGCCTACTTCTCTTTTTCTCGTGCTCGACAATGGCTTGTCAGCTCACGGCGGCAACACCTTTAATCTTGTTTGGCAATGTTTCTTCGTTTACTGTTTCAAGCTCTCAGCAGCAAAGCTCAGCTCAGCCTCATGCGGGGATTACGTGTGACTTTTCTACACTTGTGTCTTTGTTAAGTGGCGACTACGTATCAGCAAGGTTTAACAGTATAAATAATGGTTTGCTATTAAATGAGGATGATCCGAGTTCGGAGCTCAGCTATCAGATTTTTGGCGATCCAGGTCTTTCACAAGAGTATGTATTCGGCCAAACTTACAATTTTTTTGAAATCGGGTTACTCGATTTACTCGGGTTGTTTGGCACTCAAGCCGAGTTTCCGCTCTATGCTCGGACGGGAGTGGGTAGTAATCTTTCCGCTGGGACTTATAAAGACCAAATCACCGTATCCTGGATTTGGGATTACTGTAAGGGTATCGGGGTTCTAGGGGTATGCATTGGCCGCGCCAATGGCAGCGCTCAAAGCGTGATTACGGTTGAGTTAGAAGTGACCCCTGATTGTATGATCACGGCGCCAGATATTGACTTTGGTTCGTCCCCATTAGTGGCCGGTTTTGAACCAGTCAGTCAGGTTATATCGTTAACTTGTACCAAGAATAGTTCCTTCTCCATTGGCTTGAATGACGGCCTAAATGCGTCCGGCGGTCAGCGGCGAATGATTTCTAGTGGTCACTATTTGGAGTATGAAATCTATAAGTCATCAACGATGGAGCGCTGGGGAGGCACCAGTTCTGAACGTCGTGAACACGGTGACGTCGATACTGGCGGCTCCATTCCGGATGGTATCACTCCACAGAATTATAATTATCGCGCGCAGATACTAACCAGCCAAACGACCCCTCCTGCAGGTACTTACACCGACTCAATAATCGTTGACGTTCAATTTTGAGCATCATGTCAATTACATCATTAGAGGCTTCTATTCCAAAAATCTTTTGTAATCATAGTTTTCACTCTGTCACTGCTTAATTTTGTGAGATTAGTATGGCTTTATTCTCACGGAATTTAACTTTCAGAAATAAGGAAAATGATGAAGAAGTCACTAACAACATTAGGTTTGGCACTGGTATTTACAGGAACAGCTTATGCAGCAAGCTGGGGCTACGAGGGAAACCATGGGCCAGCTCATTGGGGTGAGTTTGCATCTGAGTGCGCAAAAGGTCAAAACCAGAGCCCAATCAACATTGAATCGGCGACCGAAGCGAAGCTAGAAAAATTGGATTTCGACTACGAAGGTAAGGCAATTTCACTGCTGAACAACGGTCACACTTTACAGACTGGTTTAGAAGGTAAAAACACACTCACCATTGATGGTAAAGAGTTTACGTTGAAACAGTTCCACTTCCATACGCCATCTGAAAACCATGTGGATGGTAAAGAATACCCACTAGAAGTACACTTTGTGCATGCCGACAAAGTAGGTCATCTAGCTGTTGTCGCGGTGTTCTTTAAACTGGGTGACGCGAACCCAGATTTAGCTAAGATGCTAGCTAACATTCCAACTAAAGATCAAGATGTTACCATCAAGGTTCCATTTGATGCGGATGCCCTTATCCCAAGTGATAAAGACTACTACCGCTTTAACGGCTCACTAACGACACCACCATGCTCTGAAGGTGTGCGTTGGTTGGTGATGAAAGAAGCACAAACTATTTCTCCTGAGCAGATAAAATCTTTTTCGGAAGTCATGGGGAAAAACAATCGCCCAATCCAACCGCTGAATGCACGTATGGTGTTAACGCAACAATAACCACTTCATGCGAAGAAAAATAAAAAGCCCGCTTAAACACAGCGGGCTTGATTATTTGGGTATTGGTGAGAACTAGAAGTCGTGATCTTCTTGCTCTTCCGCTTTTACCATTTGTATAGGATCAAGCTTAAGCGTCTGAGTAGGGAACGCGATATCTGCATCGTGTTCTTTAATGATGTTGATTACCTTAAGCAGTATGTCCTGCTTAACCTCATGGTATCTCACCCAATTCACGGTTTTAGTAAAGGTATAGATAAAGAAGTGCAACGATGATGGACCGAATGTATCGAAGTTGACGATAAGTGTTTGGCGTGCATCAATGTCTTTGTGATTTTTCAGCATTTCTTTTACCGCGGTGATAATTTGCGGCATTTTTTCTGCATCGTCGTAACGAAGTCCAATTTTTTCGTAGATACGTCGGTTCAGCATGCGAGATGGGTTTTCTACGACAATGCTGCTAAACACTGAGTTTGGTACATACAGTGGACGCTTATCGAAAGTTCGGATAATGGTCATGCGCCAGCCAATGCGTTCTACTGTCCCCTCTATTTGTCGGTCTGGAGAACGGATCCAATCGCCAACTTTAAATGGACGATCGAAGTAGATCATAAGACCTCCAAAAAAGTTAGACAGCAAATCCTTCGCCGCTAAACCGACGATCAAACCACCAACACCACCGAAGGTAAGTAGGCCCGATAGTGACAGACCAAATGCCTGCATTACGGTTAGAATTCCGACGGTAATAAAGAACAGGCGCGCGACCTTAGCTATCGCTTGTACTGTTGTTTCATCTCGGTTCTTTTGTTCGAGAACATGCTCTTCAACATTGGTAATGAGCCGCATAACGGTCCATACGAAGATGCTGATGATTAAAATCAGTTTCAGCGTACTTAACCAGTTTATTTTATCGTTGAGCTCGCTCTCTAATATGATGCCGATAGAGACGGTTGCTGGCCAACACCAAATGAGTGTACTGACTGGCGCTTTTAGCGCATCAAGCAACATGTCATCCCAGTGGAAGGGCGTTTTCTCTACGAGCGCAGCGAGGCGAGAGCGGATCAGCCGCCAAGCTATCCAAGCTATAAAGCTAGCGAGCGTAATGAAAAGGACGCTTCCACTCCAATTTTGATGAGACGTTTCAATGTAGCTTTGTAATTCGGTAAACCACTGTGGCATATGTAACTTATTTCTAGTGAACCATGGAAGGAAAGGTAGCAGATATTACTCCTTCACCCCAGTGATTTCCTTTAAATCATTTACTTATGTCTAAACCGCCCGAGATGGACTTTTCCTTCCAATGACAAGATAGTTACCTTTACGTTTTGCTGAGCGACCGCCGCATGCACGTTCAGAGGTATGCTAACAATGATTGAGGGTTGATATTTGGACGATCAATTATAACTTCTCTGACTTATCGCTAACATTTATCTTAAGTAAGTGTGAGAGTGTATTGGCTCTTGAATTAGCGGAGGCAGATATGGAATTTACAGAGCTGGATCGAAACGCGCTCTACGACATCTGGATGTCACAAAAAGCCAAAATGCACATCACTCAAATGGAAATGGCGAAGCGCCTTGGTTTGAGTCTACACGAGTTTTCTGGCTTGTTACGTGGTAATTCTCCACTGACGCTAGGTTTTGTAAAACAGCTATGCGAGCAGCTACATGTACGTCCTGGTCAGGTGATTCCGTCTTTGACGGAGCGTGATCTATCTGCATCTGGTACCGTTTATTTACAAAATCGTGTGACGGTGGATGGCGATATCAGTAACGTGTTTATCGACGGAAACCAAGTCGTGATCGAGTACGTTCACCAAGTTAGCTAGCTTGCTCGTCAAATTATCGGGTTGAAGAGCAATAAAAAACGAGCCACTGTTGGCTCGTTTTTTCGTTTCTGTTTTGCTCGCTTGCAAAGATTATGGGATTTTCACTAGCGAATCGCGTGAAAGATCCGCGATAGACTTCGCGCCAGTAAGCGTCATAGCTACACGCATTTCTTTGTCGTACAGATCCAGTAGGTTTTCAACGCCTGCGCCGCCTTGTGCAGCCAATGCGTACACAAATGAACGACCAAGCAGTGTGCAGTCTGCGCCCAGCGCGAGCATACGAACCACATCAAGACCAGTACGGATACCTGAGTCAACAAAGATCTTAAGATCGCCTTTTACCGCATCTGCAATGCTTGGTAGTGCTTTAGCACTTGAAAGTACGCCATCTAACTGACGACCACCATGGTTAGATACCACAATGCCATCCGCGCCGAAACGTACCGCATCTTTCGCATCTTCTTCGTCGAGGATGCCTTTGATGACCATAGGGCCATCCCAAAAGTCACGAATCCACTCAAGGTCTTTCCAGGAGATAGACGGGTCGAAGTTTGCGCCTAACCAGCCGATGTAATCTTCTAGTTTTGTTGGTTCGCCGCGATACGTTGAGATGTTACCTAAGTCGTGCGGTTTACCAAGTAGACCCACATCCAGTGCCCAGCTTGGGTGGCGCATCGCCTGGAATACACGACGCATGGCTGCGTTAGGACCACTCATACCTGAGTGCATGTCACGGTAACGTGCGCCAGGAACTGGCATATCAACGGTAAACACCAGAGTTGTTACGCCCGCAGCTTTTGCACGCTCAAGCACGTTCTTCATAAAGCCACGGTCTTTAAGCACGTAAAGCTGGAACCACATTGGACGTTCAATTGCAGGTGCGACTTCTTCAATCGGACAAACCGAAACGGTCGACATAGTAAACGGGATGCCTTTCTTCTCGGCCGCTTTTGCTGCTTGCACTTCGCCTCGGCGCGCGTACATACCAGTTAGACCAACAGGAGCTAGCGCGATTGGCATTGCCAGTTTCTCACCGAAGATCTCGGTTTCTAGGCTCAAATCTGTCATATCGCGTAGGACGCGTTGGCGAAGAGCGACATCACCTAAATCGTCAGTATTACGCTTCAGCGTGCGTTCGTCGTAAGAGCCGCCATCAATATAATGGAATAGAAACGGGGGAAGCTTGGCTTTCGCGGCAGCGCGGTAGTCAGTAGAAGCTGAGATAATCATAATGGTGTCCTAGCGGTTATTCTAAGCAAAGTTGTGGAGCAATTTGCTCTTTCGTTGAGTCTTCATCGCAAAGCAGTGAAGACATCAAAATGAGTATAGTTACCTATGGTTCACTTACGTTTGAATCGGTGATGTTGGTAACCCATTTACATAATTGGTTGAAAAATTTTATTAAATCACTCAATCAGTTATGCAAACTGGAAAGGGTGACACAGCTGTCGGGGGAATTGATGTAGCAAGCTAAATCAACATGTCGGGGTAGTAGTGCAGACAGCTGTGTCAAATTAGGCAGGGCTGTAAACCCTGCATTTCGCGTTACTTCATTAAGACATCTGTCATTTGGAAGCCATAAATCAGCACCAATCCAATAATGCCTGTCATTACAATGTAGTAGAACGTAGGGATAATCGTTTTACGCAATGTTGCGCCTTCTCGACCAAGCAAACCTACCGTGGCTGATGCGGCAACAACGTTGTGAATCGCAATCATGTTACCTGCGGCAGCACCGACGGCCTGGAGTGATACAACAATCACACTCGAAATAGACAACGTTTGTGCCACTTCGAATTGGAACTGGCTGAACATCATATTTGATACCGTGTTTGAGCCAGCGATGAACGCACCCAGTGCACCAACGGTGGCACTCAGCGCTGGGAACGCAGAACCAACAAGGTCAGAGGCGAAGTTTGCGGTTGTGACGGGCATACTTGCTAGGTCAGCACCGTTGATGCCTGAGTTGATAAAGATACGAACCATCGGAATGGTAAATACCAAGACAAAACCCGCCCCAATCAGTGTTTTGCTTGACTCGCCAAACGCTTCACGCAATGGCTTTACACTACCGCTTTGTAACATTGCAGCAAGTAGTGCGACAAACACCAGAATGCCTCCAGGAAGGTATAACGGCTGAATCGCAGCGCTAACGCCAGTCTCACCAAGAATGTTGCTGAACGACAAACTTACGCTTTGTACAAAGCCTTTCAGCTCAGGGCTTACGCGGCTTGCGACGAGAATAACTGCCAGCATTACATATGGAACCCAAGCTTTTACGATGCTCATTGGCTTGCCCGGATTGTCGTTTAGATCGACTTTTAGCGAGCCTAACCACTCTGCAGGCCACTTGTCTTCGCTTTCGAAATCCCACTTAGTCTTTGGTACTAAGAAGCCTTTTTTCGCTGCGGTAACAACGATAGACAGACCAACCAAACCACCGATAAGTGAAGGGAACTCTGCACCTAAGAAAACACCGGTTAACGCGTATGGAACGGTGAAAGAGATACCAGCGAATAGTGCAAATGGTAGAATATCCAGACCTTCACTCCAGCTTCTGTTCTTGCCGAAGAAACGTGTTAACATCATCGCCATTAATACTGGGATCATCGTACCTACGACTGCGTGAATGACAGCAACGTGCGCTGTGATATCTTGCAGGTACATTTCCCACGTTGCACCTTGTGCGGCCAACGACTCACTGATGTTATGGGTGTCTAAACCTTTGTTTACACCTACGATGATAGGCGTGCCTACCGCGCCGAATGAAACAGGCGTTGACTGAATCATCATGCCCATAAGGACAGCGGCTAGCGCAGGAAAGCCGATTGCAACCAGTAGTGGTGCAGCGATTGCTGCCGGGGTACCGAACCCAGATGCGCCTTCAATGAACGAGCCAAAGCACCAAGCAATGATGATGGCTTGTACACGGCGGTCAGCCGAAATATCGGTAAATCCATTACGGATTGTGGTGATCGCTCCAGTGTGTTTTAAAGTGTTGAGCAAGAAGATGGCACCAAACACGATCCATAGAACAGAGACAGTAATGCCCAGTCCTTGGAATACGGAGGCCAGTACGCGATTGGCTGACATATCCCAAAACATTAGTGCGATAGCGACGGTTAGACCGAACGCAACAGGCATGGCTTTTTTAGCAGGCCAGTTGAGACCAACCAATAAGATGGCGGCAACAACAATTGGCGAAAATGCCACTAGGGCAAGTAGGGTTTCACTCATTTGTACATCCTTCGTACGCTGACTTCTCGAACGGTGTCAATCCGCTGTAGAGGTGACTTTTTGTTGTAATGGTTTTGTTAATTTGGCGTGAATTTACTCCTTTATTTTTTGTTGATATAGGGAAATAATGAAAATAATTAATTCCAAAAGTGACATAATGGTATGAGAGCAGACGACTTAATCCTATTTTCTCAAGTAATCGAACTTGGCAGCTTTAGTAAGGTTGCAGAGGCAAATAACCTTACAAATTCGGTAGTTAGCAAAAGAATGGCGAGGTTGGAGGAAGAAATAGGGGCTCAGCTATTATATCGAACAACGCGCAAATTAACCTTGACCGAGGCAGGTAAGGTGTTACTCCACAGTGCTAAAAATGTGAAGCAGGCCACTCAGGAGGCTATGGATGCTGTTGCAGGCTTTGGAGAGAATGTGAGCGGTCATATAAAAATGTCCGTGCCGTGTATCTCTGGAGATTTGATACTTGCTGATGCTGTTGCCGAATTTTGTAACCTTCATCCGGGTCTGACCGTGGACATGTCATTGGATAATCGCTTTGTCGATTTAGTGGCTGATGGTTACGATTTAGTCATTCGAACTGGCTACCTAGCCGACTCTAGTTTGATCGCACGACATATTCTCGATTCCCAATGGGTGGTATGCGCGTCACCTTCTTATATTGCGAAAAATGGGAAACCGATCGAGCCGATTGATCTCACCACGCACAATTGTCTGCAATACGCTTACCAAACCACAGGTGCAACGGATTGGGAGTTTAAAGGAGAAGATGGCAATTACATCGTCAAAGTATCGGGCTGCTTTTCTACTGATAACGCGACCGCATTACGTAAAGCCGCTCTGGGCGGCCATGGTATTGCTTACGTCCCGCGCTGCTTGGTGTATCACGATATTCGTAATGGTCAACTGGTGGATATTTTTCCTGAATTAGTAGGTAAAAAGTTGGGTATCTACGCGGTGTATCCGTTTACTCGTCAACCACCGAACAAAGTGAAGCTGCTTATTGAGCACATTCGTGACCGGTACTTAACGATATCTCATTATTTCTAGGTTCTTCATAGATTTAAAACAATGTCGTTGAAATCAAAATTGGGTGCTCTAAGGTAATCACCGCAATAAAACGATTGAAGATAAACAACTTAATAAAAACAACGGAGTAACACGGACGTTATGCATTACCCAAAAACACGTAAAGATTCTGTCGTGGACACTTATTTTGGTCACGACATTGCCGACCCTTATCGCTGGTTAGAAGATGATCGAAGTGAAGAAACCGCACAATGGGTTTCGGGTCAAAATTCGGTCACGTTCGATTTCCTTGGTCAGATCCCGTACCGCCAACAAATCCGTGACTTAGTCGCGAACAGCCAAAACTACGAAAAATATTCCCAGCCATTTGTACGTGGTGACTACACCTACTTCTACAAAAACGACGGTTTGCAAAACCAAAGCGTATTGTATCGACGTAAAGGCGAGGGAGAAGCCGAGGTTTTCCTTGATCCAAATACTTTCTCCGAAGAGGGCACGACCTCTCTTGGCGAAGTCAGCTTCTCTAAAGACTACCGTTTGGTCGCGTATTCCATCTCGGAAGGGGGCAGTGATTGGCGTAAGATCTTTGTCATTGATACGGAAACCAAAGAACAGTTAGAGCCTGAGATTGTGGATGCAAAGTTTACGTCGATTTCTTGGCTAGGCAGCAAAGGCTTCTACTACTCAAGCTACGATAAGCCGCAAGGCAGTGAGTTATCTGCGCGAACTGAGCATCACAAGCTTTATTATCATGAACTCGGTACACCTCAGTCTGAAGATAAAGTGATTTTCGGTGAGTTGGATACGCAAGTTCATCGTTATGTGTCTGGTACCACGACGACAGACGATCGCTTCCTCATTATTTCTGGCGCAGAATCCACATCGGGTAATCGTCTGTTTTATATTGATTTACAGTCTGAGTTACAGACAATTGTGACGCTGCGCGAGACAACGCAAGGCGACACCTACTTAATTGATAGCCAAGACGCAACCTTGCTGCTTTACACCAACCTAGACGCGCCGAATGGCAAAGTTGTCAGTTACAACACTCAGACAGAACAATGGGCTGACGTGATTGCTGAACAAGAACAGCCGTTAGAAATCAGCAAAGGTGGCGGTTATCTGTTTGCGACTTATATGGTAGATGTGCTTTCTAAAGTGCAGCAGTTTAACTACCAAGGTGAGTGGATTCGAGATGTACAATTGCCGGGAGAAGGCACAGCTTATGGTCTGACGGGTAAAAAAGAAGAAACCACACTTTATTACACATTCACTAACTACGTGACGCCTCCGACGATTTTCTCATTTGATGTCGAATCTGGTGAATCGACACTGTTTCAGGAATCAAAGGCACCGTTCGATCGTAATGAGTATGAATCAAAACAGGTGTTTTACACCTCAAAAGACGGCACGCAAGTTCCGATGATCATTTCATACAAGAAGGACATTGCACTTGATGGTAGAGCACCAACCATGTTGTATGGTTACGGCGGTTTTAACATCAGCCTCACTCCAATGTTTTCTGGCAATGTAGCCAACTGGCTAGAGTTGGGTGGTATATACGCTGTCGCCAACATGCGAGGCGGCGGTGAATACGGTAAAGCCTGGCACAACGCAGGCACTCAGCAGCAAAAGCAAAACGTGTTTGATGACTTTATTGCGGCGGCGGAATACCTGATTGAAAACGACTACACTAGCTCGGATCGCCTAGCGATTCGCGGTGGTTCTAATGGTGGTTTGTTAGTTGGAGCGTGTATGACGCAACGCCCTGAACTATTCAAAGTCGCGCTGCCTGCGGTTGGCGTGCTTGATATGCTGCGTTATCACACGTTTACGTCTGGAGAAGGCTGGAAGTATGACTATGGCACGTCGGAGCAAAGTGAAGCGATGTTCCAATACTTGCTTGGTTACTCTCCTGTTCACAATGTAAAAGAAGGCGTGCGATATCCTGCTACCTTGGTGACAACTGCTGATCGCGACGACCGAGTTGTGCCAGCACATTCGTACAAATTTATTGCGGAGCTGCAAGACAAACAGCAAGGCGCTAATCCAGTATTGATACGCATTGATGTTAATGCCGGTCATGGTGCAGGAATGCCGCTGAGTAAGCAAATTGACCTCACCACAGACGTGTATGCATTTACGTTACATAATATGGGTATTGAGTCGATTTAATGCCCTAGTTGTTCGAAGCTTCTGAGAATAAAAAAATGCCGCGACACTGTCGCGGCATTTTTCATGGTTGGGGGAACTCAATTCATACTGTTTGCCAGTATTTGAGTCAGGTTGACTAAGTCTGACTCTTGAACCAACCAGTCTCGGCGGCCAAACCGAAAGGCAGCTACGCCATTCTTAAGACAAGATGAATTTATCACCTTTTCTTAATCCTAGTTTATGAATATGAAACTGTGATGAACCTAAGCCGCATTGTGCTGATTTTCACTGTTTTCAAGATCAAATGAGGCATCTATCAGTTTTTTCGTGTAGTCATTTTTAGGGTTTTGGAAAATCTTTTCGGCCGTACCTTGTTCCATGACCTCGCCCTTTTGCATGACTAGAACACGATCAGAGAGTGCTTTAACTACTGATAGATCGTGGCTAATAAACAAGTAGCCAATATTGTGTTTTTTCTGCAAATCTTTCAGAAGGTCAATCACTGTCAGTTGCACCGAGCGGTCTAATGCAGAGGTTGGCTCATCAAGCAGAATAAACGAAGGTTCAAGGATCAGTGCTCGCGCTATAGCAATACGCTGACGCTGGCCTCCTGAAAACTCGTGCGGATAACGGTTGATGGACGCGGGATCTAAGCGGACCTCACGGAGCACGTCGCGCGCTTTCTGCATACGTTCTTTTTTACTCAACATTGGTTGGTGGACAGTTAATCCTTCTGTGATGATCTCGCCGATAGTCATACGAGGAGAAAGCGAACCATAAGGGTCTTGGAATACCATCTGAACGTCTTTTTTCAGCTCAAAACGTTCTTTGTTTGTCAGCAAGGCCATATCTTGGCCTTTATATTCTATTTTGCCAGTTGAGGGCAGTAGACCTATCAAAGCTCGGCCGAGTGTAGACTTACCTGAACCGGACTCCCCAACGATCCCGAGGGTCTCTCCTTGTTTAAGCTCAAGAGAAATGCCTTTTACCGCTTCGAAGTACTCATTCTTGCTCGCAATAAAATGCGACTTTACCAAGAATTTGACTCGTATATCGTCGGCCTTTAAAAGCTGTGTAGCACTTTCGCTAATAGGCTCCTTACTGCCTTTAGGAATCGAGTTGATTAGCATACGTGTGTATTCGTGCTTTGGGTCCTCGAAGAGTGTTTGCGTTTCGCCTTCTTCGACGACTTCTCCTTTACACATCACAATGACACGATCTGCAAAGTGTTTTACGACGCCTAAGTCATGAGTAATAAATAGGATTGCCATGCCCATCTGAGCCTGAATTTCTTTAATCAGGTGCAACACTTCTGCTTGAACCGTGACATCCAACGCTGTTGTAGGTTCGTCGGCGATCAAAATATCGGGCTCGTTAATCAGTGCCATCGCAATCATGATGCGTTGCAATTGACCACCAGAAAATTCGTGTGGGTACTTGTTGTACGCTTTTTCTGGGTTTGGCATATGAACCAATTCAAACAGCTCTAACACCTTTGCTTTTGCTGTTCGTCTGTCGACCGGGCGGTGACACATGATGGCCTCAGCGACTTGGATACCCACCCGCATGTACGGGTTTAGTGAGGTCATCGGCTCTTGAAAAATCATGCCAATGCGATCACCGCGAATACTTTGCATTTCACGCTCTGTTTTATCCAAGATGGAGCTACCCTCAAACATGATGGATGAGCTTTCATGCACAATAGCGTTGTCTGGCAGTAGTTTCATCAGTGCATTGGTTGATACTGACTTGCCAGAGCCAGATTCGCCAACGATGGACAGCGTCTCGCCTGCTTTTAAATCGAAGCTAACATTCTTTACTGCATCGACGATCCCATCGTTTGTCGTAAAGCTGACTGATAGGTTGTTCACCGAAAGAATGGTTTTAGAAGACATCACAGATCCTTGTGGTTGATAAAGCAAATGATACTCAAGCAATGGACAGCACAAACCTAGCTGGCCTCAATGCTTGAGCTTTAGATTAATTATACAGGTGAGAAGGCGAAGATTTTGCCGAACTCATTGCTTGCAAATGTAAGAACTGCTCATGCGCGCGCGTTACGTGCTCGAGTTCTATCATCCATTGAGCATTACGTTGGGCAGAGCAAAATGCCGCCATGTGAGCTAACAAGTCTTCGCTCTGTTGACCAAGTAGGTGACCTACGCGCTCAATCAGTTCATGGCTCTCTAGCTGCAAAAATTGAAATAGCGCGTAAGTTTGATTGAGTATTGAGAACGCATCATGTTGTAAGCCGAGTTTGTTGAGAATCTCTGATTGCGTCACGCTGGCATCTCTAAGCCCCGTAATGAGACATACAAACTGGCAAGGTTTAGTTTGTGCGTTTTCTAGCGCTAAATGAATGTGGTTGGGTAGATTGTTGAGCACGTCGTCATATAAACGATGAGCTTCTGGCCAATGGCCTTGTTCCATCAGTTGCTCCGCTTTTAAGTAGCGCATCCAGCATTGCTCAATATTCATATCCATCTCCACAACATTTGATTTGTTTAGATATTAAATGAAATTGATTATCAATTGCAAGTGCGTGTTAATATCACTTATGTGTTCATAAAATGTCCAATCAATCTAGGGTGGAAGGTAAATCACTTAAAATTAAGCAAATAATCTCTACACTCAAATAACGAAAATAAGAAAAAAGGAAGTGGATATGGCAATACTAAGATTGGAAGCTAAGCAGCTATATTCTGTAGCAGATCTAGAGAATATGCCATGTAAGTCGACCAAGGAGTTACCTCCAATTGATGAAATCGTGGGCCAAGAGCGCGCGCAAAAAGCGGTCGAGTTTGCGATGTCCATCAAAGAGAAAGGGTATAACATCTACGCCATTGGTCAGAATGGGCTAGGTAAACGCACCATGATCTTGCGCTATCTGAATCGTCACCAGCACGATGCAGCAGCCCTGTTTGATTGGTGTTACGTTGCGAACTTTGAGGATACCCGTACACCAAAGGTATTAAAGTTGCCTTGTGGTATCGGAAATAAACTACGTGTTGATATTGAAGCTTTAATGGGCAAATTATTGAATGCTTTACCCCTAGCATTCGACAATGAAATGTACTTTAGCCGCGCTGAGCGATTAAAAAATCAATTGGCAGCTAAGCAACAAAACGAGCTGGATCGTATTAGTCGAGAGGCAAAAGAAAAGGGCATCAGCCTAACACTGACTACGCAGGGGGATTATCAGTTTGTCGCCATGAACGGTGATGAGCTTCATACGGAAGAGTCTTTTGATGTACTAAGCAAAAAAGAACAAGAGCAATTCAGCGATGCTATTGATGAACTCGAAGTGCGATTGCGCTCGATGGTTCGTGAGCTTACGGAGTGGGAAGAGACATACAGCGATAAAATCAAAAAGCTCAATGATGAAGTGACACTTGATGTGATTACTCACTTCATCAAAAAACTCAAAGTGGATTACGCGCAATATTCCGAAATCAAAACCTACTTAACTGAGCTGCAAAAAGATATTGTTGAAAACGCAGATATCTTCCTTGACCAAAGTGGCGAGCAAGGCGAAATTGCGACGGCATCCTTGGATAAAAAATTGCCACGTCGTTATAAAGTGAATGTCTTGGTAAGCCGTAAAAGCAGCGAATTTCCTATCGTTGTTGAAGAAAATCCCAACTATCATTCACTCTTCGGGTCGATTGAGACTGCCACTTTCAAGGGAACGGTGTTTACCGACTTCTCGCTGATTCGTGCAGGGAGCTTGCATAAGGCGAATGGCGGCGTTCTATTAATGGATGCTCAGAAAGTACTTGAACAGCCTTACGTTTGGGATGGTTTGAAGCGCGCATTGCGTGCTCGTCAATTGAGTTTTACGTCTCTAGAAAAAGAAGTCACATTGACGGGAGCGGTATCACTCGATCCTGAACCGATTCCGCTTGATATCAAAATTATCTTATTTGGTGATTACCGAACTTACCAATTACTCCAACATTACGATCCAGAGTTCAGCGAGTTGTTCCGTGTGACGGCAGATTTCGAAGACGAAATGAAACGTACGCCGGAGTCTGAGCTGCATTACGCGCGCTTTATCTCTAGCGTGGTGCATGACAACAATATGCTGCATTGCGATCGCAAAGCCATTGCTCGGATCATCGAATACAGCTCACGTTTGTCTGGCGACCAATCCAAGCTATCTCTACATTCGGCTAATATCGCCAACTTGCTTCGAGAGTCGAATTACGTGGCTCGTCAAGCCAACTCCAACATGATCCGTATTGGTCATGTTGAAGAGGCGCTCAATAACCAAGAAATGCGAGTAAGCCGATTACGCGATAACGTAATGGAAACCTTTATTAACGGCACAACGCTGATTCGCACCGAAGGAGAAGCCGTAGGCCAAGTGAACGCACTTTCGGTATTGAGCACTAGTGACTACATGTTTGGTGCACCGAATCGCATCACAGCGACGACGTGTTACGGTGATGGGGAGGTTATCGATATCGAGCGCAGCGTGGATTTGGGGGGCAGTATTCACTCTAAGGGTGTGATGATTTTGTCTGCCTACTTATCTTCCGTATTTGGTAAAACGGCACGAGTGCCATTAACGACAACCATTACCTTTGAGCAATCTTATGGTGGTGTTGATGGTGATAGTGCCAGCATGGCTGAGTTATGTGCGGTTGTGTCTGCTTTTTCAAAGCAACCAAACCGACAAGACATTGCGATAACAGGGTCGATGAATCAATTTGGTCAAGCTCAGCCTATTGGTGGCGTAAACGAAAAGATCGAAGGCTTTTATGATGTGTGTGTAATTAAAGGTCGTCATGACGGGCAGGGGGTCATTATTCCGCGCTCTAATGTTCACAATCTAATGCTTCGTTCCGACATCGTGAAAGCAGTCGAAAAAGGCGAGTTTAATATTTGGGCGATTGACCATGTTACTGAAGCTATCGAATTGTTTACGGGGAAAGTTGCTGGTGAGCCAACCGATGAAGGCTCTTATCCAATCGATACCATTTTTGGCCTTGCTCAAGCTAAGCTCAATTCGTTGAGAAAATAGGCTGAAACCGTCCTAAATGTGAATGTATCTCATCATAAGTGATCATAATTTATCATAACGACAATATCCCGACGCCACTGTCGGGATATTGTCAATAACAGATTGAAAATGGAGAGTTTTTGTACTAGACAAAAGTGTGATCGACCTCTAATATTCGCCACTTGTTTATTCGTCTGGGATTTATCCCGTCGCAAGGAAGCATAGATATTCAAACTGCCGAAAAGTAACGTTGTTATAGGCACTGCTCGAGTTTGTTTGGATATAGACATCACGCATACAACTGAGGCCCTGTCATGCAGTTATCACTGAAAAATTTGTCAGTACGAACGCAAATTTTGGTTCCGGTATTATTTACCGCGATTGTTTTGTTTATTGCTCTTTGGATTACTAAAAACAATCTTCAAGCAGAGCAAGATGTTATTGCTTCCAACCAAGAATCTTTGGTTTTTCACAAAGACACATTGGCGAGTATTGACGACCAAATTTACCCTCTGCGCATAAGCGCGGTTTACGCTATTTACGATGCTTCTCGTCGTGAGAATTTTCTAACCGAATTGAAAGAAGGCTTAAAGCAAGTTGATGCCGATTTAAGCGCAATTGAAGCCCGAAACCTATTCCGTGACGATGCCGTTAAAGTTCGCCAAGCAATTGAATCCTATGTGCGATATTCAGAGCGCTCAGTTGCTTTCTTCAACCAATACGATCAAGGTTTGAAATCGGATAGCGAGTACCGTGCATTTGTCAAAGAGTATCGCAATGTTGGCCGAGAAATGGTCCAACAAATTAACACGCTATCAAAGCATGTAAACGAGCAAGCTGAACAATCTACTATCAGAAGTCATCAGCAAAATGAACGTGTGCAAAATAACGCTATGTTGACGGTTTTAGCGGTATTTGCTTTCTCATTGATAGGCGCTTGGTTCCTGTCTGGCATGATTGTTACACCAATCCAAAAGCTGCAAGAAGTGATGCGTCAGTTAGCAATGGGTAATCTATCAGTACGTGCAGATGTCGATGGGGACAATGAGATCTCTAAGCTGAGCAAAGATGTAAACCAAACCGCAGAGCAGTTATACAACACTGTGGACCAGTTAACCCGTATTAGTGAGGAAGTTGCATCTGCATCGACCGAATTAGCTGCGGTAATGACGCAAGCGGAAGCGAACGCTCAACAAGAGTTGGCGGAGATCGAGCAAGTTGCATCTGCGGTTAACGAGCTTGCAAGCACTGCGAATAATGTGAGTGATAACGCGACCTCTGCTGACGCAACCGCGCGTGAAGCTGATGGACTTGCTCAATCAGGTTTGGCTATCTTCCAAGAAAGTGCGGAAGCAAGTGCGCAAATGTCTCAAGCATTGAACGATGCAGCGCAAGTTGTTTTGCGTCTAAAAGAGCAATCTGTACAGATCAACGATGTTATTGAAGTGATTCGCGGCGTATCTGAGCAGACCAACTTGCTAGCATTGAATGCTGCGATTGAAGCGGCGCGAGCTGGTGAATCTGGTCGTGGTTTTGCGGTAGTAGCTGATGAAGTACGCATGCTAGCAGCGCGTACTCAAGACTCGACACAAGAGATCCAAACGATCATTGAAGAGCTTCAAGCGCAGTCTGGGCTGGCGAATGACAGTATGCAAGTCAGCCTTGATATGCTTAGCCGCAACAACGAGCTGACGCAACAAGCGAATGAAGCGTTGGTTGGAATTACCGAGTCGGTCGCCAACATCAACGATTCAAACACGCAAGTAGCAACCGCAGCCGAAGAGCAGTCTCAAGTTACTCAAGATATCAATCGCAACGTGGTTAACATGTCAGAGCTTGTAAACCAAAATGTAGCGGGCATCAGCCAGAGTGCAAGTGCGAGTACTGAGCTTTCATTACTTGCAGAGAAGCAGAAAGAGCAATTAAGTTTCTTTAAGCTTTAATTCATCATCTACTTATCAAATCTCTAAATCCCTGAGTGAATGCTCAGGGATTTTTTTTGTTTGTAATAATCGGATTTATTATCAATAAGTCTATCTAAAACAGTTAGTTAACAAGATTTTTTTGCGGGCAATATCACGTTTTGTGATATTGTTTTTACATTTTTTTCGTCAATTTTTTTTTGACGCGAACATTTTTTTTAACTCAACCGATAACTTGATGGTTGAGAGGTATTCATATCGTCATTTTAAGTGGTGTTTTCTTCTATAAGCGCTGTTTATTCAACACGTTGCGTGAAAAATAACAGCTGCTACTATGCCGCCAGTTTTCTCGTTGGTACAGAAAAGTCCTGTTTTTCTGGTGAGAAAACACATATAAAACAATGATATGGAAAATAACAATGAAATTAAAAACTTTAGCTGTAGCAGTGGCGCTAATGGCATCAGGATCTCAAGTTGTCGCTTCAGAACTATACAACCAAGATGGCACTTCTCTTGAGATGGGCGGCCGCGCTGAAGCGCGTCTTTCTATGATGGATGGTAAGGCAGAAGACCGTACTCGCATCCGTCTTAACTTCCTAGGCAAACAGGAAATCAATGAAAACCTATACGGCGTTGGTTTTTGGGAAGGTGAGTTTGTAACTAAAACTTATGATGTATTTGATTCTAAAGGTAACAAAGTTGGTGAGACAGACAGTCTTGAAACTCGTTACGCTTATGCGGGTCTGGGTGGCAAATACGGTGAAGTAACTTACGGTAAAAACGACGGCGCACTAGTGGTTCTTACTGACTTTACTGACATTATGGCTTACCACGGTAACACAGCAGCACTTAAACTGCCTGTTTCTGACCGTACAGATAACATGCTGTCTTACAAAGGCCAATTCGAGCAGCTAGCTGTACGCGCTAGCTACCGTTTTGCTGATCGCACAACAGATGCACAAGGCTTTACAGACAACGAGGAAGATGGCTTCTCTCTATCTGGTGTTTACGCGTTTGCTAACACTGGTTTTGAACTAGGTGCTGGTTACGCAGATCAAAACGACAGCGATGAGTTCATGCTGGTCGCTGCATACTCTGTAGGTGACTTCTACTTCGCTGGTAACTACACTGGCGCGGATATGGATGTTGCAGGTAAGACTTTTGATTACAAAGGCTACGAACTAGCCGCTGCTTACACTATGGGTCAAACTGTATTCACTTCTACGTTCAACAAAGGTGAACTAGAAGACGCAGATACTGTAGAAAACCTAGCTGTTGATGTAACTTACTACTTCAAGCCTAACTTCCGTGGCTACGCATCATACAACTTCGATCTAATGGATAACGAAGGCGCGGCTGAAAAAGATGAGCTAGCGCTAGGTCTACGTTACGACTTCTAAGTCATGACTCTTATCTAAGATACTGCCTTATTCTTAGTAAATAAAACCCCTTACTGAAAAGTAAGGGGTTTCTTGTTTTCTAGCACTTCAAAGCTTCTTGATAAGCGTAGGGGTTATAAAATCTATCTTTTTAGTGTGAGCTTAGTACCATCAAATTTGAGGTGACTGAGGAGGTTTTTAGCGTTGTTTTTACCAACCTCATCAAACTCCATTCCGTAGCGAGCATAGTGCGTTGATTTTTGTAAATTACAAATACGACCTCGCAACGGCGCTAGCATACGACTTTCTCCGGGCATCGTTAGATCTAATGAAACGTGGTCACCAACCTGAAGTGGTCGGCTCATTGGTGATGTTACAAAACGACAGCCACTACGAGATAAATCTCTTATTTCGCATTCAGTTCGATAGGCTTCTAAACAAACACGCGCTCTCAAATTTACTTCGTAACGCACTTCTTTGCGAAGCTGAAAGACCTGCATAGTGTTGGGTAGGTCTAGCACCAAAATTGGGTACGGATCGCCTAGTCGATGCTGTAATTGGGCCCGAAATGGGATAACGGCCCCTTCACCTCGATGAGAGTAGGCTTTTACATTGATCCAAAAGCCTTCTTGAAAATAGAACTTCAAGTCTTCATCGGAGATGTTCGGAACCTCTATCAATGCAGTATTATTTGAGTGACAGCCAACAAATGTGCTGGTTGTAATAAACTTTGTACCAACGGGGGTGGTGACGTTTAAGCTCACTTCACTGCCATGTTCGACCATTGCCATTGCATCGGTGCTATTTAATGTACTTGCCTGACGTTCTGGTGCCTTCTTGCTTTGCAGAGGTAGCTTGCCGTCTCTGGCAATTGGGCTCATATTTCTCATTATAATTGTCGTACCTGATGTAAGAAGGTAATCGCGTGAGGCGAAGCAGCACTCTCGCATGGTATCGATTTTATTCAGTGATATAGTTTGATTCAATCAATCTGTAACAAAAATTAGAGAGCAAGATATGCATAAAGTAACTCATGAAGCCACTCATGAAGCCACGAATAGTACATTCTGGGTTGATTTAGAGCAGGGCTATAAAGCCAAGTTAATTTATCAGCTTAAGGGTAATGTCATGCACATTACATCAACGGTTGTTCCTGAAGCACTGCGAGGTAAGGGGTACGGAAAAGTGATGATGGAAGCGGTGTTGCCAGAAATTGAGTCACTCGGTTATCAAATCAAACCAGTTTGCCCATATGTTATTCACTATATGGAGAAGAACCAAACGTGGTCACATCTGCTCGCATGATGAGTAACAACCACCAACGCTACCAAAATATTGGCCAGGAACTCAATCTAGGTAATTACCGCTCTGTAGAAGTCATACAATCGCTATGGGGAGGCTATGGAGAGTTAGTCCGAGTTACTTATTCTACTCGTTCGGTGATCATTAAGCATGTAAAACTCCCTAAGCCTTCAGAGCATCCTAGAGGCTGGAATACGGACCGTTCTCATCAAAGAAAGTTGCACTCTTATCAGGTGGAAGTGAATTGGTATGAGTATTTTTCCGGAGGGGTGGATACTCGCTGCCGAGTACCACAAGGTCTAAAAACGTTCCAATCGGAGAATGAATGGCTCATTGTGATGGAAGATCTCGCCGAGGTGGGCTTTCCAAAAGTCATCACAGATGCACAGCTAGAGCATCTACAAGCCTGCCTCACTTGGTTGGCGAACTTTCATGCGCGATACATCGATGTTCGTTCGGATAAGTTGTGGCATACCGGAACATACTGGCACTTAGCAACCAGACCCGACGAGCTTGAAGCATTGCAAGACACTGAGCTACAAAATGCGGCTCAATTGATTGATCAAACGCTTTCGCAAGCTAAGTTTAAAACACTAGTACACGGTGATGCCAAATTGGCGAACTTCTGTTTTGATGAAGAAGAATCAAACGTTGCTGCGGTTGACTTTCAATACGTTGGATGTGGGTGTGCAATGAAAGATGTGGCACTGTTTATGAGTAGTGCCGTTAAGCCAGAACGTTGTGCAGAGATGGAAGTTTGGGTTTTGGATACGTATTTTGCTCAGTTGCAACACGCGCTAATGGTCTATCAACCGAATCTTGACCCTAATGAAGTCGAGCGTGAATGGCGTCCTTTGTTTGCTGTGGCTTGGGCAGACTTTCAGCGCTTTGTGAAAGGTTGGAGTTCCGACCACTGGAAGATCAATCCCTACACAGAAGCATTGACTCGCAGAGCGTTGGCTTACTTACGAAAGTGAGTCGAAGTTTAAAAAGAAAAGCCTCCAATTAGTAGGAGGCTTTGTTTTATCTTTGGCCTGGTCTGATGCGCGCCATGTAATAGGTATTGATGAATTCACCATCACGGAAGGAACCGTCAATCGCTTCACCCTCAATTTGAAATCCATGCTTTTTATAAAGCCCAATGGCGGCGTCGTTATCGGCATTGACCTCTATCTGAATTCTTCTCACATTTAACCAGTTATCTGCTAGTTCAGTGACTGTATCTATCAATTTGCTACCAATACCGAGTCCATGGAAACTATCATGTACTCCGATGCCAAACGATGCCGTGTGCATCGTTCTTGGACGTAGAGAGTGGTGAAAGCCAATATTTCCGACGACTTTACCATCAATTTCAGCGACATAGCTATAAACACCATCAGGTATGTTTGACAATCTTTCCACCCACATCGCGAGCGAAGGCTTTGGGAGTTGCAGGGTTTCACGTTGTGCTTTTGGTTGTGAATAGATTTCTACGAGTGCCGCTGCGTCTTCGACGGTCGTTGGACGTACGATAATTTCCATGCCTCTCTCCTTCGCTTTTTAGTTTTAATTTTTAATCTAACCACAGTTTTCTTATTTGGATAGTGTTTTTTTATGTTTAATGGATAAATGCCTTTTAAATTAGCTTGTTATGATGTCTTTTTTTAATTTTCAGTAGTGATTTATCATCAAGTTGAGCGAATAGATTGCAAAGGTGTTGAATTATTGTACTGAGAATGGCGCGTACTGCAGAGTATCGTGGTGAATTTCATGTCGCAGTAAATAAACGCATTTAGTCAAACTGTGACGACGGCACTGTGCGTCAGTTGACTTGAATCAATAGAGGATGGGGTTACCTCCTATGAGGTATAGGGAAACGACACGTTTAGGGCTATTTATGCTTAACTTGATAAGGGAGTTTTGTTGAGGAAATAGCATGAAATCCTCTCAGTCTAAAATATCGCAAAGTCGGCGCCGATTTTTGCGTGATACAGCTCGGATTGCGGCTGGTGTTGGCGCAGCTGCGTGTGTATTGGGCTTACAATCGCTACAAAGCCAAGCTCGAGAAACCAAAGGTGTGCCTATTCGTCCGCCTGGTGCATTGCCGGAAGGCGATTTCGAATCAACTTGTATTCGATGTGGCTTGTGTGTTCAGGCATGTCCTTACGATACCCTGAAACTTGCGACATTACTTTCACCCGTCGCGACTGGCTCACCTTACTTTACTGCACGCGATATTCCCTGCGAAATGTGCGAGGACATTCCTTGTGTTGTCGCTTGTCCGAGTGGGGCGCTGGATCCGAAACTAACCGATATTGATGATGCTCGAATGGGTACAGCGGTTCTTATTGACCATGAAACTTGCCTTAACTGGCAAGGGTTACGATGCGACGTTTGTTATCGCGTTTGTCCGCTGATTGATGAAGCCATCACGTTAGAGATGGTTCACAACGACCGAACCGGCTATCACGCCAAACTTATCCCTACAGTGAATTCCGAAGTGTGTACCGGATGTGGTAAGTGTGAACAAGCGTGCGTGTTGGATGTCGCTGCTATTAAAGTTGTCCCGACGGATTTGGCGAAAGGCAAAGTGGGCAGCCACTACAATTTTGGTTGGAAAGAGATCGACAAACCACTCGAAAATATCCTCCCTAGTGAGACGCCTGTGCCGGAAGGTGCGCTTGAATCGCTAAAAGGAGGTAAGTAATGGCAAAGAATTTAGCTCAAAATGCTGGCAAAGAAGCGCTTGAAAAGCTTGGTTGGTGGCGCGCGCATCGGTTTTTGATTTTACGTCGGCTATGTCAGTTCACCATCATTGCGCTATTTATGGCTGGGCCGACGCTGGGAATTCTAACTGGTAATCTGTCATCAAGTATGTTGCTCGATACCGTGCCGTTAAGTGACCCGTTAATTGTGCTTCAAGCTTTGGCGACAGGGCATGTTCCGGAGTTTAATGCGTTGTTAGGCGTAGTGATTGTCGTGGTGTTTTACGCGATTTTGGCGCCGCGCGCATTTTGTGCTTGGGTGTGCCCGTTGAACACCGTGACAGACTTGGCGGCGTGGTTGCGTCGAAAGCTCAACATTAAAGCGAGCTATCGTTGGTCTCCCGTGATTCGTTATTGGCTGATCCCTGTTTTGATGTTGGGCAGTGCGCTGTCTGGCGCAATTCTTTGGACATGGTTAGATCCAGTGGCGGCACTGCATCGCGGGTTGGTGTTTGGTATGGGCGCAGGTTGGGTGTTGATCGCCCTGGTGTTCGTGTTGGATTTACTCTTGGTTGAGCATGGGTGGTGTGGGCACTTATGTCCACTGGGGGCTACCTATGGAGTGATAGGCCGAAAAAGCCTGTTGCGGGTTACTGCTGTTCGCCGCGAAGATTGCACCAAATGCATGGATTGCTTTTACGTTTGCCCAGAACCAGAAGTGCTTCGGCAGCCTTTGAAAGAGGGAGATCGTCGAGTTATGGATCAAAACTGCATTAGCTGTGGTCGTTGTTTGGATGTATGTCCAGAACATGTGTTTGAATTTAAAAATCGCTTATCAGTAAAAGTCATTGATTAAGCCACTGAGCACATTTACTCATGCTTTATTTCTCTTGATACTTGAACATCGCGCTTAGCCAAGGAGTTAAGCGCGATGTTTATCTTCATAACAATATTCCTCAGCCATATCTGCTTGCTCTGGGCTGAAAATAATAATGATATTGCGAATTTGTTACATTTAAAGCTATGATGATGCCTTCATATTTAAAGGAAACATCATGACTACCTCATCGCACGGCTGGAGAACGCCGCAAAATTTCCTCCTGTTAATTTCCATTATCGTGCCCATTGCTTTTTCTACCTGGATGGCGTTGTTGAACAACTTTGTTATCGAGAAAGCAAACTTTGATGGTGCCGACATAGGCCTATTGCAAAGTGTGCGTGAAATTCCGGGTTTTTTGGCCTTTACCGCCGTGTTTGTATTGCTGTTTATCCGAGAGCAACGCTTTATGCTCGTCTCTTTGGCGATGCTTACGCTTGGTACGGCATTAACAGGTTATTTTCCCACTTTGTACGGTCTACTTTTTACAACCTTGTTAATGTCCACCGGCTTCCATTACTTTGAAACACTCAAGCAGTCTTTGTCTTTACAATGGCTATCTAAAGAAGAAGCGCCAGAAATGCTGGGTAAGTTTATTTCTGTTGGAGCTTTGGCTTCTCTGTTTACCTACGGCGCCATTTGGGTTTCGCTCGAACAGCTCAAACTTGATTTTAAAACGGTCTACTTAATGGCTGGTGGTTTAGGTTTTGTGCTCATTTTGGTGATGGCATTTGCCTTTCCACAATTTAAGACAAAAGTACCTCAGAACAAGAAGCTCATCCTGCGTAAACGTTACTGGTTATACTATGCGCTTACGTTTATGAGTGGAGCACGCCGTCAAATTTTTACGGTGTTCGCTGGTTTCTTGATGGTAGAAAAGTTTGGTTACTCCGCCGCAGATATTACGTTGTTGTTCCTGATTAACTATGTCTTTAACTTCTTGTTTGCGAAGCGAATAGGCCGTTTTATCGGCGTTGTTGGTGAGCGCAAAGCGTTGATGTTTGAATACGTCGGTTTGATCTTCGTGTTTGTCGGGTACGGTTTGGTGCAAACGGCAGAGTGGGCGGCAGCATTGTATGTTGTCGATCATTTATTTTTCGCGTTAGCGCTTGCGATTAAAACCTACTTCCAGAAAATTGCCGACCCAGCAGATATGGCGTCGACCGCGGGCGTTGCGTTTACGATTAACCATATTGCGGCGGTTGTAATACCTGTTACGTTTGGTGTGATTTGGCTGGTTTCACCTGCTAGCGTATTTTACATCGGCGCTGGTATGGCAGCAGTGAGCTTGCTGTTGTCACTCAATATTCCAGCGAAGCCGGAAGAAGGCAACGAAACTCGCTTGTTGAAGTGGAGTTAAGTTGGCACTCACTATCTAATCATTAAAGCGAATACCTGTAATTAGACTCGCTGAAAAGGGTGCTTATGCGCCCTTTTCTTTTGATTGCAAATAGATAATCCCCCCAATGGTTGTCAATGCATGCTACGTCCGTTAGGGTTTAGAACTAAGTATTTCGAAATAACTTGGGCATAACTGACGCGAAACAATAAGAGGGGAGCTATACAGTGCAGATACATGGCAGAGAGTTGGATTTAGATCTAGGAAGCCGTCACATCGTTATTCAGCGCCGCTATGAGGCGTTAGGTGCTGCAAACGACCTACTCATTGCTATTTGGTTTTTAATTGGTAGCTTTTTCTTTTTGAATGATTCGTTGATTGAAAGTGGTACTTGGCTTTTCATCGTGGGCAGTGCGCAGTTGATCATTAAGCCCCTGATAAAACTGATGAGTTTAGTTCATGTTGGTCGTTTGAATAAGCAACTTTCTGGCACATCAGCGAGCCGCTGAAATTACCGCTTCTTTTGAATACTTGCAAGCAAGAAGCCAGCAGGCGAGTTATCGAGGGGAAAGACGGAAGATAACGTGGTCACAACACTAACCACGTTATGTTCAGTTTGAAGCTTCAGAATTTAAAACGGATACCAGAACAGTTGTGTGTCCATCACACGCTTGCTGATCGCAGCAATCACTATCACCGCAATCCCAGCCATGCAGATCATATCGGCTTTGGTCAGTGGTTTTAAGCTGTACCAAGTGCGAGAGGAGTGGCGGCCAAAACCACGTAGCGTCATCGCGTTTGAGATTTGATCGGCTCTGTCTAAACTAGAGAAAATCAGAGGTCCAAGAATCTTCGCGACGTTCTTCATACGAGTGAACAACGGAGCCTTCTTGCTCAGTTCTACTCCGCGTGCTTGTTGCGCGTGCATGATGTTAACAAAGTCCTTTTTCACTTCCGGCAAGTAGCGCAGCGTTAAGCTTACGGCATAGGCGATTTTGTAAGGCACACCCAAGCGGTTCAAGCTGGCTGAAAACTCCGTCGGGTGAGTGGTAAATACAAACACCAACGCGATTGGAAACATGCTGAAGTACTTCAACGTCACTGTTACTAGGTAAAACAATGTCTCTTGAGTGAGCGAGTAATTACCGGGTAACGAGAGTAAAACCGTTGATGAACCCATGAACTCAGTACCTTGTTGCGGTGCTAACGCGAACATAAACAGGGCATTGATCAGTAATACCGTGCCTGTACCGAATAACAGCGGTTTGTAGACATGAAAGGGCACTTTGGTCATTTTCAATAAGCCCAAACCCAGCACGATCAACAGCGCGATGATTCGCAAGTCAAATGTGGTCAATACCACCGTTACCCAAGCAATGAAAAGCAAGAACTTAGTAATGCCATTCAACTTATGAAGTGGCGATTGGGTATCGATGTAGTTGATACCAAACTTCATTTTGTTGTCTTTCATGCCACTGCTTTCTCTGGTTGGTTTACTTCGTCGCTTTTTTGTTGGCGGTGCGCTTTTTCTACATTGATAAAATGCTGCATAAAGCCATTGGTGCCCTCGATACCAACTTTCGTAGCCAACTCAAACAAACTTGTGGTAGTGAGGTTTGCTTGGTCTAGTAGCTCTGGACTGCTGAATACCTGCGTCATTGGTGCATCCGCGACTAATTTACTGTCTGCAATCACGATAGAGCGCGTGGTGTATTCCAGCACTAAATGCATGTCATGAGAGATGATCATCACGGTTACGCCCAACTCGCGATTGAGCTTTTCGATGAAACTCAGCATAGACGTGTAGTTTCGATAGTCCTGACCTGCCGTCGGTTCATCAAGGATCAGAAGCTCTGGTTCCAATACCAAAATTGACGCAATGGTTACGCGCTTTTTCTGGCCGTAGCTCAATGCTTCGATTGGCCAGTGACGGTATTTGCTCAAACCGCACAGCTCAAGGACTTCAAGTACTTTAGCTTCGATTTGTTTCTCTTCAACGCCACGATTACGGAGGCCGAAGGCCACTTCGTCGAAAATCATGTGATGGGAAATCATGTGATTCGGGTTTTGCATCACCACGCCCACTTTCTGGCTGCGCTCGAAGATGGTCAGTTCGTTAAGATCTTGACCATTCATACTCATTGAGCCGCTATCCGCTTCAATAACGCCCATAATCAGTTTGGTGATGGTCGATTTACCCGAGCCATTTTTGCCAAGTACAGAGACAAACTCGCCACGCTTGATGTCAAAACTCACGTCTTCTAACGCGTTTTTCTCACCGTCGTAAGAATAGGTGAGGCCACGGACTTCAAGCAAAGTCTCGGCTGGCGTTTTGGGCGGTTGTGCTTTTGAACCATCAAACCATGCTTGTACTGCCGGTTTATATTGCTCCAACGGTAAGGTAGTTAAGCTAGAAGGTTTTGCATCGCCCTCAATCGCGCAGCCTGCTTCTTTCAGTGCTGAAATATAAAGCGGTTCGCGGATGCCGTAATCTTCTAGCAGAGGCGACGCTAAAATTTCATCTGGCGTTGTATCGGCAATGATTTCGCCGCTTTCCATCAAGATAATACGGTCAACGGAGCAATGCAGAACGTCCTCAAGACGATGCTCAATAATTACGATGGTTTTACCCGTTTCGCGGTGTAGATCATCGATGATCTCGATGGTTTTTTTACCCGTTTTAGGGTCAAGCGCAGCTAGTGGTTCATCAAACAAAAGGATATCGACGTCATCGACGAGAATGCCCGCCAAAGAAACACGCTGTTTCTGGCCGCCTGATAAATCGTGGGGTGAGCGTTCTAGCATCTGTTCCAAGTCGACCATTTTGGCCGTGGCTTTGACCAATGGGTACATGTCGATATTTGAAGTTAGCTGGTTTTCCAGCGCAAATGCAATGTCTTCGCCAATGCTCAAACCGACAAATTGGCTGTCCGTATCTTGGAGTACGGTGCCAACTTGCTCAGTGTATTGGTGCATGTCGAAAGGGGCGGTGTCTTGACCATTGATGGTCAATGTTCCACTGGTTTCCCCTTTGATTGCGTGTGGGATCAGTCCGTTAAGACATTGCCCAAGGGTAGATTTACCACTACCACTTGGACCGATAATGACGATTTTCTCTCCTTTCTCTATCCTTAGATTGATATTTTTTAGCGTCGGTTTGTCCAGCGACTCATATCTAAAAGAGAAGTTAGAAAATTCGATTGTCATTCGACATTAAGCCTCTGTTAAGTTACGGCTTTGCTTGTTACGTTTAGCGACAGACTTAAGAATGAAGAAGCCAACAATAGCAATAAGAATGGTGTTACCGATCGCGATAATAGAAAGCTGGGTAAACACTTTAGTGAACGGTTCTGCGTATAAAATCGTGTCGAGGAATGCAGAGCAACCGTAACCAAATACGTTGCCTAATAGCGCAAGTACTACGAATAACGCGAAGTCTTTCATATTGAAATCACCTTTCTCCAAACGGTAGCGCGTTAGAGAAGGGAATAGACCGATAATCAAACCAACAATACCTGAACCAAGTACCCAAGTGAGCCATACGCCCCAACCTGCAAATAGGTCAGTAACCCAGTGACCAATAAAACCAACCAAGAAGCCAACAAGTGGTCCAAATAGTACTGAGAACAATGCTAATACTGCCATTGCTGGTTTTAGCGTTGTGTTTGCAAACACAGGGATGCCAAACATAGGTAAGCCGCCGATACCGTAAAGAGCAGCACCGATTGCAATAACCACAACAGTTTTAGCGGAAAGATTCATAGATAACCTCAGTTCAATAGTCGATTTTAAAGAACGTTCATTTATATTGTTGGAAAGCGTTAGTTATTTGATTGTGTAACATATATTCAAAACAACCAAGCTGCTTATTGTTTGCTCTATTTTTCTTCAGGAAATGTGTGATTTGATTCACGCATCCCTTTGACTGGCTTTGGTTTTAGCAAGCATTAAAAATAAGGCGCGCATTATACAGAATATTAATAAAAGTGGGAATGCTATCTATCTGGATGGCTAGAATGAATCAGGGGCTGATCGTCAGCCCCTGATTACACGGTTTGATGTTATTTTTACCAATAAATGAATGCGCTATATGTTCATTAATGGTCGAGGTATAAATAGTTCTGCCAGCTCTTCATACGAATAAGCACTTTGCGCATCACTGATACGTGAGTAAAGCTGTCTGAATAAACTGCAACTTCAACCGCAGTACCCATTGGCAGGTGGTATCCACTCAAGTCGTCGGTAATTTTCAGCTTCGCAAAAACACGTCCGCTCGTGCGCAAGGCATCAGTCCCAAGCAGAGCGCCTCGCGCTTGAATTTGGCTTTCACCAATGGCTGGAATCACGTCAATGACTTCGCCACGGAACACTTTGCCCGGAATTGCGCGGAACATAAATTCTGCTTCAAAGCCTGGCTTCAAGCGTTGTAATGAGTTCTGTCTGAATGCCGCGGTGTACGTAATGTCTTCGGTATGTACGAAGGTCATTGCCGGGGCAAGTGGCAACGGCACAGCCATAACACCAGGACGCAAAGCCAATTGCGTAACGTAACCATCGGTTGGCGCACGAACGACGGTTTGCTCTAGGTTAAACTCTGCTTTACGCAGCTCGGCAAGAAGTTGCGCGACTTGGGTATTTTCGCCTCCGATTTCAGAGTCCAGAGCGATTTGCGCTTGTTCTTGTTGCAAAATCGCAACGTCTAACATGGCTTCTGCCGCTTTATACGCTTGGCGTCGAGTATCCAAATCTTGTTCAGTAAACGCGCCACGATCAAAGCCCCTTTGATATCGGCTAAACTCCCTTTGTGCTTTATCTCTGTCCGCTTGCGCTTTCAATACAGCAGCTTCTGCTTCTCTTAGATCAGACTCTAAACCCAACGCACCTTGGCTTGCTTCTTTGACTTTCGCTTCAAGGCGAGCAACTTCTGCTTCAAAAGGCACAGGATCGATTTTGAAAAGAATATCGCCCGTTTTGAGCGGTTGGTTGGCTTGGACTGGCACTTCCACCACGCGGCCACGCACGCCAGAGACGATAGGCGTAGTCGGGAACACTTGGTTACCCAATTGAGTAAATGGGTGGTTGTAGTTCATAAGCAGCACGAGTGTGCCCACTAACACTACGCCGCCAAGTACGGCGGTTGGAACGGTCCATTTGTTTAGAGGAATATTGAAAATTTTAAAAATGGCAATACAAAGAGCTGCGTAAGTCAGAATCAGCAATAAGTCCATTATTCGTCCTCTTTACTTTGTTCAGGCAAAGGCTTTTGCTGAATCTTTTGTTGTTTCAACATCGATACTTCGTTTTTGAGTTCGTTGACTTCATCGATGAGTTCTTCAAGGCGGTGATGAATGTCGTGTGTTTCTTGTTCTAGTTGTTTAAAACCCCAGCCGCGTTCCTTGCGCCATAATGTTGCCCAGATCCATAAAAATGGCCACAGCGCATGCAAAGTGAAAAGGCTGACCCAGCCAGCGTAGTGAATTGCGTCTTGGTGCGGGTGCTCTCTCTCTTTGGCGATTTCATATGGAATATCATGGATGACAATGATTCCGTAAAAGATCACTAAAGCAACGAAGATGAGTAACCCAAGTGCAAAATAGTCTAGAAACATCTTACCTACCTGTGCGTATTGCGAAATGGAAAATCTACGTAAATTAACAATTTAAGTATTTGTCTTAACTACAGATGAATCAAGCGGTTTTTATGTAGGAATTATGTTTATGCGATGTAAGTATCCACTGATGTTTATTGGCAGCTAAGGTGTTGCTGAGTACTTATTTAAACAAGCAGTGAAGTGATATAGGAAGGATAAGTAAAAAGTATACTAAAGCCCCAGGTGTCAACCGGGGCATGGTTTAAAGTTCGGTACAGACTTGGTTTCTGCCATTGGCTTTGGCGCGATAAAGAGCTTTGTCTGCACGATAAAAAGTTCGCTGAGTATTCTCGCCTTCTCGATGCAAGGTAATCCCTATGGATACGGTCAGCCCCCGTTCACCAAGAATATCGTCCCAACCATATTGATAAATCCGTTCACGATAATTCTCGGCATGCATTTCTGCGCGTTCCAGTTGGGTATTCTCAAGGATCACGAGGAACTCTTCACCACCAAATCGTACGCACGATGCGCCTTTAAATCTGAAGTAGGACGCCAGTTCCTGTGACACACTTTTGATCGCTTTGTCGCCAACCAAGTGGCTTAGTTCGTCATTGATGGATTTGAAGTGATCGATATCGATGACCATCAATGCAAATGCAGTATCGTGCAGAAGTAGATCTTTTAGTTTAACTTCTAACCAGCGTCGGTTGTGTAAAGACGTAAGTGGATCGGTAAAGACGTCCTGCTGTAGCTGAGCAACAGTATTTTTATGCTGCTTGGTGGTTTCTTTTAGTTCTTTGTTTTCTAGCTCTGACAAAATGAGTTTGAGTTGTAACTCAAAGCGTGAAAGTCGGCGTAGTTGAGCAGACCCTAACTCACCGATCGGAATATGTTTTACAAGATCAGATTCGATTCTATGCGCTTTTTTTTCACAATTTAATGCTTCTTGATACAACCCTTGAGAGGCGTAAACTTGACTCATCGCGTTATAAAAATGCTGAGTAACGATAGGAGATAGCTGCTTTTGAATCCTTTTACTGATGGAGTCCAACGTTAAATTAGCTAAAGAAGTGTGCCCTACACCGTTTAGACAATACGCAGTCTCAATTTTGACCATCGTGGATAACCAGTATGTCGTGGCACTACCCGTTGTATACTGAACATTCGAAATAGCCAGCAACGCATTGGGGTAGTCTTCTTGCAGACGATGTAATTTGGCTCGGTAGAGGTGAATTTGTGCGGCGAGGTTTTTATCACTGACGAGAATGCTCAGTTCTTCACATTCACTCAGCAACTCTTTGGCATCTGCGGTACGGTTTAAGCTGATATAACATGCAAGCATGTACAGCTTGTAACGAAGGCGTAGGGATCGACTGCCAATAGCGTGATCGATAGCATCTATTTTTTGATAATAACGTAATGCACGTTGGTGATCCCCATAGGCATCGCACAAATTACCCATTCCAATAATGGCCAATACGTACTCATCAATATAGCCGTACTCGACGGCGATATTGGTTGAAGCAACATACTCGGTTAATGCCGCATTGTAGTCACCTACTTCAACTAAACGCTCACTCAAGCTTGCTTTCACTGAAAGAATATCTTCCACATCTTCTGGTAAAACAAGTAACTCAAGCGCTTGTTTCAATTCACTAATGCTGTCGTTGAGCTGTTTGATCTCTCTTCGATACTCGGCGCTAATGATATAGCAATGCGCTTTCTCTCGGTTTGTTGACGCAATATGTAACCCTATGTGTTCCCATAGCGTAATCGCTTCTTCACCTGAAACGGAAGAAGGATCGATACCTGCGTCAGTCACCTTGCTAAGCAGTTGTTCCATTCTTCATTACCTCAATATAACTTTCTTCGAGCTGTTCTAACGTGAATGGGAAGGTCAGGATATCTTGCAAATACAATATCGGTTTCGGGTCTTTGATTCCTCGTCGCTTCCATGGATAGATGTCTAACATCGATTGGACAGTGCGGTAGACCTCTTCTGCTGCTTGACCTTTTTCTGCAATTAACATTGCTAGCCTGTTACTGGAAATTCTCGAGATGAGGTCGCTAGAGGTTGTCAATGCATGAACGAGCTCGGTACAAACATCGAGAACTTCGGGGTTTGAATGCTGAATCATAATGATGGCGTGGTTAGAGCGTTTGAGCTCCGTTTTAAACAAAACTAATTGTTCCCACCAGTAGGTCTCAGAAACGACATTAGAGAACTGCTTTTCAGGGTCGTATTCGTGTTGAGAGCGAATATGATTGATCAGCTTACGTGCTCGCTGCTCTAGTTGGCGTTTAGAGCCTCTTGCTTTATCCATGCTGATTCGGTGAGTTTGTTCTTTGAGCATTTTGAGTGCGTGCTTACGGTATTTCTTGAACGCGTTAAACGCAGACTCAAAGTCTCCTTGTTCTTCAGCGACTCGTGATTGTTGGAAGCAAATTTGGCTGAGTAGCTCACCGTGGTCGAAACTGAGTGCAGACTCTTCTGCTGCAAGTAGCAACTTGGCAGCGCTGTCTGTATTTTGGCGCAAAAGCTCAAGTCTTGCTCGGCTAATAAAAGAGTGTGCTTTCATCCAAACGAGGTCATGCTCAATGGCGAGCTGGTGGGCTTTTTGGGTGGCTTCTTCGGCCGCATCAAGGCGTTCTAGTCCAAGCAGTGCTAACCCTTTAAAGTCCCAGATCTCGGCTTGCCACGTACTGTCATCATGATCTTTTAATACTTCGGTTGCTCCATCCAGTACCGTAAGCATCTCGACAAACTTATTTAGTAAGTAATAGTCCCAAGCTAATAGGATGCGCGCTTTGCCTTCTAACCAAGCAATACGAACATTGTTTGCCACTTTAACGGCTAACTCATGAGTTGAAGCGGCAAGTTGGTGTTCATTAGTGATGCGCCATACATTACCAAGCCCAATTAGAGATTCGATTTGAATTTCAACATCATCAACAAGAGCAGATTGTTCGAGCGCATTAATCCAATATTGTTGCGCGGAATAATACTTTGCCTGCCCCCAATATTGGAGTGCAAAAAGATGGAGAATTTCCGGGAGATGATCGTCGGTTTCAAGCTGTGTTTGTTTGCTGTAAGCGTCTTTGACGAGTTTTAAGCCTTGTCGGTAATCCATTAGGCACCAACAGCATTGCGCCATGATGAGTAAGGCTTTGATCTCTCCGTCCACAAATAAAATTTGTTCCGCGCGGATACGATATTGCTGCGCAATATTAAAGGTATGTTTAGGGGCCGATTTTATTTGGCCTTTAAGCTTAGTGAGATCATCTTCTAGCTGAATTTGGTTTTTATCCAACGTTCACATCCATGACTATCGAACTGGAAATCACACCTAATATTAAGTGGTTAGATGCATGTTTCTTTACCAAAGCGATGCGGATAACGTTTTGGTAAACGATCAGGGGCCGTAATGTATACCGTTACAACCCCTAATTACTACATCTAAATTACCAATAGAATAGCTACGATAGGAGCTGTTTGATTGTCAAAGGTGCATCAGAGACTTCTAACCTTTGTGCAGCGGTAAGACCTTGTTTATCCTGATAGCACAAATTATGCCAAGCTCTGAATATATCTAAAAGAGGTAAAATACCAGCAGGTCGTAATTTGCGACGTGGCTCGTTAATGAAGCTTTCGAAAAGAATCTGAAAGCGGTTTTGATAAAACTTCACATGACGAGTTGTCGCAACGTTAAACCATTTTTCAGGCTCATTTTGATCGCCAGCGAGGTAGCAAATGCCTTTGTGGTTTTCGTTTTGACTAGAGATTGCCCAACGATCGCGCCACCAACTCATATAGGCGATATCGACTTTGCCAAAGGGAGTACTCATGTCCCAACTAGCGTCCTCTTCTACGTACATCAAGTCGACACTTTTCTCTTTAATGCGAGGTAAACAAACGCTCAGTGCAGCCGAACGTAGTAGGGGATCTTGAGGCATGTATAGAGATACACGTTTGTTTGGGCAGCACATATCAAGTACGTGCAAATAGTGTGCATATGAGGTGTATGGTGGACGGACTAATGCCCCTTTTGAAGGGTAATGAAATACAGATAGATTACCAAGAGGGTCTTCTACGTTACCGCGAGCCAAAATTGTTTGGTATTTTTGGTCAATTCGCTCTCTGAGGTGATGAGAAGGTTCCGCAAGCGGCTCACTTGCTTCCGCTACGTACTCCTGGGAAACAAAACGAGACACCTCATCGTAAGGGTTATGATCGAGCGTTGCGATTGGCTCTTCATCAGCGGAATAATTGACGTGCTGGCAAAGAATATAGCCAGAATGCGCTTCGCCAGAAACAATCCAATACACACCGTTATTGCTGTTCGGTTGCAATGCAATATAGTTTGAGGCCAATTCATAATGCGTTGCGTGGTTTACCCAGCGCGCATCAATGGTTGCCAGCTTACGGCGGCAGCGGCTAGCTATATGGTCAACATGATCGTAAAAGGTTTTTGGGTTAATACTAAGCTTGCGGCAGATTTCTCGTACTGAATATCCCGTAAACAACAAGCCCATCAAGTTCTCTTGAAATTGAAGCTTCTTGTTGGCACCAGACCACTTGTCGACAAAGGTACTTTGACACACTTTACAGCGGTAACGTTGGCGATCGCCACTGTAACCGAAAGCGTGATAGAGGTGTTTGTGAGTGTGGACAGAAAGTCCAAAGTTGTCGCAATCATCATTACGGCAAGCAGGCAACCCGTCACTGTGGACGTGCCGCAGGCGATGAAGTTCGTTCACGACATCGCGATTATTAAGTAAGGGGGGGAAAGCTCCACATTCACGGCATACCATCGCCGGACGCTTAGGGTTCGCATGTTGCAGAACGTAACGCTTTGCATCACTCAATCCAAAGTTGTCACACGCCAATGTTTTACAAAAGTTGAGTTGTAACCCATCTGCGTCTTTTGGCAGTTCGCCGTTAGACACAATCGCCCCCTCGGGATAATTCGGGCAGCCAGCATAACTCTGGCTGCAAATTATTACTTACTATTTGTTCTTAGATGTTGATTGCAGTTTCTAGTGCAACTTTCATCATGTCGTTGAACGACTTCTGACGCTCTTCTGAGCTTAGTTTTTCACCACGGATGATGTGGTCAGAAACTGTCAGGATAGTCAGTGCTTTCGCGCCTAGGTCAGCTGCTACGCCGTAGATACCAGCCGCTTCCATGTCTACACCTAGGATGCCTAGTTTTTCCATCTTCTCGAAGATGTCTGCTTCTGGTGTGTAGAACAGGTCTGCAGAGAATACGTTACCTACTTTTACAGGCACTTCCTGAGCGCGTGCTTGGTTAACTGCTTCTTCTAGAAGACCGTAATCAGCGATTGCTGCGAAATCGTGGTTGTTGAAACGGATACGGTTAACTTTAGAGTCTGTAGAAGCACCCATACCGATAACAACGTCCATTAGTTTCACGTCGTCACGTACTGCACCACAGCTACCCACACGGATAACGTTTTTCACGCCGTATTCAGCGATTAGCTCGTGTACGTAGATACAGCAAGACGGGATACCCATGCCGTGGCCCATTACAGAAACTTTTTTGCCTTTGTAAGTGCCAGTAAAGCCGAACATGTTGCGAACGTCACAAACTTGTTTCACATCTTCTAGGAACGTTTCAGCGATGTATTTAGCGCGCAACGGGTCGCCTGGCATTAGAACTGTTTCAGCGAAATCACCTGGTTGTGCGTTAATGTGTGGGGTTGCCATAAGTGCTCTCCAAAGTTTTGTTTTGATAAAACGCCTCTATTATAGAACGCTATTACCAATTCTGTTGAACTTGTTCGTTTTCGTTGAGGCAATAATATCGGGACGTACAGTAGCCCCTTGAGAGCTTAGTCACAAAAACCACGCATTTAGAAACTGTAACTACTATTGATAACCAAATCTGTTGAAATCAAAAGAGCAATCGATTTGCTTTTGAGCAGTTTGTCGATTGCGCGCACAAATTCTTTGTTTTTGGGCCAAACTTTTTTCTGACAGCTGGTTGATCGAAATACTTTCGAGTGAAGTAAAACGATTAAATTGTACAACTTATTTTCTTGTACAATCTGGAAAGGCTTGCTATAAGTTATACAACAAAACTTTTTGTATAGGGATGCGTCATCATGGAATCTTCGATCAAAGTAGGTATCAGTTCGTGTGTTTTGGGTGAACGAGTGCGTTTTGACTCTGGTCATAAGGTGAGCAACTTTGTGACTAAAGAGCTTAGCCCGTATTTTGACTTTATTTCGGTATGCCCTGAAGTCGGCGTAGGTATGCCAGTACCCCGTCCAACCATTCGTCTTGTTTCTAATGAAGAGCGTGTTGCATTGGTTGAAACCAAAAATCCAGAAAATGATCATACCGACAATATGCTCACTTACTCGGCCAATAAAGTAGATGAACTTCAAAGCGAGCAGCTTTGTGGTTACATCGTTTGTGCCAAGTCACCAACTTGTGGCATGGAGCGAGTCAAGGTTTACAGCAAGAACAGTGCAGCGAAAGAAGGTGTTGGCTTGTATACGCAAACATTGATGCAAAAAATGCCTTGGTTGCCTGTTGAAGAGGATGGCAGACTTAACGACCCTGTATTGAAAGAAAATTTTATTACTCGAGTATTTTGTCTAAATGACTTTTACGACTCGATGGATGGTGAGCCTACTCGTGGCAAAATCATCGACTTTCATTCGCGCTACAAACTGACGTTAATGGCACACCACCCAGAGTCATACCGCTCCCTTGGCCGCTTAGTCGCTGATGTCGCTAATTATGAAATTGAAGACTTTTACCAAGAGTATCGTTTAGGACTGATGAAGGCGTTAACGAATCGGGCTAGCCGCAAAAATAACACAAATGTGTTGATGCATTTACAAGGGTACTTCAAACGCTCACTAACTAAAGAAGAAAAAGAAGAGTTAGCGACAGTGATTCACGACTACCGTATTGGAATGCTGCCTCTGCTAGCACCACTTACGTTGATTAAGCATTACTTAAATACTTACCCAGACGAGTATTTATCAAAACAGAAGTTTTTAGAACCGTATCCGCAGGAGATGAGATTACGCTATGGTTTGTAGTTCAGAAGAAAAACTATACGCGATCCGAGATGTCGCAGAAATCACGGGTGTAAAACCAGTTACGCTGAGAGCTTGGCAACGAAGATACAACTTGATCCAACCTCAGCGAACTGAAAAAGGACACAGACTTTATCGCCAGCAAGATCTCGATACGATTCGCGAAGTCCAGAGCTGGCTCGCGAAGGGGATTTCGATTGGTAAAGTGAAGGGGCTGCTAGGAAAAAGCGCCGATGTCGAAGTCAAAAACGAGGTTCGCACACTCGAAGAAGTTGAAAACATGCTGCTTGCGCTGTCTACCCTGAATCGAGGAAAAGCAGAGAGTTTACTTGCCTCTGTTCTTAAAGAGTATCCACTAAAACTCGTTATTGATCAGTTTATTAGCCCAGTATTTGATGCGCTAGACATGGTGAAAGGATCGCTGCGATCTTTACAGGTAGGGTTATTTCAGACTTGTTTGATCACTCGACTTGCCCTTGTTATCGATTCTGAAAACAAAGCCGCTTCCAAAGGAAAGTGTCTGCTCATTAGCTTTGAACAAAACAGAGAGTCTGAGAGTTGGATTCAAGCAGCGAAGCTTTGCGAACAAGGGTATCACACGACTTTGATCGATAAGGTTGATGATGTTTCTGGTCTACTAGATCACGAGGTCGTTGAAAATGGTTCGTTTATCTACCTTTTCTCCAACAAAGCGCTAGCTGCTAAACAAGTAGCGTCCATCAAAATGCTTCACGCACAGTTAGGTGATCGGATGGGGTGCTCTGAAGTGATAGAGAAATTACACCTAACTTAGTAGACAAAAGATAGGAGCTACCATGGTTTTAGTATGGTTTCGACGTGACTTACGTACGTTAGACCACACGGCACTCAAAGCGGCGTTGGATTCAGGTCAGCCTGTCGTCGCTTGCTTTATCGCGACGCCAGAGCAGTGGCGGGAGCATCACATGGCGCCGATGCAGGCAGACCTCATTGCTCGTCGCTTAGCTTGTCTTAACGAGGAGCTTGAAAGCCTTAATATTCCTTTGTTGTACAAAGAGGTGCCGTCGTTTTCCGATTGTACAGATGTGATTAGTGGGTGGGCGGAAACACTTGAAGCCACGTCTGTCATGGCAAACATTCACTATGAGGTGAACGAACGAGAGCTCGATACACAAGTAAGTGAAGCGTTAGCTTCTCACGATATCGAATTTGAACTGTTTCATGACAAATGTGTGCACGCGCCAACGACGGTTCTTAATAAGCAAGGCGAATATTTTAAGGTATTTACGCCATTCAAGCGTGCTTGGTTAACGCAGTTCCATATGCCGACGGTAGTAAAACCTCACGAGCAAGCGCCACTCAATAAAAAGGTACTCGAACAATTAGAGTCGGCTCGATTTAATTCAAGCTTCACATTTAGCTATCCTCGAGAATCCAGTGAAGACTGGCTGGCTTCGACTAATGATATTTTGAAGCAGCTTAGGGAATTTGCACGGGAGCGCAGTGACGCGTATCAAAGCGAGCGAGACTTTCCAGCTATTGATGGCACTAGCCAACTGTCTCCATACCTTGCGATTGGCGCGCTATCACCAAGGCAGTGTATTGCTCGTTTGTATGCTGAAAATCAACAAAATGACCTTACAGAAGGGAAAGCAACTTGGTTAAGTGAGATCATTTGGCGTGAGTTTTATCAGCACCTATTGATTTTCGAACCAAAACTCGTCAAAGGCAAAGGATTTATCGATTGGGAGGATAAAATCCAGTGGTCCTATGATGAGAAAGCCTTTGAGCGATGGAAGACAGGAACAACAGGATACCCAATCGTTGATGCAGCAATGCGTCAGCTCAATCAAACAGGCTGGATGCACAACCGATTACGTATGATTGCCGCGAGCTTTCTTACCAAGGACTTACATATTGATTGGCGATGGGGAGAAGCGTACTTCATGAGTAAGCTGGTGGACGGCGATTTTGCAGCGAACAATGGTGGCTGGCAATGGTCTGCCTCTACGGGCTGTGACGGGCAGCCATACTTTCGTATTTTCAACCCGATAAGCCAAGGCGAAAAGTTCGATGCTAATGGTGAATTTGTGCGCCACTGGGTACCAGAAATCAAAAGTGTACCGAACAAATACATCCATAAACCTTGGACTTGGGAGGGCTTTTCTTTACTGGAATATCACAAGCCGATGGTTGATCACAAGACAGAAAGAGAGATAACCTTACAGCTCTTTAAAAGTGCCAAGGAATAGAGTGAAATGCTTAGCAAAAAGCGATCAATGAGTTTCGCAAAACGTACCCTGCTATCTGTGTCGTTATCTTTAGTGAGTGGTCTATCATTCGCTAAGATGTACGAATTACCAGAGGATGGAAGCCGTTTAATTGGTCGCCTTGAAAACCACGTCGTGCAAGAAGGCGAAACCATGGCAAATATCGCTAAGCTCTACGATGTGGGTATGCTAGGTTTAATGGCCGCAAACAAAGGCGTGGATCCCTTCTTACCAGAAGAGGGGCATGTTCTTACTATTCCGACACAGCTAATCCTCCCAGACGTACCTTATAAAGGTATCGTTATTAATCTAGCCGAGCTGCGCTTGTATTACTTTCCGAAAGGAGAGGATATTGTCCATGTATTTCCTGTCGGAATTGGCCGAATAGGGCGCGATACCCCAGTAATGACAACGCGTATCAGCCAAAAACGACCGAACCCTACATGGACTCCTCCAGCCTCTATTCGTGCCGAGTACAAAGCAAAGGGCATTGATCTACCAGCCGTTGTTCCTGCGGGGCCTGATAATCCACTTGGTATGTTTGCATTGCGTTTAGCTTACGGGAATGGCGAATACCTAATTCATGGTACCAACAAGGACTTTGGGATTGGTATGCGAGTCAGCGCGGGTTGTATTCGTATGGACCCAAGTGACATTGAGTGGTTATTTGACAAGGTTCGTAACGGCGAAGACGTTAACATCATTAATCAGCCTATCAAAATGACACTTGAACCTGACAGAAGTGTGTTCTTAGAAGCACATGAGCCTTTGACTCGTAGTAATGGCGAGAAAGATGAACTCAAAGTGCCGAAAGAGTTAAAGTGGTGGCTGGATGAATTCGGTATGAAAAACGTAAAGGCTAAAGCAGCAATCGCTGCACAGAATGGGGTTCCTGTCGAAATAACCGCGCCTTAACGGGCGTTAAGACGCGGTATCAAATCTTACTTAGTGTAAGACTGAGCGATGTTATCGATACGCTCGTTAGCACGCTCAGCTTCTTCTTGAGCAGCCATTGCTGCTGCGCCTGATTTTTGAACGTCAGATTGAAGAGCTTGTACGTCTTGGCTTAGTTGGCTAACTTGGTTGCTTAGTTCGTCTAATTTTGCTGCATTTGCTGTTGCTGCGTCATCAGAAGAAGCACAACCGGCTAGTAGAAGTACTGAAGTTGCTGCAGCTGCGATCAACGTTTTGTTCATATAAGAACTCCTTGCTTATAGTGAAAGTCTCGCCACCAACTATTATTTTATACAGTAGCGAGGTTAAATGTGGTTACATTTTATCAGTACATGATGTAGCAAAAGTCAAAAAAACCCAAGAATTTCATGGAGTACCTGACGTCAACTTTTACCTGAGCTTAACAAAGGTGAATAGTCTATCTTCTCCCTCGCTCTCACAACAGTTTTCATAGCAGGTGTATTTGCCACGTTCCTGATATCAATAATTTAGACGATATTGACACAAATGAAAGTTTATTGGCCCAAATAACTGCTATTTACGTCGTTTTGTTGAAGAATAGAAGACATATCTGAAAGGCCTTTCACTGAACTTCACGTTCAGATGCACATCAAAAAGGCTAGGGTTTACTCTGAACTGAGCCACAAATGATGTTTTACCGTCACCACAGGGAATTAGTTTGTGTGATCTCTATCTATACTCCTATGATTTGCGGTATTATACCGAGCTTTATTTTTTTGCTGCGTTAGAGCGGAAACGACACTACAGAGCGCTCAGACGCTGACTGATTTATTGGAGAATACTTTGCAATTTAAAGATCTAGGCCTAGACAACCGATTGTTGAAGAACCTAAAACACTACGATTTTAAAAAAGCGACTGACATTCAGCAGCAGGCGATTCCTGTTGCGATTGCAGGCAAGGATCTATTGGCATCTTCGAAAACGGGTTCGGGCAAGACTTTGGCGTTTGTATTGCCAATGCTTCATAAGTCTTTAAAGACAAAATCGTTTTCTGCGAAAGACCCTCGCGCGGTTATCCTTGCTCCTACTCGTGAGTTAGCGAAACAAGTATATGGTGAGCTTCGTTCTATGCTAGCTGGCCTATCTTATGAAGCAGCACTGATTTTGGGTGGTGAGAACTTTAACGATCAGGTAAAAGCTCTGCGTCGTTACCCGAAATTTATCGTGGCGACACCAGGACGTTTGGCTGATCACTTAGATCATCGTTCGCTTTATCTGGATGGTTTGGAAACGCTGATTCTTGACGAAGCAGACCGTATGTTGGATTTGGGCTTTGCACCAGAGCTTCGTCGCATTCATAAAGCAGCCAAGCATCGTCGTCGTCAAACGTTGATGTTCTCTGCGACATTAGATCATGCAGACGTCAATGAAATCGCGGCTGAAATGCTCAATACGCCAAAGCGTATTGCTATCGGCGTTTCTAACGAAGAACATAAAGATATTACGCAAAAATTTTACTTGTGTGATCACCTGGATCATAAAGAGGCAATTTTAGATCGTGTTCTTTCTGAGGCTGAATACCGTCAAGTTATTATCTTTACGGCAACGCGTGATGATACTGAGCGACTAACAGAAAAGCTGAACGAAAAGAAACTGAAGGCTGTAGCACTAAGTGGTAACTTGAACCAGACTCAACGTAACACCATTATGAGTCAGTTTGAGCGCGCAGTGTTTAAGATCCTTGTAACGACTGATGTTGCTTCCCGCGGTTTGGATATTGCAACTGTGACACACGTCATCAACTTCGATATGCCAAAGCATACTGAAGAATACGTACACCGAGTTGGTCGTACTGGTCGTGCTGGAAACAAAGGGGATGCAATCTCTCTTGTTGGTCCAAAAGACTGGGATAGCTTTAAACGTGTAGAATCATACCTACAACAAGATCTTGAGTTTTCAGTGTTCGAAGATTTGAAAGGTAAGTTTAAAGGCCTTAAGCCACCTAAACCAGATTTTCGCAATAAGAAAGCGACCGCAAAGAAAGCTCGCCCTCAAGCGAAAAAGTCGGCGAAAAAACCAGCTAAGCGTGACAAGAGCTTCTACAAAAACGTATCTGTGGGTGATGATGTCTTCATCCCTAAGAAAAAACCAGCGGCACCGAGCTCTGAAGAGTAAAAGCTGCTGTAGTTTCCCATTGATTTTAGTTCTTAAAAATCCGAGTGTTCGCACTCGGATTTTTTATGTCTGTCGCTAGGTGAAATAGCGTCTTTCCATACTCACTCGTTTGTCAGCTTTTATATTTGTCTGGTTGTATATAAACAGCATAGAACGCTAATTTAGGAAGTTATTAAGTTTTATTACCTCGGTTAAAGCAAACGTTTTTCCTCACACACTAGATAAAAATCTCACATGATTATGAAAATGATAATTGATCTCATTTTTATTTAAGGGCAGAATACGCGCCATTGTATTAATCCTATAAATGAATTCGCTCTCTATATGAAATTTACTCATGTTTTTTTAGGGCTCATAATTACCTCTAGTTCTGGCTTTGCTGCTGATGATTTCAACTGGCTTCGAGATGATGCTCGTAAAGATGAGCGAGTTCTTACCTACCTAACAGAACAAAACCACAAAACTGAACAGCACCAAAAAAGTTATCAGACGTTGACAAAAAACCTACTCACGCAGTGGGATACCATGGTGGCAGACAAAGGTGATAAGCCATGGTCGATCGTGAGTGGAAGAGAATGGACGCTAACGCGTCGCGATGGTCGTTACTTACTATTATCCCGTGCGAGTCAACATGCACCAGAAAACGTGGTGTTCGATTTCGATGAACGACAATCTGCGCATCAGTACTACCAACTTGGTCAATGGCAAGTGAATGGTGACACGCTCCTTTTCACGGAAGATATCGACGGTAGCGAACAATATCGTGCTGTGGTTGTTGATTTACTCTCCGGCCAATCTACGGAACTGGCGACGCACGTCGATAGTGGCGTATTGTTGTCACCTAACGGGAAAGTGGCATTCCTCGTTGCAAAAGAAAAGCGCACTCAGCGACCTCATCAGATCTTACGTATCTCCACTGAATCTTTGGCAAAAACAGTCCTATGGAATGAACCCAAGTCAGATTGGTTACTTTCTTTCTATCGTGCGGCAGATAGCCGTTATGCTGTGCTACAAAGCAACAACGAGTCAACAACAGAGCAGAAGCTTGTCGATCTAGAAACGGGCACTGTCTCAGATTCATTGCGAAAGCCTGAAGTGGGTGTGGAATATTACGCGGATGTGGCGAAAGGTTACATTTATCTTAAAAGCAACCTGGAAGGAAAGTTCGCCCTTTACCAAGCCGAACTCGCACCGCTTGGCGCAACATGGCAACGCTTTACCAATCCTCATGAGCCGCTTGAACAGTTCTACCTTTATGATGCAGGAGTTGTGGCACTTAGCAAGCCAAACAATGTGTCGACTTTGACGGTGTATTCTTACCAAGGTCAGGAAAAAGTGATACTGCCATTGGAACACGATGGTAATGTCGCTTGGCTAAGCACATTGGGCGATTTTGAATCAAACAAAATTCGTATCCGAAGCATGTCGATGACTACGCCTCCTCAGTGGGAAGAGTTCGATGTAAAAACGCTGAATAAATCCTTGTACTCTCAAGATGCTTACCAAGACTTTGATAGTCAGCGTTATGTATCCCAACGTATTTTTATTAAGCACGACGGCGTTTCTGTCCCTGTCTCTTTGGCGTATCGCAAAGACAAATTGCACCCACAATCTCCTGTGATGATTTACGGTTACGGCGCGTATGGTTTTACGATGAAACCGTACTTTATGCCTCAGGTTATCAGTTTACTCGACCAAGGTGTGATTTACGCTATCGCCCATGTCCGTGGCGGTGGGTACTTTGGCGATGAATGGCACGAGCAAGGCCGTGGTGTGCGAAAAGCCAATTCTATTGGTGATTTTGTCGCGGCCGCGAAGGCGCTGCAAACATTCGAACGTGGCAATAGAGAGGTTTTCGCCATCGGTTCTAGTGCTGGTGGCACGTTGGTGGCCGGAGCGGTTAATCAAGATCCTAAATTGTTTTCAGGTGTCGTACTTAAAGTGCCTTTTGTTGATGTGGTTGCAAGTATGTCGGATACCTCACTTCCGCTTACCACACAGCAGTATGGCGAATGGGGTAACCCAACCAAACCTGAACAATTGGCGTTAATGAAGGCGTACGATCCGATTCTCAATATCCATAAAGACGCTTACCCACCCATGTTGGTTCAAGTCGGTTTAATCGATCAGCGCGTGCCATATTGGGAGGGCGCTAAGTATCTCGCTAAAGTTTCAGCGTTAAGTGAGCGCAACGGGCCGTACTTGTTGCAAACTGATTTTAATTCGGGCCACCAAATGGACCCACGACAAGCGCAAGAACAACAAGCAAAAGAATACGCATTTCTACTATCACTCATTAAAACATCTAAAGCGGAGCAGTAAATGAAGCTTACCCCAGTGTCAGCGGCAGTACTTTCGGTACTTGCTGCCAGTCAAGTGCACGCCGAATCTAAGGTTTTCTCAATGGAAGAGGTGGTGGTAACCGCCAATAAAATCGATCAGCCATTGTCAAAAGTGGCAGGTAGTGTCGCGGTTATCACAAACGAGCAAATCGAAGAAAGAGGCGAGACCGAGCTATATGACGTGCTGCGTAACGAACCTGGTGTAAGCGTGACGGGCGGTGCAGGACGTCCGCAAAACATTACCATCCGTGGTATGACGGGTAACCGCATTATGATCGTTCGTGATGGCATTCGTTCTGCGGATGGCTTCGGTGCGAATGACATTAATGATGCAGTTGGGAGAGATACTTTTGATTTATCCAATTTTGAATCGCTGCAAATCATTAAAGGGGCAAGTTCTTCGGTGCATGGCTCTGGCGCGATCGGCGGTGTGGTGATTTTAGAATCCAGTCAGCCGGGTGATTTCTTAAAAGACAAAGACTTCTACACCGATGTTTCCGGTACTTACACCGATATCAGCAACAAGTACAAAGGCACGAGTAATCTAGCTTTTCGTTCCGGTGATACAGAGAGTTTGTTTAACGTTTCATACTGGCAAGGACAAGAGACACGTAACTTTGATGAAGATTTGTATAACCGCGACCTCGATGGTTACAGCGGTGCTTATACGATCAACCACTTTTTCAATGAAGAGGTGATGTTGAAAGCCAAAGCGGAACTCTACACCCAGAACCAAGAGCGTTTGGAGGGTTCACCGTCCATTCAACCTGATGGAATTTGGCATATTGAAGACTTTGCTGAGGATGAAACCACGGAAGAGTACAGCGCTTATATTGGTGCAGAGGTGACTCCGATTAATCCAACTTGGTTCGAAGAGTTGGATACCAAAGTTTACTGGCGTCACACCGAAGTGGTGGAAGACACCAACCGTTTAATGCGCCAAGTGGATCACAATGGTTTGATCACCAAGCGTCGCGAGCTGGAACACAAAACCTTCATTGACGAAACAATTGGCTTCCGTGGCGATTTCACCAATACGATTTATGCAGCAAATGCTGAGCACCAATTGGCTTACGGTGTTGAGCTTTCTACAGACTATTACGAGCGCACAGATAGCGACTCCAAGATTGATTGGAACGGAGTAACACCTTCGACCAAACAACCTTTCGCTCCTGCTCGTGCTTATAACATTGGCTTGTATGTCCGAGACATGGTGGAACTGGATAAATGGACCATCACAGGTGGCCTACGCTTTGATGCGCACCGTCTCACGCCAGACGGTGCGGGTGAAGTGGGCGGCTTCCCATTAAAAGACATGGATAGCTCAGAGGTATCTCCAAGTCTTTCGGTTTCTCGTGAAATGTTTGCCAACAACATCGCTTATGTATCTTATAACCATGGTTACCGAGCTCCGGAATACGATAAAGCGTATGGCTTCGTAAGCCACGACTTTGTGCCGCTCACGCCGTTTGTCATTGCACCAAACATGGATCTAGAAGCTGAAACTTCCGACTCATTTGAAATCGGTAACAAGTTCGATAACGGTCGTGCGTATGTCTATGCGTCTTTGTTCTACAACAAGTTTGAAAACTTCATCGACGTTGTGACCACGGGCTTTGACTCAAGCAATGGTAATTACATTAAACAATACCAAAACCTAGATGGTGTCGAGACGTATGGCGCAGAGCTTTCTGCGGGTTACGCGCTCACCAAACAATGGGACATCAGCACTAAGTTTGGCTACGTAGATGGCAAAGACGCGGAAGGTGAATACGTTCGAAGCATTACGCCATTCGAAGGTAACGCTCAACTGAAATACGCCGACCAAGACTTCAATGCTTACGTGGCTTGGAACTGGGCCGCGGCAATGGATCGCGTTCCTAAATGCCAGACCACGCTTGGTCTAGCGACAGATTGCGCGCAGACAAGTGCGTGGAATACGTTTGATATTGGCGCAACTTACCACGTTTCCAAAGACCTTCGTGTTAGCGCAAACATCATCAACCTGTTCGACAAAGAATACATCCGATACCAAGACGTAGCGGGTATCGCTGAGGAAAGTAAGCGTTACTCAACTGAGCCTGGGCGCTACTTCACGCTAAATGCAAAATACGAATTCTAGGACGAAATCATGAAGCTAAAACCATTGGCGTTTTCGCTGCTTATTGCTTGTACCCCTGCGGCACAGGCTGCAGAGTGGGATTATCCCGCAACGGACTCTGTGGTAACGAATGAAGCGCAAGCGAAAACTTATCTAGACAGCCACTACTCGGAAGCGGGCGAGTTTAAGTTCCGTTACAAAACCCAGTCTCAGCTTGGTGAGCATTACAATTTTGATGTTTGGGTAAACGGTGAATATCAAGCACAGCGCACCCTCGTAGTAACAACCGATAAAAATCATCACGTTGTGCGAGTGTTTAAGAGCCTTGAAGATACGATCATTCGTAACGGCAAACCAACAGTTGCAATGGAATTGGAATCACCTCGCCAACTGCAAGCACAAGAGCCACCTGCTTTGAGCTCTGGAAGTCTGGTTGATGTTGAGGTTTCTTTGTTCAACCCAGATCTTCGCACCATGCAACAGCAAGCGGCACCAGAATCGACGTGGTCAGCACTATCCGATTACCCTCAGCCGATCGAGTACGTCACCAAGTCGATTGAGGTTTTACAGTCCGGCGGTAAGTTCTATTTGTCTAACCCAAGATTGAAGCAAGTGGATGCGACGGGCTTATTTGCAGCCCCAACACCTGGTGAAGCGCCTGTACTCGATACGTTGGACTTTCTCAGCGCAGAAGGGGTTCAAGCATTTGACAGTGTTGATGAGATGCAAAGCACCGAGTTTGGTGACAATGCGTTCCCACAGTTGATGGCTTTTTATCATCTTGATAGCTCGATCCAATATCTGACAAGCCTGACTTACGACTTGTTTGACGAACCGCTTCGTTTTGACGCTCGCGGTTTATCAAAAGATAACTCTACTTACTATTACGGTCCGAAAGCACTCATGCTGGGTGTCGGTGGTGTTTCTCCGGATGCAGTCGATGCTGATGTCGTGATACACGAGCTTGGGCATGGCATTCATTACCAAATCGTACCGGATTGGGCGTACGGTCACACTGGTGCTATCGCAGAGGGTTTTGCTGATTACTGGGCGGGCAGCGCGAGCTACCGCACTCAATATTTGGATGCTTCGCGTCGTGGTCAAGAATTCGAGTTAGATACGGTGTTCAACTGGGACGGTGTGTTCGGAACACGCAAAACAACTCGTAGCTTATGGAACCAAAGAGCACGTTACTTCGAGAGCTCAGAGTACCCAGCGCACGTCAGTGTGGGCGGTGAACTAGGTGACGAGCTATGGTCAACGCCGCTGTTTCAAGCGCTTAAAGCATCGGTTGAACGATACGGTGATGATACCGATAGGGTGTTCCGCGAGTTTGACGCCATTGTTCTTGAAGGTATGTACGGCATTGGTCGTGGCGTGAAAATGCATGATCTGGCGGAGTCGACCGTGTTTGCCGCAAACACCTTGTTCCCAAATAAAGACTACGCCCAATTCCTGACGGACAGCTTCAACAGACACAACTTACTTAAAGCGCCTCTTCGTGTTCGCTATGACGCTCGATACATCGCACAAGGTCAAGACGTTGGTTTGAGCCTGAGCCAAACTGGCCGTGAAGCGAACATCAAAGGGCAATGGCAGCTAAACAACGCATCTGTTTTCGACTTTGATGAAACGCTTTCTGACTCGGCCTCAATGAAGGTGGCGTTACCAAGCGGTCTAACATGTGGCACGCAATTCGATTCTTCTATTTCATTGGATTATCAATTTTCTGAAGGCCTAAAGATTCACCAGTGGAGTGAAAAGGTGATGCTGGTTAATGGTACGCCAGAGCTCGATATCCAGCCTCAACCAGTGAACTCCGCTTTGCCGGAACAGGGCGACAGACTGTTCTCTCAGACGCTATCGGACAAGTCACGCACGATTGATGATTCGTTTGCGGTTTACCTGAACATCGAACATGACTCACTGCAAGATCTGCAAGTGACGCTTGTGTCTCCACAAGGCAAATCGGTCGTGCTACTTAGCCATCAATCAAGCAATACCAAAGGATTTAAAGGTTACTTCACCGCTCAGTATGACGAGGAGTTACAAGCACTTGTCGGTCAACCGAGTTGGGGTACTTGGCGTCTCGAAGTGTCTGACCGCGTGTCAGGGAACTCTGGGGTGTTGAAAGAGTGGGGTGTGAGTCACTTTGCTCAGTATCAGTGTAGTGCTGATACCACTAAAGAAAGCAGTGGCGGTGGTTCAGGTGGCAGTGGTTCGCCTTGGACCTTGTTAGGACTTTTCCTGCTTTCAATGGTGAGAGTGATTCGCTCTCGTTAATTAAAATCAAAAGAAGATAAAATCTATGAAGTTTCAATATTCTTTCGTTGCTATGTCACTAGCCCTTGCTGGCTGTGGCGGAGGTTCTGGTGGTGACACGTCGGCACCGACCTATGATGTAGCTGGCACCATCGTTTCTGCAGGTACACTTCTTGATACGCCAGTATGTATCGATTTAAACCAAAACTACGTTTGTGATTCCACTGAACCGAGTGCTAAAACGGATAATGCCGGTAAATTTAGCCTGACTTCAAGCGACAAAAACGTACTAACCAGCACCATTCTTGCTCAAGTTGATCAAGGTTCAAACCAAACGTTGCGTCTTGCGGCTCCGGGTCAAAATTTAGCAACGGGTAACACGGTCAATGGTGTAACAACGTTGCTCGCGGGTCTTGTAATTGACGGTAAAACCGTTGCTCAAGCTGAAGAGATTGTGAAAGCGCAACTCGCCGATGCCGGCGTTTCTCTTTCTGGTACGGTGATGTCTAACGCAGAAGCTAGCGAGCTAGACAAGCTAGAGCAAAACACGGTTGTGCTATTAGCTGCGATGCAACCAAAGCAAATGATCAAAGGCGTAGCGCTGCTTGCTCAAAGTCTTAGCTTCCAAGGTAAATCGTTGGCCTCTGATCTTCTGTCTGAAGCGGAAGTAAGTGCATTTGCTGAAGAAATTGTAGCGGTTGCTGAACAAACGGTTGGTAGTAACGATACGGGCGCCGTTCTTTATTTTGCTGAAGGAGCAGCAGACGTTGCTGAGGTTCAAGCGTCTTACCCTGGTCAAGATGCGGAATACGGCTTCGACAAAGAGGACAAGCAAACGTCGACAGGCGCTGGCTTTAAGTTCGTTAAGCTAGATTCACAAGGTGCAGCTTTAGCTGCAGATGCGACTGAGTGGGCTTGTACTATGGACGAGCGTACTGGTCTTGTTTGGGAAAACAAGAGTGCGGATGCGAGCTCGGTTCAATTTAAAGATCGCCTATTTGCGTTTGAGTCTGAAACATTTAAGCCATTTAGCAAAGATGTAGAGCTTGCAGGTTGTAAAGACGCTGGTGATGAAGTTTGTACCACTAGCCAATATGTTGAGTACATAAACAAACAATCGTTATGTGGAATCAATGGTTGGCGCTTGCCTACTTACCGTGAAACATATGACTTATTAGATTTTGGTGAACAAACGCGGTTCGCTCCGAACGAGGAATATGCGCCACACAACGTGTATGGTTTCAATGTTAAATACTTCCCACAGCAAACGATAGGCAGTCCTTATTTAGAGTATGGTGCGTTTTGGCATAGCGACTTTACGTTTGTGAATACATCATCACAGCTCGTTGATGCTGAGGTTTATTTTCCTGCAATTATCTCTCGGGGCGTAGATAGAGGCACTATTTCACTCGTCGATATTCGCTCAAGCAACACAAGTGCAGACGCCGATGACTCATACCAATTCCCAATCCGTCTAGTAGCAGTAAAGGGCCAATAAGATGAAGAAATTAATAACTGTACTATCTCTTGCTTTGGCTTCTCAAACTGCAATGGCTGCACAAGAGTGTTCTACTGACTTTGCTAAAACGGCACCTAACACGCGTTATACATATTCTGATAACGGTACCGTAACTGACTTAAAAACAGGTCTTACATGGATGCGCTGTCCAGTTGGTATGACATGGAATGTAGGAAATCAAGAATGCCAGGGGACGCGATCTACAATGTCATGGCAACTCGCTCTCTCCACAGCCAAACAAATTCGTAATAAGGACGGCAACCATCCTCTTCACAATTTTGCAGACAAAAAAAATTGGCGACTAGCAAATATCAAAGAGCTGGTATCTCTAACTGAGCGAGCTTGCCACAGCCCAGCCATAAATAGTACAGGGTTTGCTAGCGGCTATAGTCTGACAGATGGAGATGATGTTCTAGGGCGTTATGTCTGGAGCAACACACCTAATGGCGACGGTAAGCATGTTGCAACTTTTGATACGACTAATGGTGAGGTTTTCAATAGAGATCCGTTAAACTCAAGTTTCAAAAGTTCTCTCTTGTTAGTGACAGATGAATAATAATTATTACGTTAATAAGGGTTGATAGCTTTGCCTTTATGATAGGCTCCGCCAGTGCGGAGCTTTTTCTTTTCTAACCTTTGGAACTTATCGTGTTGAGCAGAGTATTTAAACTTGGAACTGCTTAAGCTGATGTTTTTGGTTTTCTGCTAAACCAGACAACTCTTGCGCTGCCGCGGCTGATTGAGTGATCCCAGTGACGTTCTGGCTCACCAGCTCATAGATGTTCGTTAAGTTGTTGTTGATATCAGCCGTGACCTGTTTCTGCTCTTCTGATGCGGTCGCAACTTGAGTGTTGATTGAGTTCAGATCGGCGATAGCATTACTGATATTAGCAAGTGATTGGCTAACTTCTTGTGTCAGAGCTTGGTTGTCTGACAACATGGCTAAGCTGGAATGCATACTTTCATTTGCGTGACCAGATTGTTGCTGTAGCTCTTCTATAATGGTTTGGATCTCTTTGGTGGACTCCTGAGTTCGTGCTGCCAGCATACGTACTTCATCGGCCACTACCGCAAAGCCTCGGCCACTTTCGCCCGCTCGTGCAGCTTCAATCGCTGCATTCAGTGCAAGTAGATTCGTTTGCTCAGAAATACCTTCAATCACTTCGATCACGCGACCAATGTGTTCTGATTGAGCTTTTAGTGAAGTCACGACGGCAGCGGCTTCGTTAAGTTGTTCCGCCATCTTTTCACTTGCGCGAGTGCTTTCCCCAAACATGCTTATACTTTGTGAGGTTAACGTACGTGCTTGATTTGATGCACTATCGGCTTCTTGTGCATTGGTCGATACTTCAGCTGCGGTCGACTCTAGCTGATTGATCGCCGAGGCTACTTGCTCAACTTCTTGCTTTTCTTGATCCGAGTTGACGCTGCTTTGAGTCATAACAGTTGCTAACTCGGTTGATGCTGATGCCACATCTTCACTAATGCGAACCAATGCGCTTACAGTTTCACGCAGTTTTTCTATGGTCTGGTTTACATCTCGAGCCAGCTGAGACACTTCGTTTTTCCCGATGGCTTCGGCCTTAACTAGTAGGTTTCCCTTCGCGACTTCCTGCATCGTTACTTGAAGGTTACGAATCGGCGCAACGATGTAGCTGGCGAGTACCCAACTAATAAGTGAAGCGGCACTCAAGATCACCGCAAGCGAGACGGCGCTGTAAGTTAGCGTGGTTGAATGTTGTTCGCCATTCGTTTCGACTTCATCGGTGACGATTTGATTCAATTGTTTAGATAGTTTGTCGATGGCGTTGATCATCGCTTCGCCAGCTAATCGATACTCAGCCATTGCAGATTCGTACTTTTGATTGAAATCAGAGGTGGTGTAATCAGAAGAGTGTTTAGTGGTGAGCAGAGGTGTCATGGTAACGCGAGTGAAATCAACATAGTGATTCATGGCCTTACGCATAGCATTGACTTCATTTTGAACGCCAGGGAGATTGTCGATGGAGTTAAGAAAATCGCGGTTTTTGTTTTGTCGCTCAGAAAGCTCTTGGTTGAGAGACTGAACATCTTCGGCTCTAAATAGACTATAAATGGCTTTGATGCGCATGGCGTAAGTGTTGTCTACGATGCCGCTAAGTTCCTCTTTGTGAATGATTAGCTTATGGGTGGAAGCCGAAACCTTATTGAATGCTTGATCGAGTTTACCGATTCCGACACTCAGTCCAATGATGAGTAATATAACTGTGAATAGAACAGGCAGAAAAACCTGAAGTTTAATAGAAAGCGTACTAAGAAATTGACGCATGAGATTGACCCTCTATCGGTTTGATTATTATCTTTTTTATAAATAAGCATTTCGATTTTAATTGTTACATTCGCCAAATCAATGAGTTACTCATATCTAATTGTTATGAAATGTACCAAAATCGATGGGGTTATCATCTTGAACATGAGGCAACGTTATAAAAACGTTACGTTCAAATTGAGAGAGGGATAAGTCGCGGAATTAATAGTTAGAAATGACAACGTGTCATAGAGGGTTCAACTAAGTGAAACACAACTGTCATATTCAAATTCTAAAGTGAGCACCGTTCAAGTGAAACACAACGGCAATAAAGCCACTTAAGGAAATTGTGATGAAAAAGACAGTAATCGGTGCAATCGCACTTCTAGGCGCAATGGCAGTGACTCCTGTTTCTGCTAAAGAAACTATCTCTGCAGTGGGTTCTAGCAGCGTAACTCCACTGATGGAAGTTTTCTCTGAAACGTACATGAAGAAGAACCCTAACGTATTTATCGAAGTTCAAGGTCCTGGTTCTTCAGCTGGTGTAAAAGCAGCGAAAAATGGTTCAGCAGACCTTGGTATGTCTTCTCGTAATCTAAAAGACTCTGAAAAAGAATCAGCACTAATCGAAGAAGTGGTTGCTCGTGATGGTATCGCAGTGGTTGTTAACCCACAAAACAAACTGCCAGGTCTAACAGCCGAGCAAGTGACTGCAATCTACAAAGGCGAAGTATCAAACTGGAAAGAAGTCGGTGGTGCAGACAAGCCAATCGTAGCCATTACTCGTGACACGGCTTCTGGTACTCGTGGCGCATTTGAAGACATCATGTCTCTAAAAATGAAGATTTCTGGTAAGAAAGTATCAGCTATCTCTCAACGTGCTCAAGTTGCAAACGGTAACGGCGCACTGAAAACAATGGTTGCATCTAACCCATACGCAATCGGCTACATTTCTCTTGGTACTGTAGACAACACTGTTAATGCGCTAGCAATCGACGGCGTTGATGCAACGGTAGCTAACGTTAAAAACGGTTCTTACAAAGTAGCGCGTCCATTCCTTGTTCTTTACAAAGAAGGCAAGCCATCAACAGAAACGCAAAAATTCCTAGACTGGATGCTAACTGACGAAGCGCAAGCGCTAGTTGACCAAAAAGGTTACATCTCAGTTAACTAATCCCATTGGGACTCTAAAGTTTGCTCAGCCCAACGTTTAGGGCTGAGCCTTTTCTATCCATTGTGTTCAACGGCATTGCCCAGAACCGTGAGATTTTTAAATGACCATCGCAACAAATAGTGAAAAGCTTATGAATACTGACGCTAGAGCTATCAGCAAGTCAGGCCTACGCGAGAAGCGTCGTGTAGACTGGAAAGAGCGCATCTTCCACGGCTTGTTCCTAACGAGTGCCGTAATCGGCATTGTTTCATTGGCCGTTATTGCATACTTCATCGTTCGAGAGAGTATTCCGGCATTCCAAGAAGCAGGCGTATCGGGCATTGTCTTAGGACAAAACTGGTTACCACCTGCGCTTTACGGTGTCGCCACCATGATTGTGGCATCTATCGTATCGACGGCTGGTGCTGTCATTGTTGGGGTTCCAATTGGTGTTCTGACCGCCATTTTTATCGCTGAAATCGCACCAAAGCGATTAGCAGACATCATCCGTCCAGCGGTTGAGCTGCTAGCCGGTATTCCCTCAGTGGTCTACGGTTTCTTCGGTCTGGTTATTATCGTTCCATTGATTCAGAAGGTATTTGATGTACCTGCAGGTAATACTATCCTTGCCGGTATCATTGTTCTTGGTGTGATGATTCTACCAACGGTAATTACGGTATCTGAAACGTCTATCCGCGCTGTCCCTCGTACTTATAAAGAAGGTTCTTTGGCACTGGGCGCATCGAAAATCTACACCATCTTTAAGTTGCTCGTTCCAGCGGCTCGATCAGGCATCATGACAGGTGTGATACTGGGTATCGGTCGTGCATTGGGTGAGACCATGGCGATTATCATGGTTATGGGTAACGCGCCGGCAATGCCAGAAGGCATCCTTGATTCGGCTCGTACACTAACTGCAAACATCGCTATTGAAATGTCTTACGCAAGTGGTGTTCACGCGAACGCACTTTACGCTACAGGTGTAGTACTTCTGGTCTTCATCATGTCGTTGAACGCTGTACTACTGTACCTAAACCGAGAAAAAGCGAAGTAATCGCTCGTTAAAGGTGACTATTATGGATCGCGCAAAACTGAAAAAAGCACGCCAGTTCAAAGATAATGTCTTTAACGCATTTGTCTGGATCTCGGCAGCACTAACGGTAGGTTTTTTGTTCTGGATTATCTGGTACATCCTATCAAACGGTCTACAACACGTAGATTGGAACTTCATTACTGATAACTATACGCGCACAGGTGAAGAGCACGGTATCTTCCCAATGATTGTGGCGACCATTTACATGGTTATCGCTTCTATCGCAGTGGCAGCGCCACTCGGTATCATGACGGCAATCTACTTGACCGAATACGCGAAAGTGGGCAGTCGTTTGGTGAAAATCATCCGATTCTGTACCGAGTCATTGGCGGGTATCCCGTCGATCATTTTCGGCCTGTTTGGTATGACTTTCTTCGTGGCGATTCTTGGCCTTGGCTTCTCGATTCTGTCGGGTGCATTGACGCTAAGTATCCTAATCCTGCCAGTGATCATCCGTACAACGGAAGAAGCGCTGATGGCAGTACCACAAACGTACCGTGAAGGCTCTTATGGCCTCGGTGCTTCTAAGATTTACACTATCTGGCGTTTGATTCTTCCGAGCGCAATGCCAGGTATCTTAACCTCGGTCATTCTAAGTATTGGTCGTGTCATTGGTGAGTCTGCTCCAGTATTCCTGACAGCAGGTATGGTTGCACGTATTCCGGATTCTTTATTGGATTCAGGTCGTACGCTAACCGTTCACCTATACAAACTGACTACCGAACTGTTTACCGTTGAAGAATGGAATCAGGCTTACGGTACGGCAACAGTGCTTATCGTGGTTGTTCTCTTGATCAACATGGTAACGAAACTGATTGCTAGACGTTTTAACACCGCAACTTACTAACAACACTAATTAAGAACGCACGTTAAAAGACACGAATTCAAGAATTAAGAGATTAAGACAATGAACAAATTTGATATTGAAAACCTAGACCTATTCTACGGTGACAACCAAGCACTGAAATCGATCAACTTACCAATTCCAGTTCGCCAAGTAACTGCACTTATCGGCCCGTCAGGTTGCGGAAAATCAACGCTTCTACGCTGCTTGAACCGAATGAATGATCTAATCGAAGGCGTGAAAATTACAGGTAAATTGGCGATGGACGGCGAAGATATTTACGGCAACATTGATGTTGCTGACCTTCGCATCAAAGTCGGCATGGTATTCCAAAAGCCAAACCCATTCCCGATGAGCATTTACGAGAACGTGGCTTACGGCTTACGTGCTCAAGGTATCAAAGACAAAAAGACAATTGATGAAGTGGTAGAGCGTTCGCTGCGCGGTGCTGCACTTTGGGATGAGGTGAAAGATCGCCTTAAATCACACGCATTCGGTCTTTCTGGTGGTCAGCAGCAACGTTTATGTATTGCACGTACAATCGCGATGGAGCCGGATGTGATTCTGATGGATGAACCAACGTCGGCACTTGACCCAATTGCGACACACAAAATCGAAGAGTTGATGGAAGAGCTAAAGAAGAACTACACCATCGTTATCGTGACTCACTCAATGCAACAGGCGCGTCGTATCTCTGACCGCACTGCGTTTTTCCTAATGGGTGAACTGGTCGAGCACAACGATACGCAAGTGATCTTTAGCAACCCTCAAGACGACCGTACTCAAGGCTACGTAAATGGTGATTTCGGTTAATCCACCGTATTTACAAGCATAACTAAATAACTATAAGCGATGGTAACTTTGCCCCTCTTGATGAGGGGCCTTTTTCTTTTTAAGTCGTGGGCTTATAACGCCTACCAACACAAAAAATCTTGTAAATAAGCATAACTTTCCTCCCCAGTTTATAAAGCATGTAACTTATGTGAAACATGGCTTTAAAAGTGCTGAAGAGCTCTCGAATGTAACACTAAGTCTGATAATTTTGCGAATGACTTAACAGCTCAAATTTGAACGTATTGATTGCATATCATGGCCTAAGTAGTTTTTTATCGAGGATAAAAAAGTAGATTAGGTTGGTAGGGTGAGTTTAAGAAGTTTTACAAGAAAAGTGTCTTCAACGAGGGACCATCGGTTGCTAGCGGAGGCAATCTTTGATCATTTAGAGAGTCTGTTCTCCCCTCAAGCCCTCGCTATTTTTGAAGATCCTTCAATTAACCCTCGTCATTCAATGAGCTTCTCTCGCGGAGAGCTTTACCCAACCCAAAACTATCCTGAGACATTCTGGGAGTGGGCAAGTCAGTTTGACACCTCTGAAAGCATCATACCTCTGGCGATCAACACTTGTAATTGGAATCACACCCGAGATTTAGGTGGTGATAGTTACATTATGATGCTCGACAACACGCCTATCAAACGTACCTACCTACTGATTCAATCTGTACATGCTCGCACAGCACATAATATCTATGAAGAAAGTTACGACGCAATGCAACTCGCAGCGGCGCGTTGGCAATGTATTCGTGCTGAAAAAAATGCCTCGAAAGAGATCAGGCACAGAGATATTCGTGAAGCGCAATATGTTGATGAAATTAGCCAACGCGAGCGCTTTATCGAAAATATGAAGTTAGTTCAGCAAGTTGCACTCGAAATCTCTAATCCTGATTCTTTAAAGGACTTGTACTACAAAGCCGTCGAAGCGTTACGTGAACGACTTGGGTTTGATCGCTCTACACTGATGCTTCTCGATATGAAAAAGCGTAGCTTCAGTGGTACATACGGTACGGATGAGTCAGGAATTACGATTGATGAATTTCACACACAATATGATTTACACCAACTTAGCGAGGAGTATATCACCGCGTTATCTAGCCTTGAGAGCAACTTAGTTATTGTAGAAGACGCGCCAATATACACAGCAGGCAAGGTCATCGGGCAGGGCTGGAATGCGATGTTGATTTTACGCGATGGCAATGAACCGTTTGGGTGGTTCGCGCTAGATAACTTTATTCATCGTAAGCCGATAACGGCATATCAAAAACAGATGCTGGACTCGTTTGGTTCACTCTTCTCTCAAATTTACATTCGTAAGCGCCAAGAACAAAACGTACGCATGCTGCATTCAAGCATGGTTGAGTTATCACGTTGCACTACTGTCAGTGGAGTATGCAAATCGGCCGTCACTTTCGCCATTAAAAATCTTGGTATTGATCGAATGGCGGTGTTTTTAACTGATGAAAATTGCTCTTACATGCAAGGAACGTGGGGTACCGATATTCAAGGTAATGTGGTGGATGAATCTTACTTCTTTGGAGAAACCCAAGATTTCTCTCTTATAAATCTGGCTCGCTCAATGCCAAACGAAGTCGCATTTGAAGAATCAGTGCCTATTTATCATGACTGTAATATTGTTGGCTTTGGTTGGGCTGCGATGACGGTATTGACTTCAAATAGCAGTGGTCCTATCGCCTTTATCGCTGTTGATAATTTGCTGACACGTGCGCCCTTAACTTCTCAGTTACGTGAAGTGATTCGTATGTTCGCGTCCAGCTTAGCTGAAGTATTGCAACGTACTCAAGCTCAAGAGGCGATTCGCGAACTAAACGAAAACTTAGAGCTGGAGGTTCAGAACCGAACAAAAGAGTTGGAGGAAGCCAATCGACAGCTTGAGGTACTTTCTAAGCTCGATCCTTTGACGCGTCTTGGTAATCGCCGCATGTTAGAACATGTGATGCAAAAATATTGCGCCCTAGAGTGTGAAGACGACATGTCGTTTGGCCTGATCCTGATTGATATTGACCATTTTGGCTTATTCAATAATCACTATGGTCATCTCGAAGGCGATATTGCATTGATGCGAATTGGCTATATCTTGGATCATCATACCAAAGGTGAAGATGAAGTTTTTTGCCGTATCGGTGGTGAGGAGTTTGCGTTGCTCATGATTGGTTCTGAGCAAGAGGAGGTTCGATTGAGAGCAGAGTGCATTCGTCAGTGCATCGAGGGCGAGGGGATAAAGCATCGACATAACCCAGACGGGGAGTTACTTACCGTTTCAGTCGGTTATTCTTGTTATAAAGCGAAAGGCAAAGACTTTAATTTCGACCATTTATATCAGTTGTCGGATAAGGCACTCTATCAAGCGAAGAATCATGGGCGAAATTGTGTAAGGCGATACTAGCAAAATGCTCAATCAAATACTGTTGTGACGTGAACAACAATTTGCCTACTATTATTACTTTTATTTATAAATTTATTGCTGGCATCTATATAGTCAACTACTTTTATATTGCAGTGTGCAGCTTGATCAGTATGGATGTGATTATGAAAAAAGGTAGTGTGGTACTAGCAATGCTGGCGTTGAGTTTCACCGGAGTATCTCAAGGAAAACAATACAATAATGTAAGTGAATTTGAACCTTTTGGATACTTGGGAGTAGGTTATCAATACGCTGACGCCGATATAAATCTTGGATCTTTGGGATCGTACTCGTTGAATAACTCTCTGCTAGGTGCGATGTTTGGCTATAGGTTTCATCAAAACTTTGGTGTTGAAGTCCGAGGCTATGGAAGCATATCTGATGATGAGTTATATGGTACTTCAGTAGAGGTGGAACGTAATTTTGCTTTGTTGGCAAAAGGTTTGGTTCCTTTGGGTGAAAATGTGGACCTGTATGGGTTATTAGGATACGGGAAAATAACAGCGTCAGTGGATGGAATCTCTGACAGTGATGAAGATTTGCAATATGGGGTTGGATTTGCATTTAATAAAGGAACACCATTAGAGTTACAAATTGAATGGATGAAACTTTATGACGACAAAGGACTAGATTTAAGCGGCTTTAATTTAAATATTGTTTATCGTCTATAAATGTATTTGGATTCTTTGAAGATAACAATGGCAGCTTTTAAAACGCTGCCATTGTTATTTATAACTTTTCGAGTTGGTGGTCGGTTTTCGTTACGTTTGCTTTGCCAAGGTTTTGAATTTTGGCTAGCAGCGAATCAGGGCTCCAAGGTTGTTGGTTAGCACTAAAACGCGCTCGATTCATGGCATTAAGCTCTTGCTTAATTGCTTGTACGTCACCAGGGTTTAACCTGTCTTGATGAGTGGTTAAATACTCATTTACAGAGCGTTCAATTTTCGCAGCATCGCCTTCTTCGATGACTTTTTTTAGCGCGTTGATGTAAAGTGGTTGTTCAGCATTTGAAACCGTTCCACTTGCTGTTATTGGGCGCTTTTTCCATGCCCAAATTGCGATTCCCAATGTCATTATCCAAAGCCCTGAGAAAACAAAGGTTAACGTTCGCCAGAGACTGCTCACACCGCCGCTTGATTCAGGACTAGGGGCTGACACTAAAGGCGCTGAAAGAGGCGATTCCGGCAACGTGATTAGCCCAGTGTCATTTTTCTCTACGTCTAATGTTAGCTCTGGTAACGTTGTTTTCTTCGCTTCATCATTTTGACTGTCCCACCAGTTCAAGTCGTATCCTGGTAAGGTATATTTCCCGGCCTCTGTAGGAATAATGACTTGCTTCACCGTCATGGTAACGGTGCCATCTCTCGCGCTATCGAACTTAGGTTGTTCGGGATACACGCGCAGTGAACTCGGGTAACTAATATTGACTCGTGGCAGATATTCGGCTTGTGTACCGCGAGCCTTAACTTGAATGGTTCGAGTGAGTGAAGAGCCTTGTTTTACTGTGTTGATCGCGTTAGTCGACAATAGATTACCTTGATCGTCTTGCCAGCTCTGTGTCATTTCTAACGCTGAAGCAGGAAGCCATTCACCTTTAAATTCGCTCGGAATCGGTTTGACCGTGATTGGCATGCGTTCCGCTTTGGTGTTGATAGGCATTATTTTGGTTGAGCCCGTCAAGCTGTCGCCATAAATATAAGAACCGGTCAGTTTAGGACCTATCAAGGTATAAGTGCCTGGTTGATTGGCCGTTAAGCGAAACGACTGCTCTATGACCGCTACTTCTAACCCATTTAAGATCTTCTGTCTTTGTTGTAAGCCACCCAGTGCCTCAAGCTTCATGCCTTCAATCTGCGGAGGTACTATTTGCGGGTTATCTAGGCGTCGGGTGTCCGCTTTAATTAGAAGTTGTATACGTAATGTTGCAGATTGCTGAGGGTAGAGCGTACTGTTGTCGACCGTAATATTGAAGCTAAATAGATCATCAAGATTGGGGTCTGTTTGGCTCGCGTTGACACGCAGTTTGATCGGCTCCGTTCTCATACCATCAGCGGAAAAACTTGGAATAGTCAGAACACCTTCTTTCATTGGTGCAATTGAGATACTCCACTCGGTACGCACTGATTTTCTTCCGTTAATGTTATTGCTAGAGCGGCCATAACGAGGTTGACCTAAGAAGAAGTCTTTCTCTAGAACATTGAAGTCGATTGAGTCTGAGCTGAGCTCAGTATCTGAAATGATTCTGAGGTTAATCACTTCATTCTTGGCTACTTGTGTTTTATTCACACTAGCTTGAAGTGTCTGTGCCATCACCGAGAAACTGGATATTAGGCTGGCCACAAAAATAAAGACCAGTTTTACGCCTTTGTTCATCACAGGCTTACCACTCCTTTTGAGATTGTTGTGGAGGTTGTTTTTGTTGCGCTTGAAGTTGCATTTGCGCACGGATCAAAAAGCTTGGGTCGCGAGCACTTTCTACTGCTTCTAGTCGACGGAACTCAGGATCATCCTGATGCATTTTTTCGGGATGCGCTTTAGCCTGTATTGGTTCACCTTGATCCTTCACTTGCTTGTCATCTCGTTGCGGTTGATGTTGTTCCGTTTTTTGTTTTTCTTTTTTATTTTCAGAATCTTGCTGATTTTGTGACTGTTGTCCTTGCGCTTCTTTCCCTTCGTTTTGAGACTTTTGTTGCTGTTGCTGTTGCTGTTGCTGTTGCTGTTGCTGTTGCTGTTGCTGTTGCTGTTGCTGTTGCTGTTGCTGTTGCTGTTG
>NZ_JAWOVC010000006.1:232905-260193 GCF_033339735.1 Vibrio sp. 2033
CTGTTTTAGCTTTTCTTCTACAACCGATAGGTTTTTCTTCGCGGCTTCAAAGTTAGGCTTTTCCTCTAGCAGTTTTTTATACAAATCAGCCGCATCTTCTAATTGACCATTTTGAGCGAGCGAGTTGGCGAGGTTATAGCGGCCGTTAAGGGAGGCATCATGAGAAAATGCTTCGATAGCGGCTTCGTAGTCACCTTTTTGATAACTGGAGGCTCCTTTCCAGCTTGGGTTTGTAAATAGGTTTTGCGCCTGTTCATACTCACCTTGCTTGTATAGTTCCGCTCCTTGTTGGTCGGCATTTAAGAACGGATTAGCTTCTGCATGCGGTGTCCACGTTACTGGGACTACAGTCGCAACTACCACCCAAATCAGGCCGCGTCGAAACAGTAAAGCCGCAGGAATAAGTAACAACGGCAGTAACCAAAAGCCACTGTTGAGGCGAGAATCAGTTTTAACTTCTTCGCTTTGGGTCGCAGAAAGCTGGCTACCAATGTTATTAGTAAAGGCCGCGATATTTTCAACATCACGGTTGGTGTGCTGAATAGGAACAAATAGGCCGCCAGTTTTATTCGCTAGCGTCTGTAGGTTTTTCAGGTTTGTTTTCGCTACGACGGTTGTGCCTTGTGCCGTTTTTAGCAGAGAGCCATCGGGCAGCGCGATAGGCGCACCGTTAGGAGTCCCGACGGCAAGAACAGAAATGCGAAACTTTGTACCTTGGACTAAATCTAACGCGCGAGACAGCTCTGACGTATCAAGATCATCCGCTAACACGATGATATCGCCTTGTTGCGTGCCGGCTTGAGAAAACTGGTTGATCGCCAGTTCAATCGCGGCAGGCAGGTTTGCTCCTTGAAAAGGCATCAGCTCTGGTGACAAATTTTCGATAATCCCCGCAAGCGTGCTGGAATCAGTTGTCAGTGGACTTAAGTTATAGGCATCGCCAGCGTAAGCAATAAGTCCAGTGGCTCCCTCTTTCCATTTAGGCAGCAAATCGAGCGCCTTATAACGTGTTTGTGCTAGCCGATTGGGTTTGATGTCTGTAGCAAACATAGAGCGAGACATATCAAGCACCAAGATACGGTTTTGGTTTAACTCAAAGCTTGGTCGAGCATTGGACCGCCAGCTTGGCCCCGCTAATGAAATGCAAGTTATTGCCCAAGCTAAACCCCATAGAGTGAAGTAATGCTTAGACTGCGTGTTTTGTCCGAGCATCCGCGATAGGTGAGGGGCAATCAGTGTGGACTTTTGGGCTCTAAATTTGTGATTAAGCAAGAGTGCAATAGGGATCACGATGAGCCCCAAAAGCCAATAAGGATTGAGGAAAATAAACTCAGCCATGTTTTCTCCTTAATAGGAATAACAATACCGATAATACAAATGCAGCGCTTAATGGATATGGAAACCATTCAGACTGTGGGCGCCAAGTTTGTGTGTCGCTAGATACGGGTTCTAGCTGGTTGATGGTGTCATAAATCTTTTCGAGCTCTTCCGTATCTCGCGCTCGAAAATATTGTCCACCTGTCACCTCTGCCACTTTAGTCAGTGTTTGTTCATCTAAGTCGGCTGCGGTGTTGACTTTGCGAGTCATGAAAAACTCTTTCACCATCATTTCACCAGCGCCCACGCCCACGGTGTAAATAGTGGCGTTGTATTTTTTCGCAATTTCCGCTGCTTTTAGCGGCTCGAGCACCCCTGCAGTATTGCTGCCGTCACTGAGCAAAATCATGACTCGTTGGGGAGCATCACTGTCTACAAAGGTTTTTGTGCCTAAACCAATACCATCACCAATGGCGGTTCGTTGACCAACCAAACCGATGACGGTTTGATTAATCTGTTGCATGACGCTTTTTCGGTCTGCAGTGAGTGGTGTTTGCAAATAAGCATGGTCGCCAAACAAAACAACTCCGAGACGGTCACCTTTTCTCTTTGCTACGAAATCAGACAGAACTTTTTTGACTGCTGTGAGGCGATCGATATATTCGCCGTTGAGTTCCATGTCTTCCTGCTGCATCGAACCGGACAGATCGACGACTAACATCAAGTCCCGATATTTGGGTTGGAATTCAACGGGATCACCAAACCAAACTGGACGCGCACAAGCGACGACAAGAAGGCCCCAGATCGCGATTGAAAGTGCTTTTTGCAGCGCTTGCTTAGGCTTGCTGCGATTCTCATTAGTTGGTAAGTACGCCAATTTGATCTCGGCTTGTTGAGATTCTTGTGGCAGAAACTTGTATACCAGCCAGGGGATGGGCAACAAAAACAGTGCCCACCACCAGACAAATTCAATGTTTAGCCATTGGGCAAGATCGGTTATGAGTGTTTGCTCAGTCACGGTTATTTGCCTTTTTCTTTGGTGGCAAAGCGTAGGTTATCCAAAAGACACAATCGTCTACCAAGCTTTGATGCTGCCCTTGGGAAGAATTCTGATACAACGCTTCTTGCCACTGATGTTGTTTGTCTACGAATCGACTTTCTTTGGTATGGCTATCGAGAAATTCATACCAAGCGATTCCGGTTAATGGTGCGATCTCTTCACGCGGAAAGTAACTCAATGCTGCCTGGCGCAATATTTCCAGAGCAGAAGAGGGGGTATGAGGCGCGGTAGGTTGAGTTAAAAGTGTTAATGCTGTCTTTTTTGCGCGTAAGTGTTTTTTACGCCATCTCACATAAAGACAAATGCCGAAAACGAAGAGCAAGGTGGCTGCAAGCACCACCCACCATCCCCAAGCGAGCGGAAACCAATCCGGTGCGTTTGGCAAAATCAAAGGTTCAAGGTCTAGGCTTTGGTTGTTTGTTGTCATTATTATTACTGCTTAATAAGTACTGCTTGTCAGTTTGTTAGCTTAATTGTGAAATTAAGGGCCAGCCACTTGATAGCGTGTTAAATGGAATTGCTATTGAATGGCATTGCTGCTTAATGGTTTCTTGATGTTGGGTAAAATGGCTTTCGAGTTCTCTTCGTTGTCCTTTAGAGCCAAAGTTAAACCATTGACTATGCAGCCCATCCGAAGCTTTCACTTGACCTCTAAAGTCTGTTTCGCCTCTTTCTAACGGATCATAAAACTGAACAGCCCTTACGCTATTGTGTTGTTTGAGTCGACGTAGTTGTGCCAGTTCCGTTGGTATTACGTGGGCAAAATCACTGAGCATAATCAATTCGCTGCCTTTTGGGGTGAGCGTATGAAGTGTCTCCAATACTTGTGCATACGGCAGTGTACGAGTGTCGTTGCTTGCAGTACGAGTTACTTGCGCATTATGTATGTCGACTATGGCGTTAAGAATCCGCAGCCCTTGTCTTTGTAAAGAAGAGGGGCGAAATTCAAGACATTGATGTCCGTCATCAATCACTGCGCCGATGCGATCTTTTTTAGCTAGAGTTAGCCAAATTAGAACACTGGCAAAGTGGGCCAATTGAACGGATTTGAGTACATACTTAGATCCAAAATGTAGACTAGAACTTAGATCAAGATAAAGAATGACCGCTTGCTCTTTATCTTCTGCAAACAACTTCGTATGTGCTTTACCGGTCCTAGCGGTGACTCGCCAATCAATGCTGCGAATATCGTCGCCAGGTTGATATTGGCGCACCTCCATAAAATCCATACCTCGCCCTTTTTGGCGACTGGTATGGTTACCACTCATCTGCGACCAGAGACTCTGTGCTGGTGGTAACCAACGTACAGATTGAGTGCGATATTGGAGCAGCTCTTCAAGGGTTAATGTCACCCCATTCGCATGAGGTGGTAATGAATGTGTAGCGGACATATCACTCACTCGTTTATGCACTGCCAACAAGGTTTAGCAGTTTATCGATGACCTGGTTTGCCGTAATGCCTTCAGCTTGAGCGTGGTAACTCAATAATAAACGGTGGCGCAGTACCGGATAAGCCATGGTTTGAACATCTTCCGGAGAGACAAAATCACGACCAGCAAGCCAAGCGTGCGCACGTGCACAGCGATCAAGAGCGATGGTAGCACGCGGACTCACACCCATTGACAACCATTTGTCCAACTCAGTGTCATATTTGTTGGCTTGACGTGTCGCCATAACTAAACGGACGATGTACTGCTCTATCGTTTCTGCCATATGAATATCCAACACTTCTTTACGTGCGGTGAATATATCTTGTTGGCTTAACATTGGGCGTTCAACCTTTGCTTCGCCTTTTGCTTCTCCGCGGTTAATACGCAAGATAGATAGCTCATGCTCCGCATCTGGGTATTCCACTTCTAAATGCAATAAAAAGCGGTCTAGCTGCGCTTCAGGAAGGGGGTAGGTCCCTTCTTGCTCTATCGGGTTTTGAGTTGCCATAACCAAAAACAACTCTGGCAGCGGGTAGGTATGACGACCTGCTGTGACTTGTTTCTCTGCCATTGCTTCAAGCATTGCCGCTTGTACTTTGGCTGGTGCACGGTTTATCTCATCCGCAAGAATAAGCGAGTTGAAGATAGGACCTGATTGGAAAGTGAATTCTCCGGTTTCGGGACGGAAGATATCGGTGCCGGTTAAATCGGCTGGCAGCAAATCAGGGGTGAACTGAATGCGGTGGAAGTCGCCTTCAACACAGTCTGAGAGTGATTTTACTGCACGGGTTTTTGCTAACCCAGGAGGGCCTTCAACTAAAATATGCCCATCCGCAAGAAGCGCAACAAGCAGTTGCTTTACCAGATCTTGCTGTCCGATGATCTGCGACTCTAAGTATTGCTGAAGAGTTTCGAAGTTAGATTTATGCATGCTTTGGACTCTCGGTATCCATGTGATTTTCGTGTTGAGTATTGGTCATTTTCCATGTGAAAAAAGTTCCAACGCTCTATTGCAATTTATCTTTTCAATATTGGGACGCTACAGAGAATTGCAAGTACGTGCTATCTCTGAAAGTGCTTATTTGACAGTGTGTTACATTTATTTTTCATAATATAATGAGAAATGCCTCTAGTTTTGTACATATGAGCCGATAAAGATTCCGTGGTGTGCGTGTCATGAGATATGCACCTGATTCCCCTTGTGGGGCCAATAACAAGTGATTCTTTTAAAAGGTCCGAATATGTTGAAACTTCATTCCTTGAGCATCAAACAGAAGGTTGTACTTGGCATTACGTTTGCTGTTCTAGCATCAACAATCATTGTTGGTGTTATGGCTCAGCGTCATGCGAGAGATGTATTGAGCCATCGTCTTATTGACATCGAGCTACCTGCGATGTTGCAGCAAATCAATACCGAAATTGACCGCGAAGTTGTCGAAATGCAACAAGCGGCAAAACAGCTGGCTACAAACGAATTTATTGTTGAAGCCCTATCTAATACAGACCGTGATCCGTCAGTAGAAGTTCAGTTGGTTCAGCAGCTCAATAACGTTAAATCACAGTATGGTCTTAATGATGCGTCGGTAGCAAATCGTCAAACGGCATATTACTGGAATCAAAACGGATTCTTACGTCAACTTAACCGAACGCAAGATGCTTGGTTCTTTGGATTTACGTCGTCTGGTCAAGAAACGTCCGTGAGTGTGTTCCAAGAGGCAAATGGCGAAGTGAAAATGTTTGCCAATTTCCAAGATCTTAATGGTACATCAATGTCAGGTCTCTCTAAATCTATGGGAGATATGGTTGCTTTGCTCAATGGGTTTAAAATTGAAGATACGGGTTACGTGTTCCTCACTAATGAACAAGGCCAGATTCAAATACACCGCCAACAAGGTAAGAACCAAACTTCTATCACTAAACTATTTGGTAGTGACGCAAGTGCGCTGTTGAACAAAAATAGCTTCAACCTAATTAATGTGGAGTTTGAAGGGCAGGATACTTTTGTTTCTAGTTTGTATGTTCCTTCAATGAACTGGTTTGTTATTGGCGTGGTTCCCGTTGATGAAGTATTCGCAGACCTGAATGCGACAGCTAAAAAAATGCTGTTTACGACCATCATTGTTGCCGTTGTATTCATCCTCATGGGCGTATGGTTAGCAAACAGCATTACGAAACCAATCCGACTGATTGCCGATCGTTTTACCGACCTTGGGCAAGGTGAAGGCGATTTGGCGCAGCGTATTGAAATTAAGGGTAATGATGAAATTGCTCAGCTTTCAAAAGGCTTTAATGGATTTATTGAGAAGATTCATGCCACGATGAAAGAGGTTGCTTTAACCAGTGGCTCATTAAGTCAAGCGGCAGAAAGTGTGTCAACGAAAGCAACATCCACACACGACAACAGCCAAGAGCAGCGTGATCAAACCATTCAAGTAGTTGCAGCTATCAACCAAATGGGTGCGACCATCAGTGAAATTGCATCAAACGCGGCTACCGCTGCTGATACGGCAAATCAGGCTTCAGATAACACTCAAACTGGTCGAGAAGTTGTGATGAAAGCAAAAGAGGTGATCAGCCGCCTAGCCGATGATGTTGAAACAACCAATATTGTTGTTACGCAGTTGGCATCGACAACCAAAGATATTGGCTCGATTCTGGGTGTAATTCGTGACATCTCTGAGCAAACGAATTTACTTGCGCTAAACGCTGCAATTGAAGCTGCTCGTGCTGGTGAGCAGGGACGTGGTTTTGCGGTTGTTGCTGATGAGGTAAGAAACCTAGCTTCACGCACGGCTGATTCTACAGAAGAGATTCAGCGCATGATCAATCAGCTTCAAAGTGACGCACAAGACGCGGTAAGTGCTATGGAAGCGGGCAAAGCGGTCACCATAGAAGGGGTTACTTCTACCGATGAAGCAGTCGAGGTATTAATCAGTATTTCTGAACGAATCACCGACATCTCTGATCGTAATACACAAGTTGCAACGGCGACGGAAGAGCAATCCACGGTGGTGCATACCATTAATCAAAATATCGAAGAAATCAACGCGATAAATGAAATGACAACCGCGACAGCAGAAGAGTTGGCGGATGCAAGTCGCGATCTTCAAGCGCTCTCTTCTCGTTTAGACAAGATGGTTGGTAGCTTCAAGTTATAGAGTTGGATAGAATAGGCGAAGTTTAAAAGTTCAATCATTAATTTTAGGTAAGTACTATGAATGACTTCGAAAAAGAACTAGAGCAAATTTCTCAAGAAACCGCTCAGGAGCCAGAAGTAAAACTGCCGTCGCTAGAAGAGCAAAAAGCGATCGTCGCTGAGCTGAAAAAGCTGGAAGCGGAAGGTAAGCTGACGCCAGAAGTGTTAGAACAACACTTTGGTAAGTTTAACCAAAAAAACGCAGCTCCAATCCACTAAGTTAGGTGGTGTTTTGCCTCTAACGTGCGTGATTAAATCACCTGCTCAAACACAAAAAGGGAGTTTATACTCCCTTTTTTAATGTCTGAAAAATGCTAATACCTCTCATATACTTGCCACTGAAAAATTATTGACACTTCAATGAGTTATTAATTAGTACTAGTGATTTTCATACTTGACAATACTACCGCTCTATCTAAATCTATTGCGTATTTCAATAAAAACGACCAAGGGAATGCGATCAGGATGGAGCAGCAAAAAAAAAGAAACGTTATTTTAATCACGGAGGGAAGTCTACAGTCATCTCTGTTGAAAGATGTATTGGAGACCAAACTCGGTATTAGTGTTGCTCTAATCACGCCAGATAATCTGATTCACGGAGTGTTACATGAATCTCTTGCATCAGCCATTATTGTTGATTGCAGCGTGATCACGGATGAAATTTTTCGCCGTTATGCGGAGTTTAAAGCGGCCAAGCAGAAAGACACGCTTGAAATCTTAATTAATTGTGAGCAATCCATATCGACAGAAGATCTCTTTGCTTGGCGTACTTTGGCCGGTATTTTCTATACCTCTGATGATATAAAAACGTTGCAAGTTGGTATTGGTAAGGTGCTTCAAGGAGATATGTGGTTCAGCCGTAAGTTTTCTCAGCAGTACATTACTTACCTTCGTCGACATTGCAAACCTATAAATAAGAATGTTTCCGCTATTCTGACCAAACGAGAGCAACAAATAATTACCTTTCTTTCCATGGGGGCGTCCAATCAACAAATCGCCGAACAATTATTTGTCAGCGAGAATACGGTAAAAACGCATTTACATAATATTTTCAAGAAGATTGATGTGAAAAATAGAGTTCAAGCACTTATTTGGGCAAAGGAAAATATTTCAGACAACTCGTTAACGGTGTAATGCTATTGCAATATTAGGTTGCCTAATTTAGTAAACTCTTAATAATTTCTGTGACCTGAATGTGTTAAAAGTGTTTCTTTTATGAGAAACACTTTTTTTGGTTCTCTTTTTAATAACTTTAGAATTTAAAAAAGTAGCAAATAACTTTACTCTGTGAACTAGCACTTACATATCAAACTAAGTGCTGACGATTAACTACTAATTTAAGAATGTTAAGTCACTGAAAGTATGAGAAACATTATGGAACAGTATATGGAAAAGCCTGAAATCCTAATGCTCACTCAACAAAGTTTACAGAGTGAAAACTTTAAGGAAATGCTTTCTAAAAATACAGAAACTAAAATAACGATCATTGATACTAAAAACCCTAGTTATCATGAACTCATTCCGGAACGCTACTTTTTGCTTGTTGATTTTTCAGTTGAGATTCCTTCCGAAACTTTAGTTTATTTAAAAGATAGTAATAAAGTGCTAGGAACCATAATGCTTAATCTAGGTTATGACTTAGACACAGAAGAACTCGCTTCTTGGCCTCATGTAAAAGGTATATTTGGTCCAGGAGATTCATTGGACAAGGTTTGTCAGGGATTAAAAGCAATAATAAAAGGGGATAATTGGCTGTCTCGAAGATTACTTGATCAGCTAGTAAATTATTATCGAGGTAGAGAAGCAAATAACATTATCGAACCTGCTATTGAGGTTGAGCTTACTCGGCGTGAAGTTCAGGTTTTAAAAATGTTGAAAGAAGGTGGTTCAAATATGGAAATCGCTGATTCTTTATTTATCAGCGAGCATACTATTAAATCACATCTATACAATATTTTTAGAAAGTTAGAAGTAAAGAACCGTACGCAAGCTACAAGTTGGGCTAAGAGAAACCTGTAGTACTAGTATTAACTTGCTGTAATAAAAAGAAAATACTCTATAAAGTACTAAATTTTATATTTATTATTAAAATGTCAGTCTGAAATATCATCCCATATTCAAACTTATTCCTATTCAGTTGACTATTAGACTTCTCATGTCGTGACGAATCTAGTCAGACGTGGAACAGAAGGTCTATTCAATTAATAAGCTAAGAGGGAATAAAAATGAGCGCAAGTGACAATGACACGTATTTAGGCGATGCAGGTGTAAATAACCAATTTGCTGATTTCGATGGCGGCGATGATTTGTTTATCGGTTTTGGTGGTAATGACTCGTTTGTTGGCGGTGGCGGTAATGATTATGTGATCGGCGGCGACGGCGACGATCGCCTAACTGGTGGTGCTGGAGATGACATCCTTAGGGCTGGTACAGGAAACGACTACCTCGGCGGTGGTACCGGTAATGACTTGCTGTTGGGTTTGTTGGGTGACAATAAATTAAATGGTGGTGTCGGTGAAGATATTCTTGTTGCTGGTTCTGGTGACAACGTTTTAGTTGGCGGCAGCAATGGCGATAAGTTTGTGTTCACGGATAAGTTTGGTGGCCATGGCGAAGCCAAAGTTGTTGATTTCACCATAGGTGAAGACTCTTTGCACATCATTAGCGACTCTGTCACTGACTTTGGTGATTTAAGCTTTAGCTACGATGCAGTTGGGAATGCAGTGTTTACCGATGGGGCTGATCTAACAGTGAAACTTATTGGCGTGACTGAAACTGACATCAACACCTATGGTGCAGATCTGTTCGTAATCTAAACGACTGAAAATAACTCTGGATGGGAATTAGTTTGTGTGGCTCTGCCATGCTGAGGTGAACTAATCGGACACTCTAGAGCGATTTGAGGTTACCTTAAGCTAGGCGCTAGTATTTCTGGCGCCTACAATTTTCACGTTAAACGGAAGTAGTCGTGCAAAAAACGGTTTTCAAAGAAGTGAAACAAAAACTATGCACGCTTGCGGGCTTGCTGATCGTTTTTAGCCTTTTTATCAACTTATTGGTTCTCTCGATTCCGTTGTACATGCTTCAAGTGTACAACCGAGTGATATCTTCCTACTCAACCGATACTTTATTCTTGCTCACTGTCATCGTAATTGTTGCGCTGTTAACCATGTCCATCATCGACATTGCACGAGCACAAATGAGTAAATCTTTTGGTTATTGGATGGACACAAAACTCTCCGCTTTCATGCTCAAGCGCACGATTCAATATCAATCACATACTGGGAAGAGTTATACCTCGCAAACTCTGAGAGACATTCAGAACATCAAAAGCTTTTTGAGCAGTCAAGCACCTTACCCACTGTTGGATGTGCCCTGGACACCGCTGTTTATTTTATTTGTGTATTTATTGCACCCGATATTAGGTCACATCGCGTTACTTGGATCTATCGTATTGTTTAGCCTAGGTCTACTTAATGAGCTAATGACGCGTAAAACAATGCAAGAGAGCGAAGTCAGAGCGATTTCTCATATCAACAACGCAGAATTAGCCACGCAAAACTCCAATTCAATTCTCGCAATGGGGATGATGAATGCATTTTTAGAGAAGTGGCAGTCGCGCGTGAGTGAAGTGAATGTGCTTGAAGAGCGAGTTGCAGGTAAGTCTATCTACATGGCTAACTTTTCTAAGTTTGTGCGTGGCTCATTACAGATATTTTTACTGGGAGGTGGTGCATGGTTAGTTATCCAACATGAGATAACGGCAGGGGCGATGATCGCGAGCTCCATATTAATGAGTCGGGCATTATCGCCGATGGAGCAGGCGATAGGCACGTGGCGAAGCGCGATGTCTGCTAAAGGCGCCTATAAAAGGTTGAAAGAAATCGATGCGATCGTGCGCCAAGATGAATCAGATATGCCACTGCCTAAACCAAAAGGACACTATGAGCTTTCCGGACTGGCCTATCGCCACCCTGGAGCAACTGAACCAGTGCTCTCATCGCTCAGCTTATCGATTCCTCCGGGTGTTGCTGTTGGGGTGATTGGCCCTTCTGGTACGGGTAAATCGACGTTTGCTCGGCTGCTATTAGGTACGGTTAAGCCATTAGCGGGTAAAGTGACTCTTGACGGTATGGAAGTCTCCGTATGGGCATCTGAAGATCGCGGCGTACATTTTGGGTATCTCGCTCAAGAGGTGGAGTTATTTCCTGGCACAATTCGAGAGAACATCGCGCGCTTTAAAGAAGAAGACCCCGCTAAAGTCATCAAGGCGGCGCAACTAGCAGGATGTCATGAATTAATACTCAAGAAAAACAAAGGCTATGATTGCATTATTGGTGAAAATGGCCGTGGTTTATCTGGGGGGGAAAGGCAGAGAATCGCTCTTGCAAGAGCCGTTTATGGCGACCCATCTATTGTGATTTTCGATGAAGCGAATGCCAACCTCGATGGTGAGGGAGAGGCTGCGTATCAACGTTTGATTGCCCATTTAAAAGCACAGAGTACAACGATTATCGTCATAGCCCACAATCCGAGTACGTTACGACAAATGGATAGGCTGTTGTATTTGGCTGACGGCCGAGTCAAGTTATACGGCGCTAAAGATGAAGTATTAAAACGTTTGATGGGCGAAGAAAGAACAGATATCCCAAGGGTAAGAAATGAGCAATCAACTGCCAACCGTTAATCAGAGTTCTACCGAGATCGTACATCGTTTTAGCCCCAAAGCGAGACTAAGCTTTCGAAAACCAATTTTACTCGGTGTGGTGACCTTAAGTGTTTTTCTTGGAGGTCTTGGCTACTGGGCTGCAACAGCCAAATTAGAAAGTGCAGCGATTGCTTATGGTGATTTGTCAGTTCTCACTAAGCGACAAGAAATCCAGCATTTAGAAGGCGGTATTATTGAAAAGCTATATGTACAGGAAGGGGATTTAGTCGAAAAAGGTCAGTTATTAATTCAACTTTCTAAGCGTCAAGCTATGGCTAAGTTGGATTCGTTAAGTGGTCGTTTTATCCATACTCTAGCAAAGGAAAACCGTTTAAGTGCGGAGCTTGATGAGCTTCCAACGATTGTATGGTCTGATGATCTTGAGAGCATTCCCCGTGTCGATATCGTCCAAGAAGCACAACTGGTTCAAAACAAGATCTTTGAAGCGAGAAAGCGATTCTTTGATAGTAAACTGAGTATCATTGAGCAGAGTATTTCCGGAGCAAACTTAGAGCTTGAAAACCTTCAGCAAACCAAAGTGATTGAGACGGAACGGCTCAACTTTATTGCTGAAGAAATAGACAGCAACCAAGCCTTGGTGCAAAAAGGTTTCTCGGGAAAATCTACTTTACTTCAACTCAAGCGCCTAGCAGCGGAGGTGAGAAGTACCTTAAGCCAGTTAGACAGGCAATCGCTCACCGTTAGAAAAAAGTTAGATGAGAACCTAGCGCAAATTGAAGAGTTGAAGCTTGAAAGGCTGAATGAGATTGTCGAGGAACTACGAAATACCAAAACGGAAATTGTCGCAATTCGGGAAGAATATCGCTCCGCTCAAGATATTGTCGCAAGAACAACGATCAACGCACCTATTTCTGGTCGCGTAGTCAACATGCAAGTGTTTACCGAAAAAGGTGTGATTGGCTCGGGTGAAACGTTACTAGAACTGGTCCCGCAAGACGATAAGTTGTTAGTCGAGGCTCGTGTTAATCCTCAGGATATTGATTTAGTGAATCCAGGCCAGCAAGCGCATGTTCGTCTGACCGCTCTGAATGCACGGACGTTGGCACCTTTAGACGGTACAGTGCTGACGATTTCTGCCGATAAGCTCTCGCAAGAAAACCAAGAAGATTTTTATCTCGCTAGAATTGCAATTTCACCGGAAGATGTGACAAAACATCGTTTAACCTCAGGTATGAATGCCGAAGTGCTTATTTTATCTGAGCCACGAACGCCATTGAGCTACCTAATAAAGCCAATTACAGAAAGCATGAATCGCGCCTTCAGAGAGGAGTAATTTCAAAAAGACTTGAGTGAGCACGGACAACAGACAAAATAATTTGTTATCGTTAGCTGTTACTGGGCCGTATTTTTATTCGAGGGAGCCGTGGAATGGAGAAAGTGCAGTTAGTTGTCGATTTTCTTCTCACTCATAAATTGATTTTTACCGCACTGATCTTTGCGATTATGTGGTTAATTCGTCGTGCAATTTTATCGATGATTCGTGGTGATCACGCTTTTCTCTCAGAAGATCAGCGTAGTTGGATGTCCAGAACTAAAAATGGCACCTTCGCTGTTACATTACTGATTTTATTTATTTTATGGCAATCAGAAATTAACGAGTTTGCTCTGAGTGTAACGGCGATTGCCGTTGCCATTGTAGTGGCATCCAAAGAAATCATTTTGTGTTTTACGGGTTCGATTCAAAGAGCAAGTTCGCGTTCTTTTCGCGTTGGAGACTGGATTGAGGTCGGAAAGTTGTGTGGTGAAGTGATTGAGCACAATATGATGGCGACGGTGATTCAAGAGATCGACCTGCATCACGGGCAATATCATTACACCGGCAAAACAGCGACATTGCCTAATAGTATGTTCTTTACCTATCCAGTAAAGAACCTCAACTTCATGAAGCGGTACGTTTACCACAACTTTTCTGTAGTGGTGAAAGACTTCGTCAATTTGTATCCACTGTTACCGATTTTAACTGATAAAATTGAAGAACATTGCAGTTACTTTGCTGATGTTGCACATCGTTACAATGCGATGATTGAAAAACATGCTGGTGTTGACCTTCCTGGTTCTGAGCCACATATGCATATTTCTAGTAACATTAATGGCGAACAAATTCTGCACGTGATGATTTTCTGCCCAACGGATAAAGCGAACCACTTAGAGCATTTAATTCGTAAGGACTTTATGGAACTTTATGAGCAACGTTTTCCTGTAGTGCGAGAAGAATAGAGCATCGTACTTCGCCTTTAATTTCAAACCCCGCTATCAAAATAGCGGGGTTTGTGTTTCTTAGCGTATTTTTAGGCAGTCAAAATATTCCCAACTTAGCTGAATTTACTCTTCAGCATTAAAAATAGGAAGTAAGTGCTGCCTATAATAGCGACCAACGTGCCAGCTGCGACCTGACTTGGATAAATAGCGATTTGTCCTAGCCAATCTGCCCACAACATTAGGGTTGCGCCAATTAAGGCTCCGACACACAGTTGCTCTTTCACTTTTCTTGCTCCTAACATCATCGCCATATGGGGAGCGACCAAGCCAACAAAAGATATTGGACCAACTGTAGCGGTAGAAAAGGCGCATAACAAAGCAACGATGGTGAGCATAAGCGTATTGGCTACGGTAGGGTTAAGCCCTCGTGCATTTGAGAATTGTCGCCCGATGGAAATTAGTGTTAGCCAACGAGAAATCGAGAATACAGCGGCAAGCAGAACTATTATGGCCAAACATAACATCAGTGCGGTGTCGGCTGTGACTCGATAAATTGAACCAGTTAACCACAATAAAATTTTGTAACTGTCACCAGAACCTTGAGCTAGCGAAAATTGAACAAGAGCTTCTAGTAGTGCCGTTAGTGCGATGCCGGACAACACGAAGTTAGATGGATTAAAATGGCTTCGTTTACCGATAATCAGCAATAACATCAATACGGACATACTTCCGAAAAAAGCGATACCCCAGCTAAATGCGGAGAGAAGCGACCCAGCGATGACTCCTGTCGTAATAATGGCAAACGTGGCTCCGGAAGACACACCGAGAATATCGGGACTTGCCAGAGGGTTATAAACAATGCGTTGCAAAATGATTCCGGCAACGGATAGCGCAATACCGACAGAAAGTGCGGTTAACATTCGCGGCCAACGCAATTGCCATTGGAACTCACCTGGCACAGACCATTGAATTCCGTTTATACCATGGGTAACGAATGAGTAAGCTAGAATCCCAACCAGACTGAATAGCGCAATGCTGCATACCGCGCGTTTAGAAAGCGCCGTTTTTCCTTGGCTCATTGAAAGGTTAAGTTGATCGGTTGCCGTCAGCTTTTTACGAGTAAACCAAATTAAAGCGGGAGCGCCAATAGCTGCAGCCGCTACGCCGCTAGGAATGGTTTCCTCTAACCATAAGCTCAGCGAGATAGCGGCAGAGTCTGTGATGATTAGTAGCATTGCGCCCAAAAGCATGCTGCTGATCAATTCGTCGCGCGGTGTTCTTGCCCCCATCGCTCTGGCAATATTGGGTGTCAGTAATCCGATGAAGCTGATAATACCAACTGTGGTGATTGAGGCAGATACCAGCCAAATACCCATCACCATTAACGCACCAAACGCGGGTAATACCGCTAAGCCTCGGGCTGCTGCGCCTTCTTGTCCTAGTTTCATTAAGGTCAGAATACGTGGTGCGACGATCAAAATTACGATTGCGATAGCGCAGCGAGGCAATAACCACTCAAACCAATCCCAGCTGTATTGAGAAAGGTCTCCGGCTCCCCACATAAAAATATTCTGTGCGAACTGGGCATTTAAAATAATAATGGCTGTGGCGATAGAACCAAGCAAGATATTGATCACCATCCCCGAAACGACCAGCGGCAAACCTGTCATATTACGCACGCCTGCAATTGATACGATCAGGCCAAACGCCACTAAAGCCCCCACCATTGCGGCTAATGCAGAGTAATCGGCTACCCAATCGACGAACCAAATGTTTACCACGACTAATGCAAGCCAAGCACCAGAAGAGGTGCCAAGAGTCAACGGCGAGGTGAGGTTATTCTGCGTTAATTGCTGCATTAAGCTGCCGGTGAGCCCAAGCATGGCACCAACAAGCAGGGTCATACTTAACCTAGGAAGCTGCGCTTGCGTAAAGAATACGTCACGAAACTCGGTTGCTACCTCTGGTTTTGTTAATAATTGCCATTGTTCGAAAAGTGATAAATTAGTATCAATTTGTAGGCTAAAGACGCTAAGTAACGTAATCAGCGCCAGATAACCAATATAATGTTTCGTTCTCATTGTTCTGGTGCCAACTCTATTAGACTGTCGGTAATCGCTTCAGCGGTGTATTGCAAAGACATGGCACCGCCATACGCCCACACTGCTCTGACTGAATTTACCCGCTGCTTTTTCACAAACGGCATCGCTTGCCAAAGTGGCGACTCTTTCAGTTTTCGTTCTTCTGGGAAAGGTTGTACGTAGAGAACGTAGCTGTTTTGAAGGCTCTGAAGCCGATTGATTCGATCTTGCTTTACTCCCCACGCACGTGGGTCCTCTTTAATTGGAGCCTGTAATCCCAGTTTTCTAACCACGTAGTCAGTGGTGGAGTTTTCGGTTGCAAGTAATACAGTATTCGGGGTTGAAAATCGCATCACAAGAACGCTGAGTGGAGCAGAGTAATAGTGGCGAATTCGCTGGCGCATCTGCGCAAATGAAGCATCTAATTCTGCCAGTTTCTGTTCAGCAAGTGCCTCTTTATTGAATAGCTTGCTGAGCGTACGAAAGTGACGAATGGCCGTTTCAGCTGCGGCCTCATTTTCAGAAAAATTAGGTAAATAGATTACCGGAGCAATTTGTTTGAGTAACGGAATCAAGTCTTGCTGTGGAGACGCAGCAAGGATGACATCTGGTTTCAAACTGGCTATTTTTTCTAAGTTGGGCTCTGCTCGGGTTCCAATATCTTCAATTGACTCTGGTGCAGTTGGATTGACGACCCATTGGCGGTAGCCTGGTAAATTTGGGGCTGCGATTGGTTCTACGTTTAGCGCCAAAACTTGTTCTAAGATGTCCCAGTTTAAGGCTACAACGCGTTGTGGCGCGTGCTCAAAACTATGCTCACCATATTCATCGGTAACGGTGATGACTGCATGTGCATTGGTCATAAAAAATGCGAGGAGAAAAGCAGATTGTGTAACCACAGTAAGTAAACGAGCTATTATGCGCATACAACAGCCACCTTTTGGCTCGCTAATGTGTTAGCCGGGCTTGGGTGTTCAATCAGCTTAATTGGTGACTCATATAGTTTAGAAAGGCGTGCCTCGTCTAACAACATGTCGGCGTTGCCTTCAAAGGCAATCTTACCTTTTTTGAGCGCAACAATGTGGGTGGCGTAGCGCAGTGCTAAGTTCAGATCGTGCAGGATCACGATAATGCCTACATTCTCGGTTCGATTCAGTTCTGCCAGCAGCGCCATTAGTTGAAACTGATGGTGAACATCGAGCGCCGAGGTTGGCTCATCGAGAATTAAAATTGGCGATTGTTGAGCCAGTAGCATAGACACCCAAGCGCGTTGGCGCTCGCCGCCCGATAAGTCATCCGCCAAAGCTTGAGCAAAAGGTGTAACTCCTGTTCGTTCCATAGCCTGCGTGATGATCTGTTTGTCTTCGGTTTTCCAACGACCAAGTGCCCCACGCCACGGAAAGCGACCTAAGCGCACTAGCTCTTCTACCGTTAAACCAGCCGAAGAGGGCAGCTTTTGTGGCAAATAGGCGATCTGTTTTGCCAACTCTTTGGTTTTAAGTGATGAAAGGGAAGTATCGTTTAGTGTTACCGTGCCTTTATCTGGCGACATTTGACCAGAAAGCAGGTTCACCAGTGTCGACTTACCTGAACCGTTATGGCCTAAAACGACCGTTAGCTCATTTGTTGGGATGTTAAGTTGTTCGATGCCGAGGATCTGACGTCCACCTCGCACGATCTCAATATTAGACAGTTGAAACATGGATGGCTCTTAGGAGAAAACTCCCCTCAATAGAGGGGAGTAGAAGTACAATTACCAGCGGTAGTTTGCGTTTAGCATAACAGAGCGAGACTGGCCGTAGTAACACCAGTAATCGCAACCTGAAACAAACTCTTTATCTAGGATGTTGTTCACGTTTAGCTGTGCTTGCCACTGTGAAGTGATGTCGTAAGTGACTGACGCATCCCAAAGAGTGACTGAAGGAACCGTTAGGTTCGAGCTCTTAGGGTTATCTTTTGACTCACCTACGTAGCGCACACCAGTACCGATATTGAGGCCTGGAATCAGGCTGTAGGCGCTGTAGTCTACCCATGCAGAAGCTTGGTGCTCAGGAATAAGTGCGGCTTGTTTTTTACCTTGGCCAAAGCTCTCATCTGTTTTCGCTTTAGTGTAGGTGTAGCTTGCCATCAGTTTTAGATCGTCGGTTAGCTGCGCCGTGCTTTCTAGCTCAACACCTTGAGATGTCACTTCACCTGTTTGTGTCGCAATCCATGTTGATGGGTTAGTGACCAACGCGTTCTTTTGCGTGATGTCGAACCATGCAAGGTTGATAAAGCCATCCATAAAGCTTGGCTCATACTTTACACCCACTTCTACTTGCTCGCCTTCCAGCGGTTTGTAAAGTTCATTGGTTGCCGCATCAATAGTGCTGATCACTTCAAACGACTGAGAGTAGTTTACGTAAGGTGACAGGCCATTGTTTGCAAGGTACATCACACCCGCACTTAGAGAGAGCTGACCATCATCACGAGATTCACTTTGATCAACGGTAGCGCCTTTGCCAGAGTTTTCTGTTTTCACCCAGTCGTAACGAGCACCGATGTTACCAATCCACTGTTCATGCAGTTTCAATTGGTATTGTGAATAGAGACTTGCTTGAGATTTCTCAATCTCACGTTTCACGTTGTTGGCAGGATCAAGAGGGGTGAAGTTGCCGTAAACTGGGTTCCACGGGTTGATAGTGCCAAATGCATAGTTGTCTTGCTCGTCGCCATCGGTTTTGTGGAATTGCAGATCCATACCGATAAGCACTGTGTGCTCTGCGTTGTCTGTCATCCAGTTGCCGACAGCATTGTTATCGAACGTGATGCTCTGGTTTTTTCCGTCACGGAATACGATGCCTTGCGTTAATTCTTCTTTCGCTGGATCGTTGTTTGAGAACGCGTAAGAGCTGCGCAAGTACAACTCATTCGAACCGTAGTTGAGGTTTTGCGAGAGTGACCACGTGTCATTGATGTCGTGCTCTAGTAAGTAACCTAGAGAAAACTGCGTGCGTTCGTATTTATCGTAGTTTGGCTGACCAAGGTTAGTCGAAGGATCGATTTTGCCAAAGTTAGAACCAATCAGAGTACCTGCTGCCGGGAAGAATGGGTTAGTTGGTACACCGTCATCATGAAGGTAAGTTGCCAAAACGGTCAGCACTGTACGGTCAGAAATGTCGAACTCGACACTTGGCGCTAGGTAGAAACGCTCGTTGTTTGTTCCGTCCAGTTCACCATCTTGGCTTGTCATCAAGCCAACCAAACGATAGCGCACAGTGCCTGCGTCGTTTGCTTCGTCAGCAATGTCAAAACCTACGGATTGGTGTTGGTTGTTGCCAACTTCGACTTTTACTTCGCCTTGAGGCGTAAACGTTGGTTTTTTCTGAACAGCATTCACGATACCGCCTGGTGCCGATTCACCAAACAGAATAGCCGATGGACCTTTAACGACTTCTACACTTTCTAGGCCGTAAGGTTCGACCAACCATGTGTAGTAACCATCGCGGAATAGGCGGTTGCCGTTTAGGTAAGTCGCTGCATCAAATCCACGAACTTTGAACCAATCAGTGTCGTTGTCTGCGCCATAAGGCTGAGCGGTTACACCAGACGTGTAGCGTAATGCTTCATCTAGCTTTTTCGGTGCACGAACACGAAGTTCATCTTCAGAAATGATAGATACGCTGCGCGGCGTTTCTGCTGCCGGGGTTTCTACTTTAAGTGCTTGCGCGGTGACCGTTATGGTCTCCATGGCAATCACGTCATCTTGTACGACGTCTTCTTGAGCTTGTGCTGTGAATGCAACCACTGCTGTAGGTGCTAAAGCACAAACCAACGCGTTGCGGATAACGATGGTCAGTGAGTTATTCTTTTGCATAAATCTATTCCCGATAATTATGATTAACGCTAAGCTTAATTGTAATTATTATCATTTGAGCTTTTGTTTCGGTATTTTACTGACTTTTGTATCAAAAGATAGTAAAACGTTCGCAAATTCATTCGCGGTACCTAAAGTCATTGTTATGTTCAATTGGTTTGAAAAACTGACCCAACCCTTTCCCCAGATGGAAACCGAAAAGCCACCGAAGACGCTATTTGGCTTTTGTCGTTTTTACACTCGTGGCTTTGAAGCCCCTTTACTCGTTATGGCAGTGTTCAGTGCGCTTATTGCCATCACAGAGGTGACGCTGTTGCGTTATATGGGCGAGCTCGTCGATATTCTCTCTAATCAAGATCGCGCAACATTCTGGCAAGACCAGGGTGATCGCATGCTAATGATGCTGTTCTTAGTGGCGGTTGTGATGCCAGCTCTCGGTTTTGTCCACTCAATGGTGATGCACCAAACGTTATTGGGTAACTACCCGATGTCTATCCGTTGGTTGATTCACCGTTACTTGCTAAAACAAGCGGTTGGATTTTTCCAGCGTGACTTTGCAGGCCGAGTTGCGACCAAAGTGATGCAAAGTGCGTTAGCGGTACGAGAAACGGTCATGAAGCTGGTGGATGTACTGGTTTATATCAGCGTTTATTTTCTTTCGATGCTTTGGATGATGGGCGAAGCCGATGGTTTGCTAATGTTACCTATTGTGATTTGGATAGGAATGTACGCGGTTATCCAGTTCTACTTTATCCCTAAAATGAAACAAGTAGCGACAGAGCAAGCGGATGCTCGTTCTGTAATGACTGGGCGCATTGTCGATTCTTACACCAACATATCTACCGTAAAGCTATTCGCGCACTCGCAACGAGAGTTGGAATACGCAGAAAGCAGCATGAAGCAATTTTTGGTGACGGTTTACCGCCAAATGCGCATGGTGACTTGTTTACTGTTTAGTGTGGATGCCATCAACTATTTGCTGCTGATGTCTATTAGTGCCATTTCGGTTTATCTATGGCTAGATCACGCTGTAACAATTGGTGCTATTGCGATTGCCATCAGTATTGCATTGCGCGTACAAGGTATGTCGAAGTGGATCATGTGGGAAGTTAGCGCACTGTTTGAAAACATCGGTACAGTAGTAGACGGTATTAATACGATTTCAAACGATGTTGAAGTGAAAGACGTACCAAATGCTAAGCCTTTGCAAATCTCTCAAGGTGAGATCTGCTTTGATAACGTTGGTTTTAACTACAGTGATGAGAAGGCAGTATTTGAGAACTTGAATCTGACTATCAAACCGGGCGAAAAAGTCGGCATTGTCGGTCGCTCTGGGGCAGGTAAATCCACGTTGGTCAACTTGTTGCTGCGCTTTTACGACGTAAATAGCGGTAAGATTTGCATTGATGGACAGGACATTTCTCAAGTTGAACAAGAGTCTCTTCGCCAACACATCGGTATGATCACTCAAGACACCTCTTTGCTGCATCGTTCAATTAAAGAGAACATTCTTTACGGTGATCCAGATGCTTCAATGGATGCCGTTATCGCAGCTGCTGAGAAAGCACATGCTAATGATTTCATTCAATCTCTACGAGACGAGCAAGGTAACGTTGGCTATGACGTTGAAGTGGGTGAACGCGGTGTGAAGCTGTCTGGTGGTCAGCGTCAACGTGTGGCGATTGCTCGCGTTCTGCTGAAAAACGCGCCAATTTTGATCATGGATGAAGCAACGTCTGCACTTGATTCAGAAGTAGAATCGGCAATTCAAGAAAACCTTGAACTTCTGATGGAAGGAAAAACAGTGATTGCGATTGCTCACCGTTTATCAACGATTGCCGCGATGGATCGTTTGATTGTAATGGATGACGGAAAAATCATTGAACAAGGATCGCATTACGAGCTGCTGCAATTGGGTGGTGTTTACGCTCAGTTGTGGAAGCATCAAACCGGCGGTTTTTTGTCTGAGCAAGGTGATGCTCAACTGCAAGTCATCTAATATGACGCTACACGAAAGAGGAGCAAATGCTCCTCTTTTTTGTGTCTGTCGTTTATACCGAGTAAGTAGGCGTTAATGGGCAACGTTAACTTGTGATTATTCATTGAGTTAGGCCAACTTAATGATGATTATGTTTATAACTCACTGTCGTTATTGAATTTTTTACGCTTTTTTTACGCGAACTCCGAATGGGCTTTTGCTAAAGTTTTCTACATCGAATTTTGGTTGATGTATTTTATGTTTGTTCAATGGCGAGATAACACCTTTCTCTTTTCTACTACCGTGATTGTTGGCGCGGTTGTGGTCTCATGGCTGTTAGACCAACTGTTTGGCTCTACAGCCGCAGTCCTGCTGATTTTACAGTTAGCAGTCGTGGTAGTGGCGTTTCAATGCAACTCGCGATTCGCTTATGCGGCGGCGGTGATCGAAGCGTTGAGCTTCAACTTCTTTTTCACGACGCCTCGTTACTCTTTGCAGATGTTTCGTCCGGAAGACATTTTTAATTTAGTCGTGTTTATGGTGGTGGCATTTATCACCAGCACCTTTGCGGATCTTTATCGTCGCCAGCAGGGCGAGTTAAAACAAACCAAGCTGCAAAACAGCATCCTGCTATCGGTGTCCCATGACTTACGCACGCCGCTGGCAACCATTATTGGAACATTGACCACACTCAACGAGTACATGCCCAAGCTCAATGACTTAGAGCGTAAAGAATTGCTCGACAGTGCGACTTCAGAAAGCCATCGCTTGCATCAATATATCGAGAACCTCTTACAGGCGACTAAGCTCCAGCACGGCACATTAAAAATTACCAAAAAAGATGAGTTGATTGCAGATATTGTTCGGGATGCGGTTTCTCGTTTGCCAAATTACACCGAGAAAGTGTCCATGAATATGGATGATTCCGTTGATTATTTGTCAGTAAGTCGTTCGCTCATCGAACAAGCGATTTTTAATGTGCTGGATAATGCCATGCGATTTTCACCAGAGAATGAATCTGTTGAGGTTTCTCTTTCTAAGCAGGGTTCGTCGTGCGTGATTGATGTTCGGGACATGGGGATTGGCATCAAAGCTGAAGATGCGGAAAAAATATTCAACCTTTTCTATTCCGGCGCGAACAACAAATCGGCCGATTCAGGCACCGGAATGGGACTCGCGGTTGCCAAAGGCATCATCATCGCACACCAAGGAGAGATTCAATCTATGCCAGTATCAGAAGGGACGCTGATCCGCATTCTACTTCCACTCAATCAAGGAGCAGAGCAGGCGTGAGTTACAAAGTTTTAGTCGTGGACGATGAGCCTCGCATTCATACCTTTATTCGAATTTCGCTGTCTGCTGAAGGGTTTGATTACATTGGCGCGAGTACCATTGCAGAAGCCAAAGCGTGTTTCGAAGCACATTCGCCGCACGTCATTCTGCTAGATTTAGGCTTGCCCGACGGCGATGGGAAGGAGTTTCTCACTACGCTTCGTCAGACGTATAAAACGCCAGTGCTAGTGCTGACGGCTCGCGATCAAGAAGAGGAAAAAATCCGCCTTTTAGAAGCGGGCGCGAATGATTACTTGAGCAAGCCTTTTGGCGTAAAAGAGCTCATCGCGCGCATCAAAGTGCTGGTTCGAGATTTGGTGGATGAGAAATCCATCGCTGATGAGCTGGTGGCTGGCCGAGTCAAAATCATCAAAAGCACCCACCAATTTTGGTTGGATCAGAGGGAAATTCCACTCACCAAGAAAGAATTTTCTTTCATTGAACAGTTGATTCTCAAGCCGGGAAAACTCATTGAGCAAACTCATTTGCTAGCGGTGATTTGGGGAAAAAGTCATGTCGAAGATACTCACTACTTACGCGTGTTAGTGAGTCAACTACGCAAAAAACTGAACGATAGTGCTGACGAACAGCGACTTTTAAAAACCGAGCCGGGGCTGGGTTATCGTTTAGTGCTTGAGACGTCCAAGCACCACTAAATTCCAAATTTAATCAACGTTAATGCCAAGGTTTAGTGCTGGTTATCGGCACTCGAACAGGATTCGTGTTGCCTATTTTTCGTGACGGAAAATCAGCCTAGCCCTTAACGCATTAGCATTTTCTATACATAAAACACAGTTAGGGATTGATATGGCTCACTTTACAGTAATTGGTTTAGGGCGATTTGGCGTTGCCGCTAGCTTAGAACTTATTCATCTTGGACACACCGTAACGGGGGTGGATAGCGACCCGAAAATCGTCGAGAAATACGTCGAAGAGTTAACGCAAGCGGTCATATGTGACGCAACAGACGAAGGCGCACTCAGAGAGTTAGCGCTAGCGAACAGTGATGTGGTGTTGGTGGCGATTGGCGAAGACATGCAAGCCAGTTTGTTGTGTACGTTGGCGCTGAAAAATCTGGGTGTGAAATCCATTTGGGTCAAAGCGAGCACCAAAGCACACCACACCATCGTGTCTAAGCTTGGTGTACAACGCATTATTCATCCGGAAGAGGAGATGGGCGTAAGAGTCGCACAGGCACTCAACTATCCGATGGTGAACAACTATTTGGAAATGGGGCATGGCTTGTATGTGGTGGAAATCCACGTTAAATCCAATCTGCACGATACGCCGCTTTCTAAGTTGATCAGCCGAGGCAGTTACAACATTCAGCCTATCTTGGTGAAGCGCGAAGAAGCCGTCTACACCAATATCAATGATGAGTTTGTGCTTAATGAGTTCGACACGCTGTTGCTTTGTGGTAGTCGCGCTGAGCTGAAATACGTCGCTCCAAGGTTGGTGTAACATGGTTTTGTGGCATCCCTCTATTATCCCCATCGAGCGAAAACCCAAAGCGGGCAAAAAATTGTTGGGCGCACCGCCATTAATACTTAGCCTCAGCTTTGCGTGCTTGATCATGCTCGGCACGGTCTTACTCAAACTGCCGATTGCCACCACAGAGCCCATCACTTGGATTCAAAGCCTGTTTACAGCAACATCGGCCATTACGGTGACGGGATTAGTTGTGGTGGACACGGGCACGGCGTTTACGCCTTTTGGGCAAGTGGTTATTGCTTTCCTGATTCAATGTGGTGGCCTAGGTTTGATGACGTTTGCTATCGTGACCTTGCTGGCTCTGGGCGGAAAAATTGGCTTTTTGGAGCGAGCAGTCGCGAGAGAGGCGTTCAACCAGACTGATTCATCGACACTCATTGCCACTGCTAAATCTGTATTGATGTTCGCTCTGCTCGTTGAACTTATTGGTTTCACTATTTTGAGCGTTTATTGGAGTGAAGAGCTGGGCTGGGAAACCAGTTTGTTCCATGGTTTCTTCTACACCATCAGTGCGTTTAACAATGCAGGTTTTGCGTTGAGTGCCGATAGCTTAATGCCTTACGTGGACGACCCGGTCGTTAACTTCACCATTACCAGTTTGTTCATTATTGGTGGTTTAGGCTTCTCGGTTTGGATTGACTTAAAACGCAATCGCCGTTGGCATCGACTCACCGTTTACAGTCGAATGATGATCTTAGGCACGATGATCATTAACGTGGTGGCACTTATCGCGATTTATCTGATTGAATATGACAACCCCAACACGCTTGCCCCGTTGAGCGAAGCAGGGAAATGGTGGGCATCGTGGTTTCAAGCGGTGACGCCAAGAACGGCAGGGTTCAACACTTTAGCTATCGATCAGTTGGAAGATGCCACAACGGCGATCATTCTGGTGTTGATGTTTATCGGCGGTGGATCATTGAGTACGGCAAGTGGCATTAAAGTTGTGACATTTATAGTGTTAGTCTTGGCGACTTACAGCTATTTGCGTCGCGATGAAGCAACCTATGCCTTTCAACGCGAGATTCCCAAAGAGACCATCAGCAAGGCATTGGCGCTGACTCTGATCTCGGTGGGGGTGACTTGGTTTGCCATATTCACGCTGTTACTGACAGAGAAAGCGTCTATGTTAGACATTATGTTCGAAGCGGTCTCGGCACTGGGTACGGTTGGGTTATCGCGAGGCTTAACGGGCAGTTTGTCCGAACCGGGTGAGTTAGTGATCATCTTCATGATGTTTATGGGACGATTAGGGCCTCTTACATTAGCGTACTTCTTAGCCAGTCCAAGAAAGAAAAAAGCGCGTTACGCGAGTACTAAACTGGCAATAGGGTAAATGGGCTAACTCGTACAAAGTGAGCAAAAGGCTAGACAAAAGAGGAGTAACTGCTCCTCTTTTTGTGCTCGTTGTAGCCACGAAACTGTATACGGCAGTCTCTCTCACAACAATTTATGATTCATCTCTATTTTTTATCATTTATAAATTGTCGTTTTTGAGGTGTTGTCCAGAATGGCATTATCCACGTGCAACATAAGATTGCCGGGAATAAAAATAATTACAATACTGCCTTACTGGAAGATACATGAAAATCAAACCCCTCCCACCTTTAAATAGCCTCGTTGCGTTTGAAGCGTCGGCGCGGCACTTGAGTTTTACGTTAGCCGCTGACGAGCTAAACGTGACCCAAGGTGCTATCAGTCGCCAAATTAGACAATTAGAAGAATACTTAGGCAAGGCTATGTTCACGCGAGCCAATCGAAGCATTAATTTAACGCCTACAGGTCTTCAATATTATCAAGCTGTCAGCCAATCTTTGCTCGATATTGCTCAAATAACTGGTGAAGTGAAGAAGTGGCAGGGCGAACAAAAGATCACGGTTGCGACGACAAATGCAATGGCAGCCTTGTGGTTGTTGCCTAAGGTTGCTCAATTTCAAAATGAACATGATGACATCGATATAAGAATATTGGCCTCAGATAATGTGTTGGACTTACGCCGATTAGATTGCGATCTCGCCTTGTTTTATTGTCGCACTCCACCTGCGGAAATGGATGTGACAACGCTGTTTTCAGAAGAAGTATTCCCTGTGTGTAGCCCGCTTTATTTAGAGAAAATCGGCCAGCCTAGTAAGCCAGAAGAAATCTTCAATAAAACGTTACTCTATCTGGAAGAGTCTCAAAGAGATTGGGTGAATTGGGAGCAGTGGTTTGCGAGTGTAGGATTGCCAAATATTTCGCCTCGTAATCGCATGAACATCAATAACTATCCAATGCTGTTACAAGCGGCAATTAATGGTCAGGGAATCGCGTTAGCCTGGGGGTCATTAGTGGACGACTATTTACAAAGCGGTGCTTTAGTTAGGCCAGTCGAACACGTGCTTTCAACACCTTCCAATTTCTCTATGCTTGAACCTAAAAATAGAGGTTTAATCCCAGCAAGCGTCAAGCGTTTTAGAGAGTGGCTTTTGCAACAGTTGCCAGATGAGGTGGGTGATCGAGGCTTAGCTTAAATCAATAAGCAGAGAAAATAACAGAGTTTGGTTGACCCGTCCTGATATGGGTTGACACTTTTTAACTAAAACGCTCGATGTACTTCATCGGGCGTTTTGTATTTTAAAG
>NZ_JAWOVC010000007.1:0-50400 GCF_033339735.1 Vibrio sp. 2033
ATGGTGATTTCTCCAATTGATTTTCCGGTGTAGCGGTTTCCGACGTCTCGGAAAACCAAGTAGTTCTCTCAAAGTTATTTCTATTAACGACACCAAATTCAGAAGCTTTAGAAAAAAGTTTAAAAAAATAACATTGCGAGATTTAGCTAATAAAATTGAAGAAAAGTAAGAAAAAGTGCTCAAGTTTCCACAAATCGAGCCGAGAGGGATAAATTGTATAGAAAACCAGCAAAAGGAAACAATTGAAGGTAAGTTCGCAGACGATAGACGTGAAAATTAGAAAAGAAAAAGCCCCTTTTCCTTTGAGAGAACTGGGGCTAGGTTGGTCGCCAGAGCCTATGTGGAGATCAAGAGAAATGAACACATTTCCGGCATACCGAGTGCAACTTTACATTGAAAATGATTGGCAGGTGAGAGATGAGAGAGCCGCTCATTCTATTGTAAAGTTGCTTGCCAAAAGCCTGCATTCCCATCCACGTCTGAATGTATTGAGTACAGGCTAAGTAAACTACTGCAATAGTGACATTGCAGAGTTTGGCAACTGTTTCGCTTGAGCAAGAATCGATGTACCTGCCTGTTGCAAAATTTGTGCTTTGGTCATTTGCGTGGTTTCTTTCGCAAAATCTGTATCTTTAATTCGGCTGTTCGAGGCGTCAACGTTTTCTTGGATATTCGCCAAGTTGTTGATGCTGTGACTCAAACGGTTTTGCTTCGCACCTAAGTCTGCACGTTGCGAGTCTACGTATTTCAGTGCCGAATCCAGCACAGAAATCGCGTTTTGAGAGCCTTGTACCGTGGTCATATCAATATCTTGTACTGACGTTCTGATAGGTTCATCACTCAGGCCAAGCTCAGATGCTAATCCACCAGAAATGGAAATCTCGCCCTGAACGTTTGGGTGCGCGACAAAAACTTGCAGCTTGCCATCTTCACTTACAGACGCATTAATCATATCAGACTGACCATTAATGTAAGTGGCAAGCTCTTCGATGTCGTCGCCCGCTTTGGCATTAATGTTGATTTCTAGATCATCAACATTGCCGTCTTCGTCTTCACCCATACCTGGTAGCGTGATCTTCAAGTCAGATTTAGCTGGGTCAACGCTCCAGTTTTTATCTTTACCGTTCTCAGATAAGAAGGTCACACCGCCCATGCGAGTATCGTCCGCACGAATGCTGGTGAGTCCCATGATCATGGCTTCACCTGAGCTCGCACCAATCTGGAATGCTGCTTCACCGAATGAGCCGTTCAATAGACGACGACCACCAAATGAAGTGGTTTCTGCAATACGGTTTAGCTCGTCAATCAATGCCATTGACTCTTCGTTGATCGCCTGACGCTCAGCTGGAGAGTTAGTACCATTCGATGATTGAATCGCAAGGTCACGCATTCGTTGCATGACAGAGGTTGCCTCATTCATCGCACCTTCAGCGGTTTGTGCAATCGAGATACCATCGTTCGCGTTACGCATTGCGACATCTAGGCCACGAGACTGTGCAGTTAAGCGGTTAGAGATCTGTAGACCTGCCGCATCATCTTTTGCACTGTTAATCTTATGTCCTGAAGATAAGCGCTCCATCGACGTGTTTAATTCATCAGTCGCTTTGTTTAGGTAACGCTGCGCGGTCATCGCGGAGACGTTAGTACTAACTGTTACAGCCATTTTGCTCTCCTGTTGAGTTCGCAAGCTTTTGCGAAGCGGCCAGCTTTACTCTCATTTGGATAAGCACTGACCGTAAAAGTTACTTGCTAAATCTGCCTTAAACGCAGGGTTTAGAATCTCTAAATCTGTTCTGATATTTTCAATACAATTTGTGTGCCAACTTGAGTAAATTATTTAACTACTTTTAAAAGAATCAAATAAACAATAAGTTAGCTTTATCATTAAGCTATTTCCGGTTTGTCAGACTCATCTTAGCCCATGGGTATTGAACGCTGCCCTGTTGCCGCCCGACTTGCCTCCCGCATCATTGCCGCTTTGGGTAAAATCGTGCCGCATAACATCTCAGACTCTCAGGTTACGTCGACTTATCGCGCTTAAGGCTTTGCACATAAGGCATCAAAATCAGACAATGTGTATGAGTGTCATACTAGATGTAGTTAAACAACGTTAGATCTTTGGTCTTACCGAATGCTTGTTGCGATGCCTGTAACGCTCGCGAGTTTTCACTGAACTCGATCACGGCTTTAGAGTAATCCAAGTCCTCAAAGTTGCTCTTCGCTTTTGCCAGAGACAAATTAAAGTCTTCATGATTTTGCTCTTGGATATCCAGCGTACTCAATCGAGCACCGGCATCTGTACGCGCTTTATTCAAATGGATAAAAGCAGCGTGGAATTCTTCTGTCATTTGGTGCAATTTGGCGGTCGCCGACGTATCCGAAACCGATTTGTCTGACCATGCCATTGCATCCTTGAAGGTATCGAAAATGCTGAACTCTGCCCGCTTTTCGATCTCAATGCTGTCACCAGGCGTAATTTGGCCTTTTACGTGCACTTTCAGGCCTTTGTATTCAATCCCTTTCTCTGGTGAAAACTCATCGGCATCCACTACTTTGCCGTTACGCTCTAATTGGTAACCAAATTTGCCGTTATTCATATCGACAAATGTCACGCGATACGCCGCATCATCCTTAGCGTCAACGTTAGTAGCTTTGTTTAGCAACAGCTCAGAGCCGTTTTGTAGATCGTAATTCGGCTGATAGTCGCCAAATGGGTTTGGTATCTCCATAAACAGCTTGCTGCCGGGATCGTTCATTGGCATCTCAAGCATGCTGGAGACTTTCATTTTGCGCTGATAATCGTCCCCAGCGTATTGCACGCTACCATCTTTATCGCGATAAAATGGTTGGCTTTTTGGCTTAGTGCCAGCAAACACGTAGTTACCAGATTCATCTTGCGAGTTCACCAAGTTAAGGAAGTTGTTCGCAATCTCTTCTAGCTCACGCTTCTTTGCTTGTCGGTCTTCCGCAGAAAACGCACCGTTAATCATCTCCATCGTTAAGCGCTTCGACTCGTCGGCAAAATTCTCCGCATTGGCGATATTAACTTCGTGGTTTTCTAGACGATTACGCACCAACACTATCGAGCTAAGATATTGTTGTAGCTGTTCTTGTTGCTGACTAATGTTTTGGATGTAATGCGCAGCGAGGGGGTCGTCACTAGGTTTCAGTAACTTTTTCCCTGAAGCAAGTTGCTCTTGGTTGTGGTGAACCTTATTCTCTTGACGACGCAGATCATTTTGTACGGACTGATAGTTATGGAAACTAGAAATTCGGGTTAGCACTTATCTCTTCTCCTTACCTCAGTTGTAAAATGGTATTGAAGGTATCATTCGCCGCTTGCATCACACGTGATGAAGCCATGTACGCTTGTTGAAACTTCATCATGTTGGCCGCTTCTTCATCGAGGTTAACACCAGAAATAGAAGCAACGCGCTCTTGCGCCGCTTCATGCTCTAAACGAGCGACGGAGGCTAAACGGTTTGCTGTAGAAGACTTCAGTCCAACTTCGGTATTGAGGTTATGATAAACATCGATCAAGGTACTGGATTTTCCATCCATCATCTTGTCTGTTTGGATCTTCTGCATTTTTCTCAAGTTGCCGTTACCACCTTCAGAAGGCACCAAGTTTGCGGTGAATTTATCATTCATCAGTGCGCCTTCGCTCAACTCAAACACGGTTGCATCGCCGTTTTTATACAGCGGATGACTTTTCGGCACTGAGATTTCAATCATCGGGTTATCTTTATCTAACGGGTATGAGTATTTGTCCGATAGTAAATTACCCTTGTTATCCGTGATCTTTAACCACGGCTTATCATGCTTCTCGTCGGCTGGTTGTACGGTAACCTCAAACTCTTTAACATCCCCCGCCTCACGAATTTTAAACTTGGCGTTACCTTGTGCAAAAGTGGTTGAGGCTTCATAACTTTGTGCGGCAATAGCTTTTGCATCATTGGTTTCCATCTTTATGATGGCTGCACCAGTTCTCGTTGGGCGGAGCAATACGCGCTCACCGGCGGCAAGGCCTTCACCAATTTGCACTTTCATACCATCCAGAACAAACGACGAATCCGAACGGTCGATGTTCAACGACATTTGCTCACCTTTCGGTGTTGTCACGCTGTATTGGTCGCCATCATAACGCAGCGAATATTCACCACCTTTGATCGCGGAAATGTCCTCGATGTAAACCGCAACATCAGCTTGAGAGTCAGGCGCAGCAAAAACTCGAGATTTTGCCACCAGCTCAGAGTTCACATCGGTAAATACGTCTTTACCTATCTTACCGTTGAGATCCAGACCTTGAGATTGCAGCTGATTAATTTTGTAGGAGAAACCCGTCGCTAAACGGCCCATTTCATCTTGCAGTTGTGGGATGTGTTTGTCGCGCATTTCAAGTAAAGCGCCGATTTTGCCATCCATATCATCAGACTTGATCGCTTTAATGCCATTCCCTTCCACCATTGCTAATCGTCTTTGATGAACATCCGGATAGCCATCGATCATTTTGAGCTGGCTTGCTTCCGTACCAGAAACAAGTGTGTGTCCATTGCCGATATGAACATTAAACCCTTCCGCATTTTTGCGTGGGGTTACAGTAACTTTGGTGTACTCTGACAGCTCAGTAACCAGCTTTTCATGCTGATCCATTAGGTCATTATGTGGGCCGGGGGTGCGCATCATCAGTCGATGAATATCGCGAATTTCCAACGCAAGTTGGTTAACGCGCTCAATGCCCATATCCAATTTTTTATTGGTGACATCAGATTGCAGTCGAACGGTTTCGTGGAAATCATTTAATGTATCAGAGAAGATTTTCGCCTTTTCCAATACCACTTTTCGTGCCCCTAAATCGTTCGGGGTATCTGCCATGGTTTTTACCGCATCGAACCACTCATTCAGGTTCTCGGGAATTTTCTTCGATGCTACGGAGCTCAACATGCTAGAGAGCATATCAAGATTGTCTTGGGTATCCGTTTTGTTGGCATTGTTGGTCGACGACAGGTTCAGTTCATTCACGGCAAACTGATCCCACGAGCGGCGAACATTTTCCACATGCACACCCATGCCGTAGGTAGAACCACCAAACATGCGCGGATCATTCGTGCCTTGGATAACAGACTGACGGCTATAACCATCTGTATTAACATTAGAAATGTTATGACCAGTGGTGTTTAATTGTCTCTGAGCAGTAAGCACACTTTGAGTACCTACATTCAGAAGATCTGACGCCATACATGCCCCCGAAAACGAAATATAAATCGGCAAAACCGATCACCTAGACACATTAAAAGCAAAAGATGTGCCAAGTGATAGAAAGGCGTAGATGTTCAGATAAAGTGAAGGCTTGCACTATGGCAAGCCTTCGAGAACGTCATAAATTGTCGCAGAAACATTACATACTTTCGATTTTATCCTTCACCTGCAGGACTTTATCTGCGTAATTCGGATCGGTCGCGTAACCCGCACTGTGGATACCGCGAATAAACGACTCTGAATTCCCGCGTTGCTGTAATGCTGTCTCGTAACGTGGGTTGTCATTCAAAAATCGTACAAAGTCATTAAAGCTGTCTTCGTAACTTGAGTAGGAGCGAAACGCTGCCGTCTCTTTCACTGGCGTGTTATCGTGGAACTCTAAAGTTTGAGTCGTCACTTTGTCACCCTGCCAGCTTCGATCTGCTTTGATATTAAATAAGTTGTTGCTGCTGCCACGCGCGTTCTTCACGACCTTTTGTCCCCACCCCGTTTCCAAAGCGGCTTGCGCAAGTAGCAAAGATGGCTCGACACCTAAGGCTTTCGCAGCTTTCTCCGCGTATGGCTTCATCGAGTTAACAAAGGATTCTGGTGAATCGAATCGAGTGGGTTCATTGCTTGGTCGAGATAGCTGACCAGACTCAATCAAGCGCTGTTCAATCTCGCGCGCTTTTTTCGGGTCAACACGACGATATTCCGCAGCATTGTTTGCCGCATCACGCATAGCCGTTTCTTTTTTGTCGTTCCCTTGCCCAGCCGTTAATTGCTTAACAATCATATCGGCCAGTCCCATTGAACCAGACGAACTCAATTCACTCGCCATCTGTTCATCCAACATTTGTCGGTAGAACTTCTCGTTTTGGCTGTTCATCATGTTGGACTCAAAGCCCTCATTGGCTTCACGCATGGATTTCAACATCATGGAGGTGAAGATCGATTCGAACTGACGAGCAGCCGCATGCAATGCTTCTTGCTCGCCATCTTTTCCCTCTTTCACTGCTTTTTGACGCAGAGTATCCAGAGAACTGATGTCATGGATAAAACCAATGTCGTTAGGATTGTTCATTATACCTACCTCCTAACCATTAAATGATGATCAACTGGCCTTCAATGGCACCAGCTTGCTTCAATGCTTGTAAAATTGCCATCAAGTCCGAAGGCGCAGCCCCGACTTGGTTCACGGCACGGACCAAATCATCCAACGTTAAGCCTGGTTCGAACTTAAACATTTTGCCTTGCTCTTCGCTGACTTCGATATCCGAGTCTGGTACGACTACGGTTTGCCCACCAGAAAAGCCGTTAGGTTGGCTAACATTCAGGTTTTCTTTGATCGCAACCGTCATGCCGCCATGCGTTACTGCTGCTGGTTTAAGACGTACATGCTTACCAACTACAATGGTGCCCGTGCGAGAGTTAACGATGATTTTGGCTGCACCATCTGCTGGGTCAAACTCTAGGTTTTCGATTGCCGATAAGAACGCAACACGCTGGCTGACGTCACGAGGAGCACGCACGCGCACTGATGTCGCGTCAACAGCGCTCGCCATTTGTGGGCCGAGGAAGTTGTTTACAGCATCCGCCATACGTTGAGCCGTTGTGAAGTCTGACTCAAGCAAGTTGAACGTGATGTAATCACCACGACCAAATGGGTTTGGAATTTCTCGCTCTACTGTCGCACCACTAGAGATAAGACCAACGGTTGGATTGTTACCTACGATTTTAGAACCGTCAGCGCCTTCAGCACTGAAGCCGCTCACTACTAAGTTACCTTGAGCCACCGCGTAAACTTGACCGTCGAGACCTTTGAGGAACGTTTGCAGCAAGGTGCCACCACGCAAACTTTTAGCACTTCCGATGGAAGAGACAGTCACGTCCACTTGCTGACCCGGTTTAGAGAAAGGCGGCAATTCTGCCGTAACCATGACTGCGGCAACGTTTTTAATTTTTGGCTTTGTGCCTGGCGGCATCTGAATGCCGAAGTTTTGCAGCATGGCGGCGAAACTTTGCTCTGTAAACGGGTTCGCTTCACCCGTACCAGGTAAGCCTGAAACCAAACCATAACCCACGAGTTGGTTGCTTCGTACACCTGCCACTTGCGCGACGTCTTTGATACGTGCGGCTTGGGCTACGGTAGAAAACAGAGCAACGCTCATCAGTACTAAAAGGAGTTTTTTCATGCTTACTTATCTCTTGCAGTCAAATTGCCGTCAGCACGGCGTGTTATAGCGCTACATTAAAGAATCGTGCCAAGAAGCCTGGCTCTTGCATATCTTGTTGCAAACCAGTCCCTGAGTATTGAATTCTTGCGTTAGAAACGCGATTTGATGCAATGGTGTTGTCGAAATTAATATCATCCGGACGAATAGTGCCACTTAAACGTATGTACTCATCACCCGTATTTAGCGTCATCCACTTCTCACCGCGGATCACGAGGTTGCCGTTTGCCAGTACTTCGATCACCTCAACAGTGATGTAACCACTGATGCTGTTGCTCTGCTTTGCAGAAGAGTCACCTGCAAATGAGTTGGAGTTGTTTAAGTCATAAGAGAAATTATATTTTCCGCCAATTTGCAGCTCTTCTCCGCCCACTTGAAGCGGGTCCATTTGCGCTTCATTGGTTTTCGATAAATCGGCATTTGCGCTTTTCGTCGCACTGGTTGTCTCATCCAGTGTTACGGTAATAATGTCGCCAATACCACGTGGTTTAGAATCGTCGTATAGATCGGTAATGTGCTCGGCGCTAAACAACGAACCTGTTGCAGCAGCATAATGCTCAGGTTTGTTTTTCGGATGAATTGGAGCCCAAGCAGGATCGCCAGCAACCGGATCGCTTCTACCACGTAAAGTATCTACAATACCGCTGCTCTCTTCTTTCGATTTATCGCCTTCTACTGCGTCGACCACAGTGGTTGCTTGTGTCACTTCATCCGTTTCAATCGGTTCCAACATGGCACAGCCCGACATCGTAGCAATCAAAGCGAGTAGGCAAATACGTTTCATCGTGAGCTCCTCAAATCTTGCTCTTAATCGTTACAATTGCTGGTTAACGAAGCTCATCATTTTATCGACTGACGAGATCACTTTTGAGTTCATTTCGTAAACGCGCTGGGCTTCGATCATGTTGACCAACTCTTCCGTTACATTCACGTTGGACGCTTCCAGCATGGATTGACGAATTTCACCCAAACCGTCCAAACCAGGAACACCCTCTTGTGGATCGCCACTGGCACCCGTTGGTAAGTAAAGGTTCTGACCAATTGGCTCTAGGCCACCCGGGTTAACAAAATCTGTAATGGTTAGCTGACCAACGACTTGGTTGTCTTGCTGACCTCGGACGCGAACCGACACTTCACCATCCGTACCGACAGTAATAGAAATTGCATCTTCTGGAATCACAATTTCAGGCTCTACAGGGTAGCCAGAACCCGACGTGACTAACGTGCCTTCACCATTGAGCGTGAACTGACCGTTACGGGTATAACCGATGTTGCCGTCCGGCAATGTCACTTGGAAAAAACCGTCGCCTTCCACCATCATGTCCAGTGCGTTGGTCGTTGTCTGTGCATTGCCGTGCGTGTGCACTTTTTGCGTCGCAACCACTTTAGAACCCGCACCTAGCATCAAGCCACTTGGCAGTTCCGTGTTCTGAGATGACTGGCCGCCAGGCTGGTTGATGTTCTGATAGAACAGATCTTCGAATACTGCACGGCTCTTTTTGTAGCCGACAGTAGAGGCGTTCGCCAAGTTGTTCGAAATCGTGGCAATGTTGGTTTGTTGGGCGTCTAGACCTGTTTTACTTACCCATAGTGCTGGATGCATAGTGAACCTCTAACTCTGTTAACTCATACGAAGCAGTGAATCTGAAGATTTATCCATTTCTTCAGCTGTGCTCATCATCTTGACTTGCATTTCAAACTGACGTTGTAAGTCAATCAATGCGGTCATTTCACCTACGGCATTCACGTTACTGCCTTCTATCGCTCCCGTCTGGAGACTAACAGTCGCGTCTGCTTCGTAAGGTTGGTTTGGAGTTTTATGGCGAAATAAGCCATTGGTGTCTTTAAACAAGCTTTGATCATTAGGCTTAACAAGCTTAATGCGATCAACCGCTTGGAATTCTTCTGCCGGGGCACCTTGAGGAAGTACAGAGATGGTGCCATCCCGACCGATTTCAATTTTGGAGAGAGGAATAGGCAAAGTAATCGGCGCGTCGTTTTCACCCAGCACCAAATGACCACTTGCGTTGGTAAGCATGCCATTTTGATCGACTTTTAGGTTGCCGTTACGGGTCAACCCTTCTTTCCCTGTATGATCGAGTACCGATATCCAACCGCTGCCTTCAATCGTCACATCCAGATCACGCCCTGTTGTAATCACGCTACCTTGAGCAAAGTTATGCCCTGGACGCTCTGTCATGCTGAACACACGTGAAGGATGGCCTTCACCATAAGCCTGCATTGAGCGAGCCTGTGCTAAATCAGCCCGAAATCCGGTCGTGCTTACGTTAGCCAAGTTATTAGCGCGCAATTGTAGTGCCTGCATATTTTGCTTGGCGCCACTCATTGCGAGAAACAGTGCGCGATCCATAAATTACTCCAAAAAATCTCTCTGTACACGGAGTAAAAAGCAATAGTTATGCCAAAATAAAAATAGACTTACTAATCAATATCTTGAATTAATAACAAACTATTAAAAGAGGTCAATAGAGGCAGAAAACTGTAACGAGAGGCAAGGTTTTGATCCATACGGCGGCAACAGCGGCAAATCGTAGATCAAAGCATGCTTAGCCTGAGTGAGGTGTATTCAGGCTAAGCATCAGATGAATGTCATGATGAAAATGAACAAAGCGGTAATTACTAAGAAGCAATCACACGCCATTGCTTACTCAAGCAGAGTATCGAATGACCCAGCTAGTGCTCTAACGGATCTGTAAGATATTCTGTTGTAGTTGGTTGTGTACTTCTAGCGAACGTGAGTTTGCTTGGAAGTTACGCTGAGCAGAGATCAGGTCCACCAACTCCTGCGTCATATCAATGTTTGACTGTTCCAGCATACCGTTATTGATGGTGCCGAAAGAGCCTTTATTTGATTCACCCCAGATCTTGTCACCAGAGAACTGCGTTGAATCCCATTGAGTGCCGCCTTTCTTATCCAGACCTTGCTCGTTTGGAACACGTACGAGAGCAACACGACCCAATGTAACGTTTTCACCGTTTGAGTAAGTCCCCAATACGCTGCCGTTTTCATCGAAGTCAACTTTGGTTAGGAAGCCCGTTGTTGCACCGTCTTCGTCAAACTTAGTCAGTTCGAACGGAGCCGCAAACTGTGTTGCTGAGCCTAAGCCGAAGTTAAGCGTCTGCGCAAGATCAGCACCATTCATATCGACTGGTGTCGTGTTCGTCGCCGGATCGCCCAGAGCCACAGAAGTGATTGGCTGACCATTGTTCAAGCTCGCCAACGTACCATCGTTGTTGAACTTCATGGTATGCCCCACATGACCTGTTGGCGTTTGCGCATCACCAGCCGCAACATTTAAAGGCTTTTCACCTTCTTTATCTGTCACGGTGTAGTAAGTGTTCCATGTATTTGGCTGAGTCTGATCTTTCAAGTAATACGTCGTTAGCTTGTAAGACTGACCCATCGAGTCATAAATTGTCGAAGAGGTTGAACGGTTGTATGTATCTGGGTCTGAAAAATCAAACTGCGTTGGATCTTTCAAATCGCCGTTCGCTGGCAAGTTCACACCCACTTCAATGTTTGCTGTTTGTTTTGGCTTACCAAATTCAGCAGGAATATTGATGGGTTGTGGCTCGTATGAAGAAACCTCACCAGAGCTTGGGTCCACTTGGTAACCTAATAAGAACTCGTCGTTCGCGGTCACCATGTAGTTTTCTTTATTTAAGTGAAATGCACCATTACGTGTCAGTTCATTCTGTTGTGGAGTTAGACGCTCTTTCGCTACAGCGAAAAAACCTGTCCCCGAAACACGCAAATCCATTGGGTTGTTGGTGTAAATGCTAGAGCCTTCATGGAACTGCTGTGCCACTTGGCTTGCTTGCGCACCACCACCCGGTGTGGTTTTTGCGTTAGTAAATAAAGAGTTAGAGTAGACATCAGCAAACTCAGCACGGGACTCTTTAAAGCCGTAAGTGTTGGCGTTCGCAATGTTGTTACTGGTGGTATTCAAATCCAGTTGGGCGGCGGACAAACCGCTTAAAGATACATATGACATTCCAAAATCTCCTAATCTAGCGAGCTATGACTACGCTTTGCCGACTTCCAATACTTCTGCAAGTCGAACTGGCGATTCAAAACCAGCCAGATTGAGTAATACGTTTCCGTCACCTTTGCCAAGCAATACGCTGTTTACGTTGGCGTATGTCGATACTGGGAACTCTTGCGACTCCCCTTCAACTAAGCCAGACGCTTTCACTTTGTATTTGCCAGCTGGCAGTGGATTTCCGCTTTCATCTTTACCGTCCCAAAGCACACGCGTGTCGCCGGCTGGTTTCGCCCCTACCTCAAAGGTACGAACCAGTTGGCCAGCTTCATCCTCTACACGAACAAACAGATTATCGATAGATTGTGAAAGCTTAACCATTGCCGCCATTGGTGCGTCGTCCTGCTTCACACCTGCTGCTCCTGGGACCAATACGTCACGCCCTACCAAAGAGGAAGCTTGTAACGCTTGATTTGATGTCATTGACGAATTCAAACTCTCAAACTGAGTGTTCATCTTGCCAATGCCATCAACGGTCGCAAATGAAGCCATTTGCGCAATCATCTGGTCATTACTTACCGGCTTAAAAGGGTCTTGCTGAGACAGTTGCTTCGTGAGCAATGATAAGAAGTCTTCCTGTTTTAGGTCCTGCTTACCCGTGCTCTCTTCCGCTTTCTTGTTACTCTCTTGTAGACTTTTAAGCTGGTCGATATAGGACAAGCCGCTTTGACCAACGTTGTTAATTCCGGCCATACGCTACCCCCTTATCCTTATTGACCCATCTGCAGCGTACGCAGCAGCATTTGTTTACTAGAATCAGCGACCTGTACATTAGTTTGGTATGCACGAGAAGCTGAAATCATGTTTGCCATTTCTTCCATTACATTGACGTTAGGCTTGTAAATGTAGCCTTCTTCGTTTGCAAGGGGATGGTCTGGGTTGTACTCCGCACTCAGCGGTTTATCACTTTCTACAATACCCATCACTTTCACTGGCACCGTATCACCGCCACGCATGGCGTTACTTAACTCTGCACCAAACACTGCATGACGCGCTTTGTAAGTGTCTTTCGCAGAGCTGCTGACACTGTCGGCGTTCGCCAAGTTGCTTGAGGTAGTATTCAGACGAACGGATTCAGCGCTCATTGCGGAACCTGTCACATTGAAAACGTTAAATAAGCTCATCTAAATTATTCCCCTTTGATTGCTTTGGTTAAGTTCTTGAATTTGCTGCCTAGAAAGTCGAGTGATGCTTGGTGTCTGATTTGGTTTTGCATAAACAAGTTACGCTCTAAATCCAAGTCTACCGTGTTGCCATCTCCCGTATCTGGTTGCGTAGGAAGACGATATAACTTGTCCCCAACCAACGTCGTAGTGGCAGGAATATGCCGACCATCTGTGCGACTAAGACCAATGCTTGCCCCAGATGTTGCCGCTTGCAATTCCTTCGCAAAGTCTAAACCTCTTGCTTTGTAACCAGGCGTGTTTGCTTGTGCGATATTGGTGGAAATCACCTCTGCATTGCGCTCACGTACGCCCACCGTGTGCTGGTGGATGCCTAGTGCATTGTCAAAAGATATAGCCATGTTTGCCTCTACAATTAAGAACTGACCGTGATTGATAACCAAAAAGCAATTAGCATGCCAAAACCTAAAGCATTACACCAACCTAGTGGTTACCGTGAATTGAAATAGCAATAAGTGAGCCAAAGTAACTGGAATGTCATGTCGTATCACTTTGTTCACTTAATAAAGATACACCGTGTTGAGGGCACAAGGCAAAAACGCGCTTCAACTAATTGAGTGATACATGAAACGCTCGGCGCAGAAAGGTAACAAACAAAAAAGCCTGACACGAAGTCAGGCTTTTCTATCAATGAAGAGATACCGCTATTTAAGCTTGTAAATGATGCCCGGATTACAGCGCACCATTTCAAATTTATCAGTCAGACCAGTTAGCGACTCTGATGCCCCTAACAGCAAGTAACCACCAGGGTTTAAACTGCTCGCCATTTGGTTAAGCACTTTAGATTTCATTTCTGGAGAAAAGTAAATCAATACGTTACGACAGAAAATGATGTCGAACTTACCCATCAGTGCGTAACTGTCCATCAGGTTTTGTGGACGAAAGTTCACCAAACGCTTGACGTTATCTTTGACTTTCATGCGACCACCGTCCGCATTTTCAAAGAAGGTGCGACGACGTTCTGGTGAAAGCCCGCGACCCAAAGCCAAGTTGTCGTACACCCCTGCACGACACATCTCGAGCATACTTGCCGAAATATCTGTGGCTGTAATGGACACGTTTGGTAACAAGCCCGGCTTGCGCTGTTGCGTTTCCAGGATCGTCATTGCAATAGAATACGGTTCTTGGCCCGATGAACTGGCAGCAGACCAGATCTTAATTGGGCGCTTACTTGCCGCTACTTCTGGCAATAATTTGTCAGCTAAAACCGTGAACGGATAAGTATCTCGAAACCACAAGGTTTCGTTAGTCGTCATCGCATCCACAGCGGCGACTCGTAATTCTCGATTACGCCCTGTAACAACATCACGTAGCAAATCTGATAACGATGCGAGCTTAAACTTCGTCACTAAAGGACTCAGTCGGCTACGCACGAGGTATTGCTTGCTATCACCTAACACGATGCCACATTGCGATTCTAGAAAACGGCTAAAGTCACGATACTCTTGATCACTGATTGTAATAGCAGTCATTAATGTCTCTTTTATTGTGTTAATGCAGATTTAACCGCGTTACCCAACTCATCTGGGTTAAATTTCGCAATGAAGGTGTTGGCACCTACACGCTCAACCATAGCTTGGTTGAATACACCACTTAATGAAGAATGGAGGATAACATAAAGGTCTTTCAAATCGGCATGTCTGCGAATTTCAGCCGTTAAGGTATAGCCGTCCATTTCTGGCATTTCAATATCGGAAATAACCAACGAAATTTGATCGTAGATATTGCCTTCTTGAGCCATTTCAATCAACTTATTGTACGCTTCTTTGCCGTCTTTGACAGATACGACCTCAAAACCGATGGATGTAATCGCACGCTCTACCTGTTTACGCGCGACCGTCGAGTCATCAGCAATCAGTATGCGGCGTACAATAGGCTTTTCTTGCTCTGCTTGTGCGATTTCTTCGCCAATAGCGGAATCCATCGTTTCATCAACTGGCGCAATTTCTGCCAGGATTTTTTCAACGTCAAGGATTTCAACCAGCTCATTGTCAATGTTTGTCACGGCAGTCAAATAGTGCGCTTTACCTGCGCCGTCTGGCGGTGGCAAAATCGCTTCCCAATGCATATTGATAATACGCTCAACCGATGATACCAAAAATGCTTGGATCGTACGGTTAAATTCTGCAATAACAACAAAACATTTATCTAAATCAGTGGTTGGGCGGCCACCAATTGCCAGGCTCAAATCAATAACGGACACGGTATGGCCGCGGATATGAGCGATACCTTTAACCAGAGGGTGTAGATTTGGCATTGAAGTCAGCTTAGGGCACTGTAGTACTTCTTTCACTTTGAATACGTTAATGCCGTAGCGCTGTCGGCCCATCAGTCGAAAGGTCAATAATTCCAATCGGTTCTGACCGACGAGTTGCGTACGCTGATTCACCGAGTCAAGAATCCCCGTCATATGCTCATCTCCATCTCAAACTTTTTGTTTTTAAATGATACTCTACCACTGGCAAGCACGATACCAGGGAGACAGTATGGCGTATTTCACTTTCACTTCGACACCATTGACTATGACAATATGTAGAGCGCTAATTACAAAGTACGCTAAGTCTATCGGCATTTTGCTCAGTATGTTTAGCTTTTTTGTTCATTCAGCTTCAGATAATCAGATCGAGCAAATAAAAACAGCAGCAGAACAACATATTCTTGCTACGGTTGATCAGCCTGATGGTGGCGAGCTATCTGTTAATGCGGCAGAGATCGACTCGAGAATAAAAGCAACGGATTGCCCTGTTCCGTTAGATACATCTGCCTCTTCCACCAGCAGCACGAGAAGTAACATCAATGTGTTAGTGGAATGCCAACCGGATGACTGGAAAGTCTATGTCCCTGTGAGGATCTCGGTATCAGTACCAATGATCGTCGCTACACGAACACTAGGGAGAGGAGAAATCGTCAGCGCATCGGATGTTACCACTTCCATGATCGAGCTACAGCGCTTTCGTAAAGATGGATTTTCTAGCTACGATCAAGTGGTTGGGGCAAAGCTAAAGCGTAATGTTCGTTTAGGCGATGTCGTAGAGAGAAATGATGTTTGTGTGGTATGCCGAAATGAAAAGGTCATTATCAAAGCGGTGAATTCTGGCATGACGATCACAACGCAAGGCACAGCATTGCAGGATGGTTCAGCTGGCGATCAAGTAAGAGTGAAAAATGATAAGTCACAACGTATAATAGAAGGCATAGTGACTGACATTGCGGAAATCACTGTTAATTTTTAATACCCACTGGTAGCGTGTTTAAACTGATCAATAAAAATGCAAAAAATGACTAAAGTTATTTTTGCGCTGGTCGATAGTCTGGATACCAGTATTACGATACAAGGCAAAGGTTAAACATGGCAGGTATAGATAATATACGTTCAGGGCAAATGATGACGACAACAAGTCGCGCACCTGCACGTAACGATTCCAATGCTACCAGCACGACAGAATCAAAAAAGGCGCCAGCGCAACAAGACGCAGTATCACTCAGCCAGCAAAGTAAAGCCGTCAGTAAACTCCAGAAAGATATGGCAGCTTCTCCGGCATATGACAGCGCCAAAGTTGCAGCAATCAAAGAAGCTATCACAAACGGTTCGTACAAGGTCGATCCTGAAAAATTGGCTGACAACATGATTAAGTTTGAAAACGAATTGCAAGGCAAAAGCTAACTGACTTAGGCCGAAGGTAAGTATTTTATGGCAGCATTAGTCGATCTCGTTAATTTCCAGCTAGAAAATGCTAAGGCACTTTCCGCTGTTTTACGTCAAGAAACACAAGCAATAACGGCGCGTGTCTCTACCGAGATTGAGAACATTGCCAAACAGAAGATGACGCTCATTGATCAGCTCAGAACAACTGATCAGCGAATCGCCTCTCACCCGCACGTCAATCAACTTACTGAAGATGAGCACCTAAGTCAGGTTGTTGCTCAAATCCAATCGATCGTCCTAGACTGTCAACAAGTTAACCAAGTAAATGGCGAATCGCTTAGTCGCGCACAGCTGAGCTTCAATAAACTCAACAACATGCTTCAGCGAACTCATGGCAAAGTTGGCATGACCTACAATGCGGGCGGAAAAACCCACACCATCTCGACGCTTGGCACCAATATAAAAGCTTAAACGTCACTCCTACCCTCAATTCCCGCGCTCACGTAGATATAAAAAAGCGACTCATTGTTACCAATAAGCCGCTCAAAAAGATTATCTGTCTAGTGAAATGGTTTAAAACAAGGTTTGCTGACGCTTCTCAGGCACCTGCTGAACTTCTCCATAATCACGTAGCTTATCCATCTTACGGATATCCAGACGCAGCTCAGTCACATAACTGTCTTCAACAAGATAACTACGCACAACTTCTGCACCACGAATTACACCATCGACGGCACCAGTGGTGCTTTCAATACCCAAACGCTGGTCTTGCAGCTCTGCACGTCCACTAACACGCATGCCATAAACTTGCTCTGCTAGCTCACGATAAGCATCAATTTTTGATGCGCGCATTGCTCGTACACGCTTTTCTTCTACTGTGCGGCCTGTTTGCTCACTGACGCTGGCGTAGCCCACCGCCACTAAGATTTCATCTTGACGCATCTGTTGTAATGGCTGACACCCCACCAATATCAGTGTGGCAACAATAAATAATAACTTCTTCATGCTTCTATCCTATGGACGGAGAATCACAGTGTACGGCTGACGAATGGTAGGGTCAGAACGAATCAACACACCATCTTGTGTGCGGATGCTATTTAACGTATCTAAGTCACGCCCAATACGGTCAGCCGGAAGGAAACCTTGCGCTGTCGCTACAACTACACGGCTTTGCATGCCAACCACGCGTGCATTGACAAGCACTCCGCCCTCTTGGCGCAGCATTGTTCCGGTCAGTACATACTGAATTTGCTGCTCTTGAGCTAAATCTTGCCAATCACGACTTAAAGCAAAATCGCCCTGCTGCGTCACTTGAATAGAGCCCGTAGTTTTGAAATCAACCACTTTAAACCCTCGGCGCTGAAACTGATGGATAAAACCTTCAGAGACCGAGTTACCTAACCAGTTTGTTGCATCCATATTTTGTAGATCAACAAACGAGGTAATCGCAATCGGTGTCCGCGCTGATACTGCCACATTAGAAACCATCAGGTCTTCTGTCATGCTCTCAATGAAAAAGTCCATCGTATGACGCGGACTATCCATCAGCATGAACTGGCTTCCCGAGTACGGTTCTTTACCATTGTAAATCGGTGAGTACGCGCACGATGTCAGAAGCGTCATCATCGATGCGGCGACAAGCCACTTTTTCATGGTTTGATTCTCCAGATAATCTTAGGTGATACCGTTCTTTATTAATTCCTTTCCAAGAAAGTGAATATTGGAACAGTCTTTGCTTTTCTTTGTTTGCCTAACGAAGAAAAACCCACCAAACTTCACTGAATTTGTTAAAGCAATATTTATACCCGAACGGTTGTAACCAATGAAAAAAATATTAAACAGTCTGTTTTCAATCACTTTAGTGATGCTTGTACCTTTTAAGGTAATGGCATCTTGGTATGAAGTCACAGGCGTTGCCACCATCGTTTCTTCAGAAGAGACGGCAAGGCTCCATGCGTTGGAAGACGCGCTGTTCAAAGCCGTCAATTTTTCGGGCGCAGATATTGGCAGTATTAGCAACTTGATGCCGCTATTAGAAGAAAGCCGCAACGAATACCAGTTTACGAATCATGAAGTCCGTTACATTTTGGTCGAGTCTGAACGCAAACGTCACGGTAAAGTCGAGGTAAAAATCCGCGTTGATATTTATCCATCGGCAACGGGTTGCCACACCGATCAATACAAAAAGACAATGCTGGTCGGCAATATTGAGGTCGCATCACCACAACAAGCAGTGATGGGACAAATTTATCAAGTTGGTGACGATTTTAGCCACGTAGTGAACCGTCAACTTGATCAAACCTCACGCAGCTTTGTGTCTGTTGGTACAACGGACTACTCAATAAGCCGCAACTATCCTGCTCGCACTCAAATGATCGCGCAAGACAACGGCGCACAATACATCATTGGAGGGGTCATTACCGATCTCACTGCAACGGTCGAATCTCAACTATTGCAAGATGACATCATCAATCGTCAGTTTGCGTTAGAAATGAAAGTATTTGATGGTAAAACTGGCCATGAAATCTTCAACAAAGCCTACCGTGAGGTCGCGCGTTGGCCATTTGCTAAGACGAGTCAAGTGGACACTCGTAGTGCACGTTTTTGGGCATCAACCTATGGCGAGATGATGCTTCGCGTTAGTCGCAATATTATGTTGGATCTGGAGTCGGAGCTGTCTTGCAAAATTACACTGCCAGAGGTTGTCGCAGTCTTCGGTAATACCGTAACGATGGATCTCGGCCGTATGCACGGCGTAAAAGAGGGAGACAAATTGCAGCTTTGGCACACCGCATCGTTTATCGACCAAAATGGATTGCCAAGAAACAAAGTCTCGCAAAGCGAAATTACATTAACGGTATCACGCATATACGAACACGAAGCGGAACTGACGATTGATCAGCCAAATTTAGCATCTAGCGTTCAAATTGGCGACGTAATGAACAAGATCCTATAAAAGCAAACATTAAGTCTTGAGATATGCTCGCTTTTGAATATCATAGGCAGCGCATCTTATTTGATTATACCAATGACCGTAGCGAATCGTTCAACGTGATGCTGATACAGATCTGGTAGATTGCTAGATTTGAACTCAGTAAAACAGTGCAATGAACTGCAACTATTGGTATTACGCCCCCATGGCACAGCTGGATAGCGCAGTCCCCTCCTAAGGGACAGGTCGTAGGTTCGAATCCTACTGGGGGCGCCATATCATAGCCTTAGCTCCCACTTGAGCTAAGGCTTTTTTGTATCTTCAATTTCAAGCCTCGCACTGCTCCCCCTAGTACACCGTGTTAGATAATCTTCCCAGTAATCAATATGATCGGATCGGGTGTTTCGGTTACGGGATAAAGCCTTCTACTGTTCTGACTTCTTCCCCTTGAAATCATTTCAACAAGCCCTATTTACAGTTTTGTATTTTATTACTTTAATTATCTATGAGTTTTGCTTACCCTTTTAGCTATTAATAAAATTATTAGTTAGCACTATGTCTAAGAGCAATTTAATAACTAACACTGGACACCGCTTTATTTCTAAAGGCAAGACAGCCTTTAAGATACATATCCATACCCCCGAGGATACGGTACTACACCGCTCGGTAGGATTTGTTCGTATTGGAGAAAAGAAAGGCTTACAAAAAGCCATTAAGCTGAGAAACGAGTTAGGCCGGCAAATGTGGGGCAAATTCTGGCGACGTCTTTTGAAAGACCCTTACCTAATGACTAGGCTTCCACATAGCGTTGAGCCTAAAATCGTTCACAAGCCTAACCCTACTCTTGAAAACCCTGACAACCGAGATACGTGTTACATCGCCAAGTGGCGAGAGTTCAATGATGACGGTGAGTATAAATATAAAACGGTGGTTCGCTCTATTAGTAAGTACGGCAAACTTGCCGCCTACATGCAAACCAAAAAAGCGTTGTTAGAAGCACATAAAGATAACTTGGAGATCCTGACATTTATGGGGCGTTTAAACAGCATTGATCTTAAGTAATACCTGGCCACTTTGAACATTTCAGTCAGTTTTTAAAGAGAAATAAAAAGCCCCAAAGAGCGAACTCTTTGGGGCTTTCAGCTTCAGTCTTCTATACTACGGTCGAATAGGAGCTTATTGCTGAACTTGGTATTCAAATTCTGGAACAACGACTTCTACGCGACGGTTTTGTTGACGACCTTCACGAGTGTCGTTTGAAGCGATTGGGTTGTTTTCACCTTCGCCACGAGCTTGGATACGTGATGAATCAATACCTTTTTCAACGAGTGCGTTAGCAACAGACTCAGCACGTTTTTCAGAAACCTTTAGGTTGTAAGCTGCTGGACCAGACGTATCTGTGTAACCTACAACTTCAACGTTCGCTTGTGGGTGCTCGTTTAGGAAAGCAACTAGGTTATCAAGTTTTGCAGCGCTCTCTGGTTTTAGAGTTGTGCTGTTTAGATCGAAGCTACCTGTGCCAATTGTTTGAGTTTCGAATGTTTTCGTAACTACAACTGGCTCTTCTACCACTTCTTCTACAACCACTTCTTCAACAACAACTGGCTCTTCTACGATTACTGGCTCATCGTTGCCGCCGAATTTGAAAGAAACACCTAGTGTTGCAGTGTTACCTGTCGCACGAGTTACATCGTTGCTGATGTCAGTCAGTGTTTGGTATTCCGCACGAGCTGTTACGTTTTGGCTTAGGTTGAATTCAAGACCAGCCGCGCCTAGGTAAGAGTAATCATCTTTGCCATCAAACATTACGTAAGCGCCACCCACTTTACCGTAAAGTGCGATGTCTTCAGTGATTGGTAGGCTAAATTTAGGAGCAAGAGTGATTGCTTCTACGTGGCCACCGAAAGAAGTTTGGTTAAAATCACCGATGTTGTCGAAACCCGCTTCTACTGCGAAGTATTTATTCATTTCGTAACCAACAAAAGCGCCAAGAGTAGAATCATCTTTGTCACAAGCCTGGCCCGCTACACACGCGTCTTCCATCCATGACTTACCCATCTTACCACCAACGTATACTTCTGCTTGTGCTGCTGAAGCCATAAGTAGAGACGCTGAAATTACCGCTGCTAATTTTTTCATTATTGATTCCTCTAAAGAAGTTCTTTTGTTAGATGCCGAAATGCGCCGTCTGACTGACGTTGTATTTCAATTCTTTTTATTCATTCCTTGAGTGAGATACTTAGTCAGCTTCTTTTTATGCACATGCATTTTTTTTATGGAAGCAACTTACGTACATTTCCTGTTCAGTGATACATATCGCCATCTCGGTATCGCTGACGGGATGAACTATAACGCTAAGAAATCGCGAGAAAAATCCCAATTCTGTCAATTTATTGTCATCAAAAATCTCGACAACATGTGATCTTAAGCAAAAAAATCCCCACGCAATCACGACGCAAACGTTTGCTTTGTTTTTTGGAACAACATAGCTAAAGCAAAGGCTTTTCTTAAAAATGAGACAAATAAAATGGAACTTTAAGGAAGATGGATAAAAATCAATCAGATATTTGATATATAATCGCTCGTTTTTTATTCATTCCAACGATATTTGGATTAAAAAATCTTATCCATATTGAGGTAAGTTACAGGTGAAACCATCTCTTCATTCACCAATATGAAAGAAAGTTTCTCGTTATCTAAATTGAAGATACAAAAAAGCCGCGGTTGCTCACCGCGGCTTTGTGACTATTTATTCAAAAGAACGTTCAGTTCAAAGCAATTATGCGTTTGCTTCACGCTCAGCAATGAACTCAAGCGCCATCTTAATGCGAGCAATACAACGCTCTTTTCCAACCAGCTCCATTACTGCATCGACAGAAGGAGACTGACCACCGCCTGTTACAGCAACACGTAATGGCATACCGATTTTGCCCATGCCGATTTCCAACTCTTCACATACTGCTGCGATAACGCCATCTTTGATGTTCGCTGTCGTCCACTCAGTTAGTGCTTCCACTTTCGCTAATGCAAGTTCTAGAGGCTCTTTAGCCACGCCACGTAGGTGTTTCTTCGCTGCGCCCGCTTCAAACTCAGAGAAATCTTCATAGAAGTAACGGATTTGCTCAGCTAGCTCAACTAGTGTGTTGCAACGCTCACCCACTAGCTTGATCACGTCAGTGATAGCAGGACCATTCGTTACGTCTAGTTTTTGTTGATCTAGATGCCATTGTAGATGCTCAGCAACGTACGCAGGGTCTGAGTTCTTGATGTAGTGGTTGTTCAACCATTGCAGTTTGTCAGTGTTAAAAGCAGACGCTGACTTAGATACTGCGTTTAGGCTAAATAGATTGATCATCTCTTCTTGAGAGAAGATTTCTTGGTCACCATGAGACCAACCAAGGCGCACTAGGTAGTTGTTTAGTGCCACAGGCAGGTAGCCCATATCGCGGTATTGCATGACTGATACAGCGCCGTGACGTTTAGACAGTTTCGCGCCATCATCACCCAGGATCATTGCACAGTGTGCAAATGTAGGTACTGGGGCACCTAGTGCTTCGTAGATGTTGATTTGACGAGGCGTGTTGTTGATGTGATCTTCGCCACGAACAACGTGAGTGATACCCATGTCCCAGTCATCCACTACTACACAGAAGTTGTAAGTAGGTGAACCGTCAGTACGACGAATGATTAGGTCATCCATTTGATCGTTGCGGATTTCAATGCGACCACGGATTTGATCATCAAATACTACGCTGCCTTCTTTCGGGTTACGGAAACGGATAACACATGGTTCGCCATCTTTTGCCGCTTCGTTTGCTGCTTTGATTTTTGGATGGTTAGCATCGTAGCGAGGCATTTCTTTATTTGCTTCTTGCTCTGCACGGATTTCATCTAGCAGCTCTTTAGACGCGTAACATTTGTAAGCTTTGTCTTCAGCAAGAAGCTTATCAACCATTTCGTTGTAACGGTCAAAACGTTGAGTTTGGTAGTAAGGACCTTCATCCCACTCCAAGCCTAGCCATTCCATGCCTTCAAGAATTGCATCAACCGCTTCCTGAGAGTTACGCTCAAGGTCTGTATCTTCGATACGTAGAACGAATTCACCACCTTGGTTTTTAGCGTATAGCCAAGAGTAAAGTGCAGTACGCGCACCACCAACGTGTAGATAGCCAGTTGGGCTAGGAGCAAAACGAGTTTTAACCGTCATTTGAGTTCCTTAGGGGTAATGAGCAACGAGAGATCTCTCGTTGTAATGTCAAGGATAAAAGTGGCGACATTTTACCACCGTAAGTCAATTCTACAATCGGTTTGACAACAGAAATAAAAACAGGGCAGAACCAAAAAGGCACAGCCCTACTATTTACTGTTAAAGCACAAGACAAAATTACTTCAGGTTACGCATTGCCCATTGCATAAATTCTTGCTGCTCTTCACGGCTCAATTCATTAAACGATGCTTTGATTGTTTTGGTTTCCGCTGGAGAAGACGCAATGCTTGCCTTGGTCGATTCTTTATTCATTACGTTGTTATAGTCGGCAACTTCTCGTTCGTAATCACGAAAACCTTGCAAACCACCTTTACGAAGTTGAACCATAGAGAATGCCACTTCTTTTCCGTTTTTGTCTTTCAATACCACTTTAGGATCGAGTTCGAAGGCTCTCGCCTCTTCAATAGTACGGAATGTTTGATAAGTCAGAGAAAGCTCGGTGTCTTTTTCTGCATCAAACTCTAATACCAGCGGCTGCGAATCGAATTTACGGCGCTTTCCATCTTCAAATACAATTTGTCCAACCGTTACCGCTAATTGGTTTTCCCCATCCTTTAACTCGATGCTGTTGTTCTTGGATATCCACTCAGGGTAGACGAACTCGCCGTTGAGAACGCGAGGAACTAATTCAGATTGCAGAGTGAGTTGAGCAGCAAAAGCTGGCGCCGAAAGCATTGCGCAAAGTCCGAGAAGTGTCGTTGTTTTTTTCATCATGGTTTCTCACTTTATACCAATTTAGATAAGCCTCTAAAATTTACAGGCCAGTCATTTCAAAGGCTTATTTGAATAAGTATCAAGATAAAAGGGCGTTTCCGCCCTTTTAGCTGCTTCTTTAGTTAGAAGTAGTATTCAACACCTACAGAGAACTCGTCGTAGTCAGCAGACTTCCAACGTGCTTCTGTTGGTTTATCTAATTGAGACGCACCGTCGCCAAAGTCTAGAGTACGAGCACGTACGTACAGCACTGCCGATGGGTCTACGAAATACATAACTTGTGCTGATAACACATCGTCCGCTGTATCGTTAATTTTCTTACCATCACGCTCTAGATCAAAGTTAGCGGCGTAAGCCAGTTTGTATTGCCAATCACCCGTGGTGTACATGATGGCGGCAGACATTGCATCTTGCTTTTCACTCACACCATTGCTTGCGTCCGCTTCCATGTATTTGTATTGCGCAAAGAAAGAGATCCCGTTATCAAACCAGCCTTGTGCCCCTACCAAGTACGTGTTGTTTTCCCACGTTTGGCTTTCCATCTTGATATTACGGTTACCTTCATATGCCGCATCTAACTGGATAGGACCAATTTTGTAGTGTGCTGCGATACCACCCCAGTAGTCATCCCCTTCACCTAGACCTGCTTTATCACCTGCACCAGCTGCGATATCTAGGGAGAATTTGTCAGCAAACATTGGAGAGTCCCAGCGGATAGTGTTTGATTGACGGTCTTGGTACTTGGCGCCACCAATAGCACCACCCCAGTCGTATACATCGCCCAGGCCAGGGTTAGATGCTGGCCAGTCAACCAATTCGTACATAGGTGTCAAAACGCGACCCAGGCGAATTTGCCCCCAAGATGCACTTTCAAAACCGACGAATGTGTCACGTTCACCAAGACCTGCGCCCTCGCCACCAAAGCTAGGGTCTACATAACCGCCTTCGATTTGCCAAATAAAAGTAGGGTCGAAGTTAGCAAATTGTTTTTTACCACGGAAACCAATACGAGATTCGTTGTTTAGCTGCATGCCACCCAAATCATCGTCCGTTGCTTTGCTGCCAGAATCGTAATCGCGGTACGCGGCCTGCATCGCGATGATCCCGTAAACTTCATAAGAAAATGAATCCTTGGTTAGAAACTCTTTTGCTGCGTCACTGTTTGCACCATCAGCAAATGCAGCACCACTGAACATCATGCCGGTAATTGCCGTGGCAAGTAGGCTTTTCTTTAGGTAAGACATTATAAACCCCTATATTTTTAGTTTTTTCCATTTTCAAATTCACTAACTAGGACATGGCAGGAACTTGAAACAGTGTTTGGACGGGGCAAATATGACAAACTTTTTTCGCACTAAAAAACTTTCTCTACAGCAATCTGAGCGACTTCAAAATGAGAAAATCAAAAATAAAATAAATCAATAAAAAACAATTGTTTAACATCAAATATAAAAAATAAAAAACGTTAAAAGTACGTTTTGACACTGAACTGACATTGAGAGCATCTAAAAAACGTGAGCGACTTCATTCATCTTTTAGGTGTTTTAACGGAACTTTATATTCAAAGAGAAAAAACCTTGAGATCACTCGCAAGTAAAATGACCGTGCACTTGTGGGATTCGAGAGATTTTGACGAAATTGTTGTGAGTAGCAAATGGGTATTGACCTTACCCTTACAGGAAGGTTTAAGCTCATAGCATCACTACTATTGAGGTGCAGATTATGTATCAGTTAGTTATACCTTTATCAGGGCTCAACTGCATGGGCTGTGCGAGAAAAGTTGAGAATGCTTTACATGCGAATCACGATGTGGAGATCCTCAATTTGTCCCCGACGCAAGTAGAGGTCAAAACCGAGTCTTCTCTTAAAGAGCTCGTCTCGTCGATTGAATCTCTTGGTTACCAAGCAGGAAATCACTACGAGCTAAACCTTTCAGGCTTAAGCTGTGGCGGTTGCGTCAAAAAACTTTCATCTTTATTAGAATCTAATCAAGACGTTATTTCTTTTGAGGCTTCAACAACGCACTTAGAGATTCGTACCCTCCTCTCCGAGCAACAAGTGATCGACTTAATAGCAACACTCGGCTATACCGCCAACCTTGATTCTGTTGAAGTAGAGAACGAAAGCTCACCAGAGACTGAACAGGTAGAAAAGCAAAGCAATATTAAAGATACGCAGGTGCCACCAGCGAGTATTCAATTGCAAATGCTGATTCAAGGCATGACGTGTGCGAGTTGCGTATCTTCAGTAGAGAAAGCACTTACTAACGTAGAAGGCGTTGAGAAGGCACAAGTCAACCTTGCAGAACAAAGCGCACTAGTATTCGCAAGCCAAGACTCTGATGACCTCCTTAACGCAATTGTTGAATCGGTAAAACAAGCCGGTTACCAAGCAGAGATCCTACAAGACGCCGCAACCCAGCAAGAAAAGCAAGCACAGCAACAACGTCAGCAACAAAAACGCTTTAAACTGGATGCTATTGCTGGCCTTGTCGTCGGTGCCCCTTTAATGATTTGGGGCGTTGCTGGCGGCAATATGATGATTCGCAACACCAACGACCAATTAGCTTGGGGCGCGATCGGTATCGTATGTTTACTCCTTCTTGCCACAGCAGGGAAACACTTCTTCAGTAACGCTTGGTTAGCAGCTACTCACAAGCGCGCCACCATGGACACGTTAGTCGCGCTCGGTACTGGCGCAGCGTGGTTCTATTCGATGCTTGTGGTGATTTTCCCAGACTGGTTCCCTCTTGCTTCACGCCACGTGTACTTTGAAGCGAGTGCAATGATCATCGGCTTAATTTCTCTTGGGCACTATATAGAAGCAAAAGCCAAAGCAAACACAACACGCTCATTGCAAGCTCTGATTAACCTGCAACCTCAGCAAGCTACGGTAATCACGGAACAAGGCGATCAACAAATAACGGTTGAGCAAATCACGCTAGGCATGAAACTGCGTATCAAACCAGGCGAGAAAGTGCCTGTTGATGGTGTTGTGATTCAAGGTGAATCATACATTGATGAGTCGATGCTCACTGGTGAACCAGTACCAGTGTTAAAAGCGCAAGAGGCTCAAGTGTCTGCTGGGACATTAAATACCGATGGTGGATTAGTCATTGAGGCAACGGGCATTGGCGCAAATACCATGCTGGCTCGTATCATCCGCATGGTGCGCACAGCGCAAAGCAGTAAGCCAGCCATCGCGAAACTGGCAGACCAGATTTCATCGGTGTTTGTCCCTGTCGTTGTTGGCATAGCAATACTGGCCGCGCTCGTTTGGTTTGCCGTTGGCCCAGAGCCAAAAGCGAGTTATATGCTGGTGGTCACCACAACCGTCCTGATCATCGCCTGCCCTTGCGCTCTAGGCTTAGCAACCCCACTTTCTGTCACGGTGGGAGTGGGTAAAGCCGCAGAGCTCGGCATTCTGATCAAAGACGCCGACGCCCTTCAATTGGCAAGCAAAGTCGACACGGTTGTATTCGACAAAACTGGCACGCTTACCCAAGGTAAACCTAGCGTTCAGCAAGTGTTTACTCACGCCACCAGCCAAGAAGATCTATTGGCTTTAGCGTATGCGGCAGAGCGTCAGTCTGAGCACCCACTGGCAAAAGCGGTATGTGATTACGCCAAACGACACGACGCAAAGGGTGTCTCATTAGACAAGTTTGAGAACGTTCGCGGGCGCGGCATTTGGGCGACGTATCAAGATAAACCGCTGCTCATTGGTTCGCTTCAATTTATGCAAGCAGAGAACGTCGAGACCAGCGCACTAAAACCCGCCATCGATGAATGCGCAAAAAATGCGTGGACTCCGGTAGCTGTGGCATTGAACGGCGAACTGATCGGTCTGATCGCCATTGCCGACCCGATCAAATCAGATGCGAAGCAAGCGCTCTCTGCATTAAAATCGCAAGGCATCAAAACGGTAATGCTGACGGGCGATAACCAACACGTTGCCAATGCTATCGGCCAAGAACTTGGTATTGATGAAGTGATTGCCCAAGTAATGCCAGATGAGAAAGCTCAGCACATTGAGCAACTTCAATCTCAAGGACATGTCGTGGCAATGGTGGGGGATGGCATTAACGACGCCCCTGCTCTCGCGTTATCCAACCTAGGTATTGCCATGGGTAGCGGCAGTGATGTCGCCATTGAAAGTTCGCAAATGACCATCCTGAACACGTCACCAATGGCGGTAGTACATGCGATTGAACTCTCTCGCGCTACACTTAAAAACATGAAGCAAAACCTATTTGGTGCCTTTGTTTACAACTCGTTGGGTATTCCAGTTGCCGCTGGCGTGCTTTACCCAGCGTTTGGATTTTTGCTCAGTCCTGTTGTCGCAGGAGCGGCAATGGCACTGTCTTCAATTACTGTCGTTAGTAATGCAAATCGACTACGACTGTTTTCAGTAAAATAACCACTTCTTTTTGAGGGTATTATGAAGTTGAAACTATTGACCTTTGCAATGCTTGCGACCGTGTCCGCCAACGTATTGGCAGCCGATGTCATTAACCATAAATCACCATACTGTGGCTGTTGTGGAGAATGGACAAAACACATGGAAGAGAACGGCTTTACGGTCGAAGAAAAATTGCACGATGACATGAACGCCATCAAACGCGATCTAGGCATCAAGAATGAACAGCTTTACTCTTGCCACACGGCAGAGATCAACGGCTATCTGTTTGAAGGTCACATTCCAGCCGAAGACATTAAAGCGTTTTTGAAAAATCCACCACGTAACGCAAAAGGCCTATCAGTACCGGGCATGCCAATGGGCTCCCCTGGTATGGAATATGGCGACAAAAAAGACAGCTACACCGTTTACGCCTTTAACGAAAAAGGCCAAGTGTTCGAATATAGCCACCACGAAGGCAACGACCAATAAAAACAAAGCCCAGCGAGATAAACCGCTGGGCTTTTTCTAAATGGACAGTTAAGACAAATATAAAATTAGAAGCCGTAAGAGGCACCAAATACAAAAGCGTTATTCACTAGGCTGTCACCACTCGCGTTTTCTGCACCGTGTGCTTGACTACGGAACTCAAAGTAAGGTTGAACACCTTTACGAGTCCACGTTGCACGAAGCTCGTGGTCCATGGTTTCCGCTTCAATCATGTAGACGTTGTTGTAGCTTAGCGTCACATCCTCATTCATCACGTAACCGATGCGGTTGTCCATGCGGTAATCTGTATCCGCATCTGCGTCTGTCGCATCAATGTGCGCACGAGTACGGTTACTTAAGGAGATGCCGTTATCGAAGTTGTAACCGATCTTAACCAGTGGACGGTACTGTACATTCTCGCCAGCAGAGAACAGGTGTTGGTAACCAGCGGCAACCCATAAATGATCGGTAATATTAAATGACTGCTCACCACCCACAGTGATTGCTGGTGTTGTGTTACCTGCGCCACCGTTTTCTGTTTCCAGTTTACCCAACTGAATACCATCAAATTCGGTATAAACCGTAAAGCCGCCGAATTGGTTATCAAAAGTATGACCAGCTTCCAGTGTAGACGTAACGTCCGAACCATGAATTCGACCATCATCGTGGAATTGAACATTACCTGTTACGTAAGAAGAACCAGCAAAAGCATTAGAAGCGAAAGCGAGAGAAAGAGCACTCAGTGCAAAAATATTTTTCATAATTACTGCCTTTATTTATTCACGTTATGCGATAGTTTTAGAGGGCATCTCTTCCCTTTTATCGCAAACTTTGGAATGTGCCTCCTTGGCGTTCGCAATATTGTTTCAATTAATTCGCGATGGAAAATAAAACATTTTAAAAAGTGATCTTGTTCAAACCGAAGCTCAACAACCCTGATAAAAACATGGAAAATACAGGCACTTATCGTATTTTTATAAAATTATTCAAAAAATAGAAGTGTGATCGTAAACAGATAATTTATTGACATTTAGCAGATTAAGTCGATCCAGTTCACAATAACCTTGACCATTACAACCCAAAACTTATTTATCAATGAAAAATAATTAGACATCGATCACGCTTAATTTCCTCAAAAAATAAAGAAAGCCCCAACATGATGTTGAGGCTTTGCCAAAAAATTAACTTACAAGAATTGAGTTATTTCACGCTGGTCACTCGACTTGCTTTCTCACCGGTTGCTGACACGGAACGGATAAACACTTCACCTTTCACATTTGGACGAGCATTATCTGCGTAAGTTAGCCAGTTCTTGCCGTCTAGAGAGTATTGAAGCTTCACCCCTGGGAACTGAACGTTCATTGCTAGCTTGCCATCTTCTACTTTCGCACCTGGTACAGGCAGGCGGTAGTCGATACCTGATTTTTCTAGCTTAGCCAGTTCACGTTGGCCAAGTACGTTCGCAAAGCGGTTGTAGTCTTGGTTTAGCGCGGCTTTGTCTACTAGGTTAGAGTTTTGCGAGTATTCAACACCCACTTTGTAGTCGTTTTCCCAATCAGCACGGTGCCATGCACGCTCAGCGGCTGCTAGTACGCGAGGGAATACCATGTACTCGTATTGCTCGTCGTTACGTACTGTCTCAGACCACAGCTGTGCTGATAGACCATAGAAAGGTTTCGCTTCGATTTCACCTTTACCAGTGAAGCCGTTACCATCGCGGTCTACAGAGGTTTCTGCGTTCTGAGGCATGTTCTCTGGTGCAAAACCAAACATCTTACGAGTATCTGTTGCACGCGTCGCCCAGTAGTAACCACGCTCTTTCGGGTCAACTTCGTACGGCATGTCCATGTATACGTAGTCTGGGTTAGAAACGATAACGTCGTAACCTTTCTTAGACCATTCGTACACTGATGATGTGCCACCCCAGTAAAGAACGTCCCAGAAGTTAACACGCGTGTTTTCTGTTGCGAACGCTTTCTCACCTTCACTGTACTTAAGGCCATCTTGCCAAGCTTGGAAGTTTGGAATGCCTTTCTCTGCCACCATCTTCGACACTTCTTCTGCAAAGTGGCTTGGTAGATGAGCAAAATCGCTTACCGTACCGTCTGCAATTAGCGTCTGACATTGTGGTGACTGTGCGAATGGCTTGTCTTGCTTAGACAAATCAATGTTACCCTTCCAGCTTACTTTGTCTTCTGCGTTGATGTCTTGCAGACCAGCGCCTAGCTTGATGTTCTTCGCTTCGTCACCACCGAAGTGCCATGTTGTTAGCGGCGTGCCCGCTTCTTGGTGCATTGCTGCTACTTCTGAAATCACTTTATCAACAAAGCGAGTTGAAGATTCCATACATGGATTGATGAAGCTTTGCTTGTTGTAGAACTGAACCGTCGTTACGTTCGATGTATCTTGAGGATCCATCAGGCGGAACTCGTTCGCTTCTGCTTCTTTACCTTCTTCCATTAGGCGGTCGTAACGTGCTTCCATTGATACCACTGCTGCACGAGCGTGCGCTGGCATATCGATTTCAGGAATCACTTCGATGTTACGCGCTTTCGCGTACTTCAAGATGTCCACGTAGTCTGCTTTGCTGAAGAAGCCAGAACCAAAGTTGTCTGTCGTTGCACCTGAGCCAAGCTGAGGCAGTAAACAGCTTTTCTCTTCCAAATCGAAACAACGGTTAGCACCCACTTCAGTCAGCTCAGGCAGACCCGGGATTTCTAAACGCCAGCCTTCATCATCCGTTAGGTGAAGGTGTAGTTTGTTCATCTTGTACGCTGCCATTTGGTCAAGCGTTGCAAGGATTGCGTCTTTAGAGTGGAAGTTACGAGCCACGTCCACCATCACACCACGGTAATCAAAACGCGGCGCATCTTTAATAGACAGTTGTGGTAGAGAATCAGCATTTTGGCTATCTACCAGGCCAAAGATAGATTGTACTGCGTAGAAAGCACCTGCTTGGTCAAACGCTTTAATCGCAATACCGTCGCCTTTGATGCTCATTTCGTAAGCACCAGATTTTGCCAATTCACCGGTGAAGTCTGCAGGAACAACAGTGATGCTTACAGGAAGATCACCACGAACATCCACACCTACCACTTCTGCACGATCTTGAATTGCTGCGAATTGAGTCGCATCGAATGCGTCTTTAGGCAGCGCAATACCGGCCGCGATATCTACCGTACCGTTACCTGCTTCAACAGACAGTGGCGTTGGTAGTAACGTGGTTGATACGTCTTGTTTTGCTAGGTCTTCGTTCTTCTCGAAACGAGACACAGCGTTTGCAAATACGTTGTTGTCATCTGGCGTACGTTTTAGGTTGTTACCCTCAAGGCCAGTCACGAAAGATGCAACGTCTTCTGTGTTAAGAGAAGCGATCATCTTAGGCTCTGCATTTGGTGCAGCAACGAAAGCGCCTGGCATGAAGTCAGTTTCAAATAGCTGCCAGTATTCAGCAACAAGAGGAAGCACAACCTCTTCACCCGCAGCAAACCCATCAAACTTATCTGTTGGTTCTAGTTTGTGTAGATCACCCGTTACGCGAGAGATTTTGAACTGTTCGTTTTCAACATCCAGAATCAGACGAATGCTGTGGAAGTAAATAGCCCAATCTTTTGAGTCAACCGCTTCACCTTGGTTAACCAGCGTCATGTTTACCTTGTTACAAGACGCCCACTCAGCCCCTAAGTCCTGACAAGCAAGACCTTCGTTTGCACCGTGGTTAGTCAACACTTGGTATTGAATATCAAGATTATTAGCCAACGAATTTACAACTTGTTGTTCAGAGCTTTTCAGCGCAGAGCAACCTGCTAATGTAGTGATAACAGAAACAGCAATCAGACTAGGTTTAAACATCTTACTTCCCCAAAAAAGTCAGTGGTTCAAAACGACAATGATAAAAATCTCGGCCCCTCAAATGCGAGGTACCTAACCGTTACATTCAACATACAACCTGTTATTTCTAAGCGTAAAATAAATAGAAATAGGAAGTGATCCAGTTCAAAAAATGACACTCAGCAAAAACAATAAAAACCTAATTTTCATGGAGTTACAATACACGTCAAAATCGAACAACTTGTTTTGACGAGTTTGCTGCGATCTAGGTCACTTATATTCATGAGTTACGACTGATTTTGTAAGATTTGGATCACGCCTAATTATTTTGTGAACCATTAGTAAGCGAATTACCTATTTACCTTTCGTGAAGTGACTCTCATTTATTCGTCGTCAAAACTCGTCAATATTTTTAGAAATGACGATTTTGTCGAATACACCACTGGAGAAATTGCACTTAACCTCACGCTATTTTGCGTATAAAGTTTAAAGGTATCTTATCTGAGGGCCACTCTATGTTTCGTCTCTTGACGCTCATATCATCTCTACTTGTTACTTTGACTCCTTTTTCCTCTTATGCAGAGCCACAGCATTGGTTAGCGAAAAAAGGGGAAACCGAACTTATGATTATTGGCTCGGTACATGTGGGGGATAAAACGATGTACCCACTCCCTAGAACGGTCATCCAGCACTTAAGCCAAAGCGCAGGGTTGATTATTGAAGCAGACGTCAGGAATTCTGAAGGCTTGGTTTACCCACAAACAACCATTCTTTCTAAAGATGTTTTAGACAGAGCTCAACGTCGCCACTTAATTGAAATTGCCCAAGATTTAGGTTTGCCAGAAACTCAACTCCTAAATTCCCCACCTTGGATGGCTGCATTCACCATCCAACTCGCTTTAGTCAACAAACTGGGGTATGTCTCTGATAAAGGGGTCGACATGCACTTAATAGGACTCGCTGATAAAAAGCAAATCCCGGTCATTCCACTGGAGTCCGTGCAATTCCAAATCGATTTAATCGCAGGTCAATCAGAAGGCGGTAAAGAGATACTTCTCTCGTCAATTGAAGAATATGATGGCGGAGAAGAGTTGGTTCAATGCTTGATAGAGAGTTGGAAGAGCGGTGATGGTAGCATGTTGGTCGAAGCCTCTTTGACCGATCATACAACAGAAGAGTTTAACCAAGCCTTTTTATACGAGCGTAATCGAGATTGGGCTAAAAAACTCGACACTGGCAGTGTTCTACCTCAACAATCGGGTCGCTACACCGTTGTTGTTGGTGGCTTGCATTTAGTAGGTAAAGATAACCTGATTGAACTGCTTAAAAATCGGGGGTTTAACATCAAACCACTGGGTAAGACGCGCCAAGCAAATTGTGATATCTAGTGATTGTTTGAAAAATGCCATTTAAATACAATTATTTAAAATTCATTCAAACTTTCTTATAAAACGCCGTTAAGCTAAGTGGATACAAAACAACTCATATGAAATTTAAATATTTATTCCTATACACGATTGGAATTATGCTCACTTCTTCGCTGTCTTATGCTAAACCGCCATGCAACGTAGAAGCTTTTCAAGCTATTGATATAACTCCGGAAGTAAAAGGCGGTGTTTTAGATAAAGAGAGTGGTCAATTTCTTATTACCGAAAAACCAATGATGCGTTGCGCGAACATCACGTTTTCAACAGCCCACACTCGAAATCGCGTTGCACATATGATGAACCAAGGCTTTGAAGCGGTTTACTATGATGGAAATACAAGCAAATCTCACTCAGTAACGTTTGATGAAGACGATTTAAAAGCGGGTTACGTCAAGATTGGTCCAAATCACCCAAAGACCGCTTATGTCTGTTTCACTACTTCTGAAACTCCTATCAATACTATCTCGTGTGACATCAAGTAATAAATTTACTCGCTCTAAAAAATGAAAAGGCCCTACATTTCTGTAGAGCCTTCCTCTCAATACGTGTCGGTGAAGTGCCATATTCGAACATCAGGCGAACCCCAATTTGATTCGATACTATTGAAGTCTAAAATTACTAGCGCTAAAAACGACGAAAGCCTGCTCATTGAGCAGGCTTTCTAAAAGTGGTCGGTGAAGAGGGATTCGAACCCCCGACCCTCTGGTCCCAAACCAGATGCGCTACCAAGCTGCGCTATTCACCGAGATGTTTAACTGAGGAATTGTCCCCGTCAACGAATGCGTATATTACGGATTCTGAACTGTGGCGCAAGTGCTTTTTACAAAAAAACCTTAGGTCTTAATTCGTTTGATGAATAACTGAACACTAGCACGTAAAATGTGACTGATAACTCACAACAAAATACAGTTTATTAACCTTAGCAACATAATTGATCCAGATCAGTGTGCAACAAGACACCGCCATTTAGTTTATTCCTGTCGGGAACATCTTGGAGGAAACGTATGGACTTTTGGCTTGATCTCCTATTTGGTAATGCAGTGGGTCTATCGTCAATGATAGTAATTTTTGGAGCAATTGGTCTGATGTTATTTTACGGCGGTTTCTTCATATACAAGATCATGAACGACAAATCTCCTCACTAGATCTCGCTTAGCTCTAGAAACGCTTTGCACCGGAGTCGGTTACTTGCCTACTCCGGTTTTTTATTTGATCTCAATGCACCACTCATTGATATAATCCTATTATTCTTCCCTGTTCTTAATGAGATTACTGCTATGTCTCACGACGACGATTTTGATCTATTTCAACAGATGATGGGCGATGTAAAGCCAATCACTCAAGACACCACCGAACACAAAAAAGTACACCAAGTAACAGAAGCACAGCTCGCAAAACGCGAAGCAGCAATCTGGTTAACGGAAGATGACCCAGAATACCTATCACTTGATCACGCTGAAATGCTCAAGCCAGAGGACTTTGTTGAGTTCAAACGTGATGGTGTACAGGACGGGGTTTACCGCAAACTTCGCCTTGGTAAGTATCCAATCCAAGCTCGCTTGGATTTGCACCGTAAAACATTGAAAGAAGCACGTGATGAAGTCGTGACGTTTTTAAAGCAATGCCTATCAATGGACATTAGAACGGTCGTTATCGTCCATGGTCGAGGAGAACGCTCAAATCCACCTGCAATGATGAAAAGCTTTGTTAGCAGTTGGCTACGACAAATAAAGGAAGTCCAATGCGTCCATAGTGCGCAACGCTTTCACGGTGGAACTGGAGCCGTTTACGTCCTACTTAGAAAAAGTGCGGAAAAGAAATTAGAAACCCGCGAACGTCACCAAAAACGGTTAGGCTAAATTTCACCCTAATGCTAGAATGCCCGCCCTTATTCGTCCTTCCCCTTAAAGGAAGGGAGCTTCATTCGCCGTTGTGAAACGTTAGGAGACAAAAATGTCACAAGACAACGCTAAACGATTAAATAAATTCATCAGTGAAACGGGGTTTTGCTCACGCCGTGAAGCAGACAGACTGATTGAGCAAGGCCGTGTCACCATTAATGGCAACAAACCTGAAATGGGGACAAAAGTGCTACCTGGTGATGATGTTTGTGTGGATGGTAAGCCAGTGGCAGCAAAAGAGAAGCCGATTTATATCGCTCTCAATAAACCAACAGGCATCACCTGTACAACTGAGAGAGACGTCCCTGGAAACATCGTTGATTTCATCGGCCACCAAAAACGTATCTTTCCGATCGGCCGCTTAGACAAACCCTCTGATGGTCTGATCTTTTTGACCAACGATGGCGACATCGTGAACAAAATCCTTCGCGCAGGCAACAGCCACGAAAAAGAGTACGTCGTACGCGTGGACAAGCCAATTACAGGCGAGTTTCTCAAACAGATGTCGAGTGGCGTTAAGATTCTCGACACAGTCACCCTACCTTGTAAGGTAACGAAAGAAACTAAATTCTCTTTCCGTATTGTGCTCACTCAAGGACTTAACCGTCAGATCCGTCGCATGTGTGAAGCGCTGGGCTATGAAGTATTCAAGCTGCGTCGCGTACGCATCATGAATATCTCTCTTGATGGTATTCCCAATGGGAAATGGCGTTATCTAAGTGACGAAGAAGTGGCAGAGATCCTAGCAATGTGTGAAGGCTCGGTAGGTACAGAAGAAGCATCAAAAACAGACTCTAGAGGTCGCAACATTCGTAAAGCGACCGACGCGAAGCTGTTTGATAGCCGTGAAGAAAACCAAGATTCTACTGCTCGTCGTAACCAGAAGACACGAACTTTCCGTGGTAACAATGCTGATGAATTCCGTCATGCACCAAACTCGAAAAAAGGTCAACAAAAGCGTCGTCAGCGTGATGATGAAGGCGGACGTCCAGCTAAAGAACATTACAAAGCGAAACCACAAGGTGAACGCAGCAGACCGCAAGGCGAGCATGGTAAATCACACCGTAAACCAGATGCATCGAGCAATACGCATTCAGCAAACAAGCCTCAATCACCGAGTAAGCCTAAGCAGCATTACATGAACCCAAATGCCGCGAAACCAAGTAAACCAGCTAAACGCACTGGTGGTACATTGAGTCTGAAGAAGTAACGCTTCACTGACAGGCAAGATCAAAAAAGGACGCTCATGAGCGTCCTTTTTATTTGTCATGAGTTTACAAACAAAGAGGTGCAAACTGACCGCGAGTTAAGCTCAGCAAATCTCTCGGGGCTAACTCAATTTCTAAACCACGTTTACCAGCACTCACACAGATTGTGTCTTGCTCTACTGCGCTTTCGTGCAAAAAAGTAGGTAAGGCTTTCTTCTGCCCTAGTGGGCTAATTCCACCAACGACATAACCTGTGGTCTTTTGCGCGATTTCCGGATCAGCCATATCGGCCTTTTTGCCCTTCGCTGCTTTCGCCGCCAGTTTTAGGTTCAGCTTTTGATCAACAGGGATAATCGCAACCGCAAGGTTCTTTGGCTCCCCGTTCAAGCAGAACAACAAGGTTTTAAATACTGTTTTCGGATCCTGTCCTAGCGCTTCAGCAGCTTCTAAACCATAACTATCGGCTCTAGGGTCATGCTCATACTGATGAATCGTGTGTGGAATTTTTTTCTTTTTCGCAAGATTAATGGCCGGAGTCATCAAGATTCTCCTCATAAAAACAAAAAGCGCAGACTGAATTGGATCTGCGCTTTTAGTTAATGATATCAGCGAGTTTGAGTCAATCGCTTTTTCTCTGTTGGGTTACTGATCAATCGCCGTATCAACTAAATACGTGATTTCACCTGAAGGGGCATACTCATTAACATCAATAGGGCTGTGTGTTTCTAAATAATCCTTCAGAACCTCAGCATCGGTAAAACCTGTATTTACATACCCTGGATGATCGTCGATTTTAGGGTAACCATCTCCACCAGCAGCATTATAGCTTGGTACGGTAAAGCGGTAATTACCATCTAAGCGAAGTTGCTTATTACCAATAAACACATTGGTTACCTCACCATTATTGATACTCATCGCAATGCCGGCAAACTGTGCATAAGCACCAGAGTCAACAGGCTTAGTTGCAACGACATTTAGATAATCTAATACCTCTTTACCCGTCATATCAACGTAAGAAACCATATTGCCAAATGGCTGAACAGTGAGCACGTCTTTATAAGTAATATCACCCGCAGCAATCGAATCTCGAACACCACCAGAATTCATTACAGCAAAATCTGCTTTCGCACGTTCCATGTGAGCCGTTGCAATTAATCGACCTAAGTTTGTTTGCTGGTAACGAACCACATTGCGGTCACCCTCAAGCTTACCGTTAGATTCTGCAATCTTCACGTTTAGCTTGCCCTGACCTTTTTCTTGATAAGGACGAAGAAACTCAAGCATCATTTCGTCTTGTTTAATCTCATCTTGGATCAAGACTCGTTGCGACTGACCATCAACTTTAATTTTCTTTTTCAAGTTTACAGGGATTAGATCGTAGCTCACCATCGAGAGTTCGCCATTACGAAACTCGTAATCGGCGCGTCCCACATATTTCCCCCACTCATGTGCCTGAACAATAAAGGTACCATTTTGTTTATCGGGCTGACATTCATCACCTGGTTTAAAGTTCTTTTTGATAACGTTTGGACCTTCCATGCACACAGGTTCTTGTGAGTGTCCTCCAACGATCATGTCGAGATCGCCGTCATTCAAATAACGAGCTAACGCCACATCGCCAGGAGCATTGATGCCTCTATTACCATTTTCATAGTGTCCCATATGCGTGACAGCAAAAATCAGATCTGGATACTCTGTCTCTTTCAGTTCTGCAATCAACTTCTTGGCTTCTTCTTTTGGGTCACGGAAGTCAATTTGTTCAATGAATTCAGGGTTGCCAAGTTTCGCTGTGTCTTCGGTTGTAAGACCAATGACCGCAATTTTAATGCCCTGCTTGTTAAACATCGCGTATGGTTGGAATAAACGCTTGCCAGTATTTTTATCGTAAATATTGGCAGACAACATCGGAAAGTTTGCCCACTCTTGCTGCTTGAATAGCACGTCCAATGGATTATCAAACTCATGATTACCTAGAGCCATCGCATCGTAACCAATTTTGCTCATGCCTTTAAAATCCGGCTCGGCATCTTGTAAATCAGACTCAGGTACTCCTGTGTTGATGTCACCACCAGAAAGCAGTAACACGCTGCCCCCCTCATCCTGTATTTCTTCGCGCAAATCATCGATTAACGTTTTACGCGCCGCCATGCCATATTCACCGTATCGATTTTGCCAAAAGCGACCATGATGATCGTTAGTGTGCAACACGGTCAATTTATAGGTTGTATCGGCATTCCATTCTGGTGCAGGTTGCGTAGCACACCCAGCTAACGAGGCCAAGATAGCGGCACTCAAAACAGTTTTGATCATCAGACGCTGATTCATTTATTTACCTTTTTCTTATTGGGATTACTGACGCACATTTTAAGCATTCGATCTATTTGAAAACCACGTGCACCCTAACACATTGATTTAATAATTATGATGCATTGTTTAGCAATAACAAATTCATCAGTAACAAGTTTGAGAATTTACAGTTTTTCAGATAAAAAAATAGCCAACACTCGGTTGGCTATAGTATTTGTTACCACCAGTCATCTGGCGTTTACTTGATATCGATATCTGCAAAGCTCTTGATTAGATCATCAAGCGATTTCATTTGTGCTAAGAATGGCTCTAACTTGTCTAGAGGCAGTGCAGATGGGCCATCACAACGCGCTTGGTCTGGGTTTGGGTGCGCTTCGATAAATAGACCTGCGATGCCTGTCGCTAGACCCGCTTTTGCAAGCTCAACTGTCTGCTCACGACGGCCGCCAGATGCTGCGCCTGATGGGTCACGCATTTGTAGTGAGTGCGTTACGTCAAAGATGATTGGACTACCTTTTGAAGCATTTTTCATCACACCAAAACCAAGCATATCTACAACTAGGTTATCGTAACCGTGGCAAGAACCGCGCTCACATAGGATGATCTTGTCGTTACCGCATTCTGCGAACTTCTCAACGATGTTACCCACTTGACCTGGGCTCATAAATTGAGGTTTCTTCACGTTGATAACCGCACCTGTTTTGGCCATAGCTTCAACAAGGTCAGTTTGACGAGCTAGGAATGCAGGAAGCTGAATAACGTCTACCACGTCAGCGACAGGTTGAGCTTGCGCTTCAGTGTGAACGTCCGTGATGATCTTTACACCAAAAGTGTCTTTCAGCTCCTGAAAGATTTTCATACCTTCTTCCAGACCTGGACCACGGTATGAATGAACAGAACTGCGGTTTGCTTTGTCAAACGACGCCTTAAATACGTAAGGAATACCAAGTTTTTCCGTTACTTTTACGTAGTGCTCACAGATCTGCATCGCAAGATCACGAGACTCAAGAACGTTCATACCTGCAAATAGGGTGAATGGCTTGTCGTTAGCAACCTGAATGTCGCCGATATTAACGATTTTCTGTTCCATTTTGATTCTCTTTTTCTGTCCACGATACGCCACCGTTCGGCACATCGATAAAATTAGTGAAGTGTGACGTGCGTTTCACTCATCACATTAACTTGTGATTTTAGTAGCTCGGAAGCCGGATCGTCAGGGCATTGGTCAATAAAGTACTGAAAATCTGATACCGCTACTTGAGGGCACTCTAGCTGTTGGAAAATAAAACCACGGTCACGAATTTCGTATGGGTCATCTGGCACAAATGTTAGAGCAAGATTTGTACAACGTAATGCCAGCGTATAATGCTCTTCACGCAACATCGCACTTTTAATCAACGCCAACCAGCGACCAATAATTGTTGGGTTGTCAGCTTCCTCAAAATGTTCAGGCTTTAGCTGAGCTAGCGGTCCTTCTTGGCCAATAAGCCAAGCTTGAAGAATCCTTTCACCTACATACTCACCATTAAATGGGTTGATGTAGTCTGGCTTCTTATGCATCCAGTCGACTTTTAACAGGAACTGAGTAGGGAAAGTAACTCCCTTCAACGGGAACCCCAGCTTTTTGCCTAGGTATAACAAAATCGAACCTAAGCTCACAGGAATACCTTTTCTGCGCTCCAACACTTTATCGATGAAGCTGTTGTCCGAAATAAAGTATTCCTGCTCGTCGCCTTTGAATCCCCACTCGTGGAAAAACAGTCGTAGGAATGCATCAAATCGTTGCTCTTCATCGGTTTCATGAACAAGCGTGGCTTCTGCATCTTTGTAAAGACGCTCTAACTCTTGTTTCGCCCAATGTACTTTGGTTTCTGGGTTAATCGCTTTGTTTAGCTCAAGCGCACCTTCCACCAACGGTATATTGTCAAAATCTTCGTCAAAAAACTCTAACATGACGTCTATCCAAATAACGTAGGGCTCTTAGACACAGCAATGTTTGCAGCCATGACCAACCAACCTAATGCGCCGAAAAAGCCAAATATCTTCAGTAGGTTGTTTTTCGCAAGTTTCAATGAGAAGAATCCAAGCGCAATGTACGCCAGTACGCAGGTGATTTTGTTTGTTAACCACGGTGCGGCATCGGTAAACGGGATGAAACCCGTAATGAAAATAAGCGCGATACCTGACACTAGCAATGCAGTATCAACGATGTGGGGAAACACTTTCAAAAAGCGATTATTTCGCTTCGGTGAGTTCATCATCATTAACACGAATCGGATCGATAGTAGCGTCGCGCTGAGAGCGATCGTCACTAAGTGTATGTGTTTTAGAGCTACGTACATTTTTCTTCTCTTTTTAGTTAGTGTTTGCTGACTTCCATGATTAACTGGCCAGACAACCAAGCGTTACTCGATCGTTACCGCCATAATCTTTTTCCGTAGCGACCTGTTGGTAACCAAAGCCACGCATTATCTCACGCACCGCCTCACCTTGATCATAACCATGTTCAAATGCCAGCCAACCGCCCACTTCAAGATACTGACGAGCAAGATCCGAGATATGACGAATATCAGCTAAGCCATTCTCTTTAGCAACTAATGCAGATTTTGGCTCAAAGCGCACATCACCTTGGGATAAATGTGGATCTTTTTCATCAATATATGGCGGGTTGGAGACAATTAAAGCAAACTTCGTACCTTCTGTAATAGGCTCAAACCAACTGCCTTGAGCAAAGGTCACATTTTTGATGTTTAGCTGCTCAGCATTGTACTCTGCAAGTGCTTTCGCTTCTTGTTTGAGATCTACGCCCATCACTTGACGTTTTGGCATTTCAGATGCGAGTGCGATAGCAATTGCCCCCGTCCCCGTTCCAAGATCTAAAATAGGCCCAGTTTGCTCGTAGGTCTTATCGAGTGCAACCTCGACCAAACGTTCTGTATCCGGTCTTGGGATCAAGGTAGAGGGAGAAACTTTGAACGGTAAAGACCAAAACTCTCGCTCACCAATAATATAAGCGACGGGTTCACCAGTTAAACGTCGTTCAAGTAGAGCGTCAAACTGAGATTTTTGCTCTGCTTCTAACGCTTTTTCTGGCCAGGTCAGCAGGTAAGTTCGTGGTTTGCCAAGGACATGGCAAAGGAGTACAGCTGCATCGAGAGAAGGCGACTCTTTGCCGCCTTCTGCCAGTTTCGCCGTCGCACTTTTCAGTGCTTGCTCAATCGATTGAACTTGGCTCATCGATTAGCCGTTCTCTGCGAGCGCCGCAAGTTGGTCTGCTTGGTGCTCTTGAATCACAGGATCAATCAAGCTCTGTAGGTCACCTTCCATCACTTCGTTCAAACGATAGATGGTCAGGTTGATACGGTGATCAGACACACGACCTTGTGGGTAGTTGTATGTACGAATACGGTCACTACGGTCACCAGAACCTAGAAGGTTACGACGTGTATCAGACACTTCTGCGGCACGACGCTCTTCTTCCGCTTGAACGATACGAGCAGCAAGAACCGCCATTGCTTTCGCTTTGTTCTTGTGCTGTGAACGCTCATCCTGACACTCAACTACCGTACCCGTTGGTAAGTGGGTAATACGGATTGCAGAATCCGTGGTGTTAACGTGCTGACCACCCGCGCCAGATGCACGGAACGTATCGATTTTCAGGTCTGCTGCTTTGATTTCTGGCAGATCCGCTTCAGGGATTTCCGCCATTACTGCTACTGTACAAGCAGAAGTATGCACACGACCTTGAGACTCTGTTGCTGGAACACGCTGTACACGGTGACCGCCTGACTCAAACTTCAACACGCCGTATGCACCGTCGCCGCTTACTTTCGCGATCATCTCTTTGTAACCACCGTGCTCTGCTTCGTTAGAAGACATCACTTCGATACGCCAACCACGCTTTTCTGCGTACTTGCTATACATACGGAATAGATCACCCGCGAAGATACCCGCTTCGTCGCCACCCGCACCTGCACGAATTTCTAGGAAACAGTTACGATCATCGTTCGGATCTTTTGGCAGAAGAAGAATCTGTAACTCATCAGTAAGACGCTCAATCGTCGCTTTCGCTTCTTTGATTTCTTCTTGCGCCATTTCACGCATTTCTTCGTCGTCTTCGTTTGCCATCTCTTCAGCGGCGACAAGATCTTCTTGTGCTTGTTGATAAGCTTGGAAGCACTTGGTTACTTCTTCTAGCTGAGAGTACTCTCTTGATAGAGCACGGAATTTGTCCTGATTTCCAATTACATCAGGATCACCAAGAAGATGTTGAACTTCTTCGTAACGTTCTACTAGCGTTTCTAGCTTAGTCAGAATAGAGGCTTTCATAGTGTCGTTTTCTTAATAAAAAGCGTGAGTTATAGATCATCCAAGCCAAGTGTTTGGCGGATAATCGTTAATTTTGCTGGTTCGCCTTGCTCTGCTGCACTTTGCAATGCGCGAGTTGGAGCGTGAATCAGTTTGTTGGTGAGTTTATTACTCAGCTCGCGCAGCACTTTCTCCGGATCTGCGCCTGCCGCTAAAGATTGCAAACTTTTGCTCAGTAACTCTTCACGAATTTCGTTGGCTGATTTGCGATAGTCGCGAATACTATCGACGGCTTGCAGTGAACGCAACCATGTCATAAATGCAGCGCTTTCTTCACTAACAATCGCTTCAGCTTGAATCGCTTCGACTTTACGCTGCTCAATGTTGCTGTCGATGATAGATTGCAAGTCATCAACAGAATACAGATATGCGTCGTTCAGTTCACCGACTTCCGACTCTACATCTCGCGGCACCGCAATATCGACCAACAAGATAGGTTGATGCCGGCGCTGCTTTAGAGCCGTTTCGACCATACCTTTGCCAATAATAGGCAATGGGCTCGCCGTTGAGCTAATCACAATATCCGCTTTCGCCAAATGTTCAGGAATTTCGTTCAAACTGATCACTTCTGCGCCAAATTGGTCCGCTAAGCCTTGCGCGCGCTCTTTAGTGCGGTTCGCGACAATCATTTTTGTGCAACCGTTGGACGCTAAATGCTTCGCGACCAATTCAATCGTCTCACCCGCACCAACCAAAAGCACGGTTGAATCTGATAACGACTCAAAAATATGTTTTGCCAGTGTACATGCCGCATAAGCCACGGACACGGCATTACCACCAATATCTGTCTCTGTTCTTACCCGTTTGGCGACTGAGAACGTCTTTTGAAACAGTTTATCAATCGAGGCATCGACGGCTTGATGATCTCGCGAGTCAGAAAATGCTTGCTTTACCTGCCCCAAAATTTGAGGCTCACCCAACACCAGAGAGTCAAGACCGCACGATACGCGCATCAAATGCTTTATTGCTGCTTGCTCTTCATGAACATACAAACTCGGCATTAAATCTTCGCGGCTCACTTGATGAAATTGAGCAAGCCAATCGATCAACTTGTTTCGCGCTCCTTGCTTAACATCGCAGTACAACTCAGTTCGGTTACAGGTTGAAACAATCACACTGCCGTTAACTGCTTCGTGCTCTCTAAGTTGCTCGAGTGCAGGGCCGAGTTTATCCGGACCAAACGCCACCTTCTCTCGCAAGTCGACAGACGCTGTATTGTGATTAATTCCAATAGCAAGCAAGGACATCTAACGTGGTATCTCTGGGATAGGTTATAAAATAGGTCCAGAATTTTACTGTAAGCACGCATTTATTGAAAGGGTAAGCCGGATTTGTTTTCCTAAGTGCGACTTTTCAATGCTATAGTTGTGAGCGATTCCCGATGAAACTGATTAATAAGCCATCAAACATGACGTTACGCTCCTTTATTCTTTTTTTCTTGTCGAGCTTACTGCTCGCTGGTTGTTCGTCCGTTCCTGAAAGTGTTACCAGCGTTGAATGGCAAGCTCATGAGCATCGACTCGAAACCATCCAAGATTTTCAAGCAACGGGGAAACTTGGTTATATTGGCCCAGACCAAAGACAAAATTTAAACTTCTACTGGAAACATTCTTCAGCACTAAGCCAGTTGCGTTTAACAACGATTCTCGGACAAACGGCATTAAAGCTCACCATCACCCCACAAGGCGCCACAGTAGAAACTTACGACGATCAGGTCCTTTCTTCTCGCAGTGCTAACCAGCTGATTTACCGTCTTACAGGGTTGATGATGCCCGTCGATCACATGCCTGACTGGCTATTAGGTCTACCGACCGATGCCGACAAATTCCAACTGTCTCCAACCAATACACTGCAAGCGTTAAACAAACAAATTGGTTTAAATGATTGGAGCATTGCATATCAACGATATGGCGACGTTCAATGGCATGAACAGTCTCTCCCTCTGCCAAATAAGCTGAAACTCACCACAGCTGATGTCAAAATAAATCTAGTGATCACAAAATGGAACATCACCCAATGATTGAACTTTCAACACGCTGGCCATCACCAGCGAAATTGAATCTCTTTCTATATATCAACGGCCGTACAGAGAATGGCTACCACGAGTTACAAACGTTATTCCAATTCGTCGATCACGGCGATGAGCTCACCATTCAAGCGAACCATTCTGGTGATATTACGATTTCTCCAGAGATAGAAGGTGTGCCTCTTCAAGACAATTTAATTTGGAAAGCAGCAACCGCGCTTCAAACTTACTCAAACTGCCCTTTTGGCGCGCATATTGAGCTACAGAAAGTGCTGCCTATGGGTGGAGGCATTGGTGGGGGCTCATCGAATGCAGCTACAGCATTAGTGGCACTGAATTACTTATGGCAACTGAATCTAACTGACGACGAACTGGCTGAAATAGGTTTAAAACTAGGCGCAGACGTGCCCGTATTTGTGCGCGGATTTGCAGCTTTTGCTGAAGGTGTTGGTGAAAAACTCTCTCCTGCTTATCCCGAAGAAAAATGGTATTTAGTCGTCAGACCGAATGTATCTATCGCAACCGTCGACGTTTTTTGTCATCCAGATCTGACGCGAAACACCCCAAAACGAGATCTAGAAACACTTTTAAATACGCCAAGCGTAAACGATTGCGAAAAAATTGTACGAATGCTCTACCCAGAGGTTGATAAGCAACTTTCTTGGCTGCTACAATACGCGCCGTCAAGATTGACGGGGACAGGATCTTGCGTTTTTGCTGAATTTTCGAGCAAATCTGAAGCAGAAACTATCCTTGCACAACTCTCTGATAAAGTCTCGGCATTTGTCGCTCAAGGGCGCAATATTTCGCCATTAAAAGAGACTTTGGCTGAATACCAATCAGCCTCACACCGACCTATTTAAACTGGACGCAAACCCGAGGTTTCCACCGTGCCTGATATGAAGCTATTTGCTGGTAACGCAACACCTGAACTAGCCCAACGTATTGCTGATCGTCTTTACATCTCTCTTGGTGATGCATCTGTTTCTCGCTTTTCTGATGGCGAAGTTGCAGTTCAAATCAATGAGAATGTTCGTGGTAGCGATGTTTTCATCATTCAATCCACTTGTGCACCGACTAACGACAACCTAATGGAATTGGTTGTTATGATTGATGCAATGCGCCGTGCTTCAGCAGGCCGTATCACTGCAGTTATCCCTTACTTCGGCTACGCTCGCCAAGACCGTCGTGTACGTTCTGCGCGTGTGCCAATTACTGCAAAAGTTGTTGCTGATTTCCTATCTAACGTTGGTGTTGACCGCGTTCTAACTATCGACCTACACGCAGAGCAAATTCAAGGCTTCTTCGATGTACCTGTAGACAACATCTTCGGCACGCCAGTGCTACTTGAAGATATGCAGGCTCGCGGTCTAGATAACCCTGTAGTGGTATCTCCTGACCTAGGTGGCGTTGTTCGTGCTCGTGCAACAGCAAAAGCACTAGGCGACATCGACATCGCAATCGTAGATAAGCGTCGTCCACGTGCAAACGTTTCTGAAGTAATGAACCTAATCGGTGATGTTGAAGGTCGTGACTGTGTGATCGTTGATGACATGATCGACACAGGTGGCACACTATGTAAAGCAGCTGAAGCACTAAAAGAGCGCGGTGCTAAGCGTGTATTCGCTTACGCTACTCACGCAGTATTCTCAGGCAACGCTGCGGATAACATCAAGAACTCAGTTCTTGACCAAGTTATCGTGACTGACTCTATCTCTCTGTCTAAAGAGATGGCTGCAACAGGTAAAGTGACAACACTAAGCCTATCTCGCATGCTGGCTGAAGCGATTCGTCGTATCAGCAACGAAGAGTCAATCTCTGCAATGTTCAACTAATACGAACATTTCAGTTACACTGATTTCAAAAGCACCCCTCTTTGGGGTGTTTTTTTATTTGTACTGATAACTAGAAAATCCCTTGGTCGCCCACCGTGAGTTTTCTGTGCTATCATACTGCGCTTTTTGAGATTCCAGAGAGATCCTAACCTTGAGTCAACAAATCAAACTTCTTGTTGGTCTTGCTAATCCAGGACCAGAATACGCCAGAACTCGTCACAATGCGGGCGCTTGGGTTGTAGAAGAATTAGCACGCGTTCACAACGTTACACTGAAGAACGAACCAAAGTTTTTTGGTCTAACAGGACGCATTATGGTCAATGGCCAGGATCTCCGTTTGCTTATCCCAACCACCTTCATGAATCTATCAGGTAAATCGATCGCAGCGCTTGCGAAATTTTATCAAATTAAACCTGAAGAGATCATGGTTGCTCATGACGAGCTAGACTTACCGCCAGGTGTCGCTAAGTTTAAAAAAGGTGGGGGTCACGGTGGACACAACGGTCTGCGTGACACCATTAGCAAACTGGGCAATAACAAAGATTTTTATCGTCTTCGTATTGGCATTGGTCATCCGGGACACAAAGATAAAGTGGCGGGTTTTGTATTAGGTAAAGCGCCAGCTAAAGAGCAAGAGCTTTTAGATGCAGCAGCTGATGAGGCTGTTCGTTGTCTAGATATCCTGATTAAGGATGGCCTATCTAAAGCACAAAATCGCCTCCACACGTTCAAAGCTGAATAAGGTTACTATCATGGGTTTTAAATGTGGCATCGTTGGTCTACCTAACGTAGGTAAATCAACTCTGTTCAACGCACTAACTAAAGCGGGTATCGAAGCAGCAAACTTCCCGTTCTGTACCATTGAACCAAACACTGGTGTGGTTCCTGTGCCAGATCTACGTCTAGACGCACTAGCTAAGATCGTTAACCCACAGAGAGTTCTTCCAACGACGATGGAGTTCGTGGACATCGCTGGTCTTGTTGCTGGTGCATCACGTGGTGAAGGTTTAGGTAACAAATTCCTAGCTAACATCCGTGAAACAGACGCGATTGGCCACGTTGTACGCTGTTTTGAAAACGAAAACATTGTTCACGTTTCAGGTAAAGTTTCACCTATCGAAGATATCGAAGTGATCAACCTTGAACTTGCAATGGCTGACCTTGATTCTTGTGAGCGAGCGATTCAACGTAACGCGAAGAAGGCAAAAGGCGGCGATAAAGACGCAAAATTTGAACTAACCGTACTAGAAAAACTGTTACCAGTACTAACTGAAGGCGGCATGGCACGCACAGTTGAGCTATCTAAAGAAGAGTTAGCAGCAATCGGCTACCTAAACTTCCTAACACTGAAGCCAACTATGTACATTGCAAACGTAAACGAAGATGGCTTCGAAAATAACCCATATCTAGATGCGGTTCGTGAGTTCGCAGAAAAAGAAAACAATGTCGTTGTACCTGTATGTGCAGCTATCGAATCTGAACTATCTGAACTAGAAGATGAAGATCGCGAAGAATTCCTAGCAGATATGGGGATCGAAGAGCCGGGCCTGAACCGTGTAATTCGCTCTGGTTACGAACTACTGACTCTACACACCTACTTCACAGCAGGTGTTAAAGAAGTACGTGCTTGGACAATCCCTGTTGGTGCAACTGCGCCTCAGGCGGCAGGTAAGATCCACACTGACTTCGAGAAAGGCTTTATTCGTGCAGAAGTAGTTGGTTACGACGATTTCATCCAATTCAATGGTGAAAATGGCGCAAAAGACGCAGGTAAATGGCGTCTAGAAGGTAAAGACTACATCGTAAAAGATGGCGATGTTGTACACTTCCGCTTCAATGTTTAATTAAATGAATGAATTCTAAACACTTCATTTACACTAAAAGCCAGCTGTTAAGCTGGCTTTTTTAATACCTTAAGTAAATGAACAAAAATAAATTACGCAACTGCAAGCTAATTTATTTCCAGTTTTAGATCATAAACACGCCTCTTTGTTTAAAAAGGAAGCGAACGAGGTTTTTTCCGAAATTTATTAAAAAAAACTGTTGACGGATCTCACTCAACTTCGCATAATGCGCGCCGTTCCCAACGACAAGGCAACAAAGCGTTGAGAACAAAAAATATGGTTTTGGCTACGTAGCTCAGCTGGTTAGAGCACATCACTCATAATGATGGGGTCACAGGTTCGAATCCCGTCGTAGCCACCATGAACAACGTTATTTAGGTTTTTACCAATTACCTTGATAACTACAGAATAAGTTGCGGAAGTGGCGGAATTGGTAGACGCACCAGATTTAGGTTCTGGCGCCGCAAGGTGTGAGAGTTCAAGTCTC